>JBBQHZ010000197.1:0-5342 GCA_038324445.1 Rhodobacterales bacterium | reverse complement strand
CATCTATAGATCGCGAGATTTGGCACCAGTCACGGATGTAGCGGAGCGCCCGCCATTCATCATCACTGTTGTCGACGATGAAGAGCTCACTACCTGATCTCGCACTTGTCCGTTTAGGCATTGATCCTCCAGAATGTTGATTTTTCGCCGAAGCACCAACTGGGTTAGCTATTTTCTGCTTCATTCCAGGGGTTTATGACGTCTATGCCACAACCGTCAAAGTCTTTGACGTTTCGCGTCGCAATGGCCGCATCACAGGCACGGGCAATAGCGGCGATCTGGCAGTCTGCATCCATTATCGGCTTGCCCGCTTCACGGCGCGAGGCGGCTATTTCGGCGTAACTGCGGGCGGCGGGGCTGTCGAAGGGCAGGATGCGGCCAGCGAAGTCCTGATCGATCAGTGCATTGATTGCGCCGACAAGGCGGTCGCGACGCTGCCCGGCGGGCAGGATGGCTGCGCCCGTTCGCAATTCAGCCTCGCTGATCGCCGTTAGGAACAAAGCATCGGCAGCATGACCGGCGAACCATTCAAGGACCGCTGAGGCCGGTTTTGCACGCATTAATTCGGACACGACATTGGTGTCGATGATGATCATGCGTCACTCACAGTCCGGCGAGGCGCGCATCGGCGTCCGCACGGGCAGCGCAAGATCAACGCCGTCCAGCGCTGCGAACCGCTGGTGGATTGCCAGACCAAGGTTCTTCGAGGCGCTGGGCTGTCCGACGACTTGCCGCAGGATATCGCGCGCCTCTTCCTCCATTGAGCGGCCATGCTCGGCCGCCCGCACACGCAGGCGGCGCTTTACATCGTCGTCGAGATTGCGAATCGTGATGCTGGCCATGTTGCCCTCCGGTTGCAGGGCCGAAGATAGGCAGTGATAGCATTGCAATCAAGCGACGTTTGCCCGAACGGTGCCGTTTTCACCCTCCCCGACCACCCTCAGCCGAGCCTTCAGCATCTCCCCCACGGCGTTCACTCCGGCCCGCAGCGGCGAGTCGATCAGGTGAGCGTAGCGCTGGGTGGTGCCGATCTGGGTATGGCCGAGCAGCCGCCCGATCATCTCCAGCGAGGCGCCGCCAGAGACCAGCAGCGAGGCGAAGGTGTGGCGCAGGTCGTGGATGCGGACGTCGGGGATTTCGGCCTGCACGCGCATCCGCTCCCAGAAGCGCTTGAGGTCAACCACCGGCTGGCCCGGCACATCGCCAGGGAAGAGGAACGGGCAGCCCTTCGGCACGGCATCCCCGCGCAGCCGGATCAGGGCGACCGCCTCGTGCGAGATCGGCACACGGTGAACCCGGCGCTGTTTGGTGTAGGCGGCCTGCTTGGTCCAGATGGCGAGGTCGAGGTTGAACTGGTCGAATGTGGCCGTGCGGGCTTCGCCGCAGCGGGCGCCCGTCAGCATGCAGAGGCGGATGATACCGGCGGCGCGCTGATCGGGATCGGCGCAGAGTGCGTCGGCGAGGCGCTGGATTTCATCGAAGGAGAGGAAGCGCTCGCGTGCAGTTTCCGGACGCTTGCGAAAACTAGTGGCAGGATTGTCGGTGCGCATTTTCCACGTGACGGCCAGGCTGAACATCTTGCGCAGCACTTCGCCGACGCGGTTGGCGCGCACCGGCGTCGGTTTGAACGTCTTCGGCGGGGACTTTGGTGCGAAGCGTTTTGATTTGAACGCCCGGGGCACCGCCATCGGCTTGACCGGTTTCTTCCAGACCCGTGGCCGCCCTGCCGCGACCTTGACCAGCAACCTGTCGACATCGGTCGGCGTTATGTCGGCCACTTTGCGCGATCGCCAGTCGGGCAAGACCAGCGTCTTGAGCATGCTGGCCTGATCCTTGGCGCTGGATGCAGACAGTTTCGGCAAATGTTCGTCGATGTACCTGTCGACCAGTTCATCAATGGTGGGCGCGTGCCGGGCATTGGTCCGCGTGTCCATCGGATCTTCGCCGCGATCGATGTCGCGCTTGAGGCGCTTGGCCTCCTCCCGGGCGGCGATCACCGACCAGCTCGGCCACGTGCCGATCGTCATGCGCCGCTGCCGCCCTGCGGCGCGGTAGATCAGGATAAATGTCTTGCGGCCGGACTCGAACACGCAAAGCCCGAAGCCCGCGCAAGCCTCGTCAAAGATCACATACTTGCGCGTGCCGATTTCGGCAGCCTTTACAACGCGTTCGGTTAGATGCGTTCCCATGCGGGCCCTCCATTTCAGGCCGACTGAGGATCGAGAGTCGGCAAAGAGCAACCTGCTCTACGCCGGGTTCCGGCAGAGAGGCAGAAACCGGCAGAAACAAACCGGCAATTCTGCCGCTGATTTTGCGGTGTCGGAAAAGCCGGTTCAGTCAGGCTTCAGTTCCTGGCAGATCGCCTTGATCCGACGGCGGATCGTGCTCTCGTCGGGTGCCTCGCCATCGGCGGAATTGCCGATGAACCACTCCTGCATTTCCAAGACCAACTCACGCTGCTGCAAAGGAAATCCGCGCTGAAAGATGCGTTTGAACAGGGCGAAGTGAAAGGCCTCCCAGTCGTACTTGGTCGGCGTGCCGGGTCCAGCGCTACGGGTGCGGCCGATGCTGTGGGCCTCCTCGAAGCGGTCGATTTCCTTGGATGTGATCATGATGTCCGCCGCAGTCAGCCGCACGCCGCGCGCGGGTTCGGTGATTGTCTTCCAGTCCTCGCCCGGCGACCGGCGCGCTTGGGTCACGTAGATTTTCTTCGCGCCTTTGCCGTAGGGACGGAACAACGCCCGCACTTCGCTGCCAGGCACATGCATCAACCCGGCCGCGCAGTCGGTGCCGAATTTGACCGCCGAAAACCCCGCCACCAGACTGATCTCGTCGGATAGCGCATAGTTGATGACCTCGGTCTGGGTGCACCCCCAACGACCTGCGACCTCAAGGATCGAATAGAAATACTGCACCGGAAACACCATGCCTGCCTCCTGTTTGATACCGGATGAGGCTGCGGCTTCGCAACGCACGAAGCCTGACCCCAACCCTTCGGCGCGGGCGGCCATCCGGCGATTCTAGCGATGACCTGCTCTCCCTGTAGTTGTCAGAGTTCATGGTTTGTTCCTATCGAAATCCGGGCTGGTGCCTCCGATAGCGGTGGATAACCCGACCGGCAGAATTGCCGGTTTGTTTCTGCCGGTTTCTGCCTCTCTGCCGGTGGCCCGCCTGTGCTTGTCTCCCCTGACCGATTTCAGCGCACCGATCTGGGAGCGCCGGGCATGGAGAAAAGACATGAAGAACATTGGCTTGAAGGAAGTGGACCCAGCCGCGTCGGAGGTGGATTCCGGCCTGCTAACCGGCTGGCTGAATCGCGCTGACCTTGCCCAGGAACTGACCCTGTCGGTCGATACGCTGCAGCGCTGGGAGACGCGTCGCATGGGCCCGCCCTGCGTCCGGGTGGGGCGCAAGGTGCTCTACCGCATGGAGGCCGTCAGGGACTGGCTGCGCCAGCAGGAGGCCCGCAAGGCGGGTGTCAGCCGCGCTGTCGCCGGTCGGCGCTGAAGGGGCGATCATGGCACAGTTTTCCCCCGATGGAACGATCCCCGTCACAGCGTTGATTGCCGAGGCCCAGCGCGAGTTGGGCATGCGGCACCAGTATTACTGGTCCCGCGTCCGGGCGGGCAAAATGCGCCAGGCTGCCGCCGACCGGCGGATCGCCTTGATGGCCGCCATCGTGAAACGCCTGACCGTCACGGCGGCGCTTTGAGCCATAAGGCTACCAACTGGGCGATCCAGCAGCGCGGGCTGAGCCCCGTGACCAAGCTGGTGCTCTGGTATCTCTGCGACCGGCACAACCCGGATTTCGGGTGTTTCCCGTCGCAGGACCAGTTGTCGGCCGATGCCGAAATCTCCCGCGCGTCGCTGAACACCCACCTCGAAAAGCTGGAAACCGCCGGGTTGATCCGCAGGCAGCGGCGGGTGGATGGAGTCACCCGCAAGCAGAAATCCACCCGCTATGTTTTGGGCTTCGAGGATGATTTCACCGCCGAGCCGTGTCCAGATTCTGGACATGGAGAACCGCAAAAGCCGTGTCCAGACACTGGCAGAAGCCGTGTCCAGAATCTGGACACTAACTTTGTAAGAGAACCAGTAACTACTACCGCGCGTGACGCAGGCGCGAGCAGCGATGCGGCGGAGGCCTGCCTCGCAGCCTGCGGTGAAGGGCTGACCCCAGCGGCGAGGGCGGCGATCACCACGACCCAGCGGGTGATCGATGCCTGGCTGGCAACGGGCTACGACCTTGCCACAGACATCCTGCCCACGCTTGCCGAGCGGACCAAGCGCCAGCGAGACGAGCCGATCCGCACATGGGCGTACTTCACAACGGCGATTGCCAAGCGCCACGCTCAAAGGATGGCGCTGGCGGTGAGAGCGAAGAATGCTGGGGAAATGGGAAGTGCGGCCACAGCCAGCGCCCCGACCAGCCAGCAGGACGTGCTGCAGCGTACCGCTGAATGGCTTCATTCGGGCCGCTTCGTCCCGCCCAGCGCCGTGAACAACACCACGCGGGACGCGCTGCTGCGGGCCGGGCTGTTGACCGAGGCCACGCTGCGCGCGCACCAGATTTATTGACCAGAACGGAGGCCATGATGCCCATCACACCCCGCGAAATCGAAGATCAGTTCGAGGATGCCGCCCTCACCCTGCGCCGCCTGCCCAACCCGCCGGGCTCCGGCGCCAAAGGCTACGGGCAGTCCTGGCCGGAATACGTGCGCGACGCCCAGCAGGCCTATGGCGACGACGAGGTCCGGATGCGGGTTGTGCCCAGCGCCCGCGATATCCAGCGGATGGAGGATTGCATTGGCTGGCTGGCGTGGCTCGACCCCGAAGATGCACGGATCGTCTGGCTGCGGGCGGAAGGCGTGCGGTGGCGGCAAGTTTGCATCCGCGCCGGGGTGGTCCGATCGACCGCGTGGCGACGCTGGGCGGCGTCCCTCCTGACCATCGCCAAGCATCTGAATGCGCTGGATAAATCACGGCGCAAGGTGAGCGCGCCGAAGAGGGCAGCGGATAAGAACGTGGTCAAACCGGACGAAAGCGGGGCGGGCACGTTGTTATGACGGGCAAACACGTCGAACTTCCGGCGCGACAGATGCAACACTTTCAGGGCATATATTTCCTATGCTCGGAAGACTTGTGCGGATCAGATCGCAACGGTTTCGTCGGCTTTCTGGCCCTGCTCGTGCAGCCCCCCGGCCCTTGGTTCCACCCGAGATTCAGGTGTATGCGGGGGGCAGAGGCGCAACGCTCCCCTAGCGTGAGATGTTTTTTCTGGGTTCGCACCTTTGGGTGCGCGGTTCGCAGGTGCGCACCCTGCGTCTGAATGCGCACCCCGC
>JBBQHZ010000196.1:0-5580 GCA_038324445.1 Rhodobacterales bacterium | reverse complement strand
AACGGTCGAGCGCGCGGGCGATCCGTTCGATATTCGCAAGGTCGGTGCCGATGCCGAGGATCATGCCGGGGTCAGTCGTGCCGCGCGGTGACGGTGGCCGTTGCCCGGTTGATCACCACCCGCAGGGGCGACATCACGCTGCCGCCCGTCGCATTGTCATGGCGCCCGGCGGGGAGCGTCAGGACAAGCCCCTCGACCGGATCGTAGGTGGTGGAAAGGTCCTCCATCCGCAGCCCGGAAAAGCCGTTGCCGCCGGTCCCGGCCGAGATCAGCGCGCATAGGGGAAAGGGTTCAGACTCGACGAAGTAGTCGACCATCAGATGCGCCGAACAGCAGGCCGGTTCCGACGTGTCCAGCCCGATCACCCGCACCTCGCCATTGGCGAAGGTCTGCACCGAAACCTCGGGCGGCATCATCAGGTTGCGGGCGTTGGCCACCCACCCCTCGCAGGCGCCTACCACCTGCGCCGTGGCAGGCAGCGCCGAAAGGACAAGCGCCAAGGCAAGAATTGAAAGTCGCCGCATCATACCCTCCTGAGCCGATCCCGATCCCTGCAAGCATGGCGCATCGCGGACGGCATCACAATCTGTCCGCCTCCGCTTCACCATCCGCCTCAGCCTCGGGCGAGGTCCATGCAGGCCCGCATCTCGGCCATGGCGGCCTCGAGCCCGACAAACACCGCCTCGCCGATCAGGAAATGGCCGATGTTGAGTTCCGCCACCTCGGGCAATGCCGCGATCGGCCCGACGGTGTCATAGGCGAGGCCATGGCCCATATGCACCTCGAGCCCCAGATCGGCGGCCTGTCTGGCCCCGGCGATCAGGCGGGCAAGCTCTGCGTCGCGGGCGGCGACGTGCCCCTCGTTGGCGAAATCACAATAGGCGCCGGTATGCAGTTCCACGACCGGTGCGCCGATGCGGGCGGCGGCGGTGATCTGTTCCGGCACGGCGGCGATGAACAGCGAGACGCGGATGCCGGCGTCGCGCAGCGGCGCGATGTAGGTGGCCAGACGGTTCGCGTCCCCGGCCACTTCAAGCCCGCCCTCTGTCGTCCGCTCTTGCCGCCGTTCGGGGACGATGCAGGCAGCGTGCGGCCGGTGGTCGAGGGCTATGGCCTGCATCTCGTCGGTGGCGGCCATCTCGAAGTTCAGCGGGATGGAAATGGCGGCCATGATCGCGGCAATATCGGCGTCGCGGATATGGCGACGGTCCTCGCGCAGATGCGCGGTGATGCCATCCGCACCGGCGCGTTCGGCCAGTATGGCGGCACGCACCGGATCGGGCAGCGCGCCCCCGCGCGCATTGCGCAGCGTTGCCACGTGGTCGATGTTCACGCCTAGTCGCAATTTGTCCATGTCGGCCCCTCCGCCCAATTCCTCGGCCTGATTACTCGGCTCAATCACTCAGCCCGATTACTCAGCCGCGTCCGCCTGACGGCGGAGCTTGTCCATCTTCTTGCGCAGGCGTGCCGCGCGGCCCTTCTGGTAGGCCCGCACGACGGGCACCGTGATGAAATAGCAGGTCGTCCCGCAGATGATGCCGGGGATGATCCCGCCGACGGTCCACGGCCAGACGACGGTATCCCAGAACACCGCCAATTCGTGCCAGTCCGCACGCTCGGGCGTAAAGATTGCCAGAAAATTATACCACAAATCCCCCGCCGCAGCCCCGAAGCGCTCGAACATGCTGTCGCTGACGCCGACCTGCGTGCGCGAGCCCAGCATGAAATGCCCGAGGTTCAGCGAGATCACCGCAATCGGCAC
Source organism: Rhodobacterales bacterium (assembly GCA_038324445.1). Classification (GTDB taxonomy): domain Bacteria; phylum Pseudomonadota; class Alphaproteobacteria; order Rhodobacterales; family Rhodobacteraceae; genus Gymnodinialimonas. The sequence goes on along the minus strand of JBBQHZ010000196.1, from coordinate 3,818 downwards.
GTAGGTCAGGGGATTGCCCAGGAACGTCGCCAGAAGTGCCGCAAGGATCGAGCCGCGCATCACGCGCGCGATCAGTGCGGCGACGATGAAATGCAGGCCGAAATAGGGGGTGAAGATCGTGACCGTGCCGGCGAACACGCCGCGCGCGATCTGCTCGGGCGAGCCGGGCAGGCGGCGCATGCGATGCTTCACATAGGTCGCCGCGCGCACCCAGCCGCCCCGGGGCCACAGGAACTCCAGCACGATCCGATACCATGGTCTGTAGTCGCGGCGTCTGAACACGGACGATCACGCCCCTCATTAATCACTTGGACCCGGGGAATGCCGGGTCGTTCCAGATGACCGACATATGGAGGCTTTAGGGCCTGCGGTCCAGATCACGCGAGCGATCCAGCGTCGCCACGTCGCTATCTGCCTCGACCGCCATCATCACCGCATGCAAATGCTCGGCGTCGCGCACATCGACGTCGATCAGCAGGCGGAAGAAGTCGGGCTTGCGGTCGATGAAGTTCAGATCTGAGATATTGGCGTTCTGCTCGCCGATCAAGGTGCAGATGCGCCCCAGCACGCCGTTTTCGTTGGAGATCGTGACATCCAGCGTCACGTTATGCACCGGCGCGTGGCGGCCATCGGTCCAGTGCAGGTCGATCCAGCGCTCGGGCATCTCGTCGAAGGCGGCCAGCGCCGGGCAGTCGATGGCATGGACCAGCGGCCCGCGCCCCAGATAGGTGATGCCCACAATGCGCTCGCCCGGGACCGCCTGACAGCATTGCGCGCGCTGGGTGCGCGCGCCGGGGGGCAGGCCGATGACGGCGCGCGCCTCGTCCACCGCGCCCCGGTCGGCGGTCTGCGCCAGTTCGGGATAGAGTTCGGCGACGACCTCGCGCGCGCTGAGTTCGGCGGAGCCGATTCGCGCCAGCACCTCGTCCGCGCCACGGAGCGTCAGCGCCTTGGCGGCTGTCGCCAGCGCCTTTTCGGTGGCCTTCTTGCCGATCTGCTCGAACGCCACGCGCGCCAGTTCGCGGCCGAGCTTGATGTAGCGGTCGCGGTCGACCTCGCGCAGGCTGCGCCGGATGGCGGCCTTGGCGCGGCCCGTGGTGGCGATGTCGATCCATGTCGCCTGCGGCGTCTGCCCCTCGGCGGTGATGATGTCGACCGATTGCCCGTTCTTCAGCCGCGTCCACAGCGGCACCCGCAAGCCGTCCACCTTGGCACCGACGCAGGACGAGCCGATGCGGGTATGGATGGAATAGGCGAAGTCGATCGGCGTGGCGCCACGCGGCAGTTTCACCACATCGCCCTTGGGCGTGAAGCAGAACACCTGGTCGGAATACATCTCGAGCTTCACATGCTCGAGGAATTCGTCGTTATCCTCGGCATTCTCGAATCGTTCGTTCAGGCTTTCCAGCCACTTGGCCGGATCGACCGCAAAGGGGTTCTGCACCCGCACGCCATCGCGGTAGGCCCAATGGGCGGCAACGCCGGCCTCGGCCACTTCGTGCATCTGGCGGGTGCGGATCTGCACCTCGACCCGCTTGCCGTCGCGCCCGGAGACGGTGGTGTGGATCGAGCGATAGCCGTTCGATTTCGGCTGGCTGATATAGTCCTTGAAGCGCCCCGGCACCGATTTCCAGCGCTGGTGGATCGCGCCAAGGACGCGGTAGCAATCATCCTCGCGCTCGGTGATGACGCGAAAGCCGTAGATGTCGGACAGCCGCGAGAAGGCCAGCTTTTTCTCCTGCATCTTGCGCCAGATCGAGAACGGCCGCTTGGCCCGCCCGAAAACCTGCGCCTTCAGGCCGTGCTTTTCCAGCACCGCCTCGATATCGTCGGTGATCTTGGGGATCACGTCGCCGGTTTCGCGCTGCAGCGTGATGAAGCGGCGCAGGATGGAGCTGCGCGCCTCGGGGTTGAGGACCCGGAACGACAGATCCTCCAGCTCTTCCCGCATCGAATGCATGCCCATGCGGCCCGCCAGCGGCGCATAGATATCCATCGTCTCGTGCGCCTTCTGGCGCTGCTTGTCGGGGCGCATGTGGCGGATCGTGCGCATGTTGTGCAGGCGGTCGGCCAGCTTCACGAGGATGACGCGAAGGTCCTTGGACATCGCCATGAACAGCTTGCGAAAATTCTCGGCCTGCTTGCTTTCGCGGTTGCTCAGTTGCAGGTTGGTCAGCTTGGTGACGCCATCGACCAGTTCGGCGATTTCCTCGCCAAACCGCTCGGCCACTTCGCCGTAGGTCGAGCGGGTATCCTCGACCGTGTCGTGCAGAAGCGCCGTGACGAGCGTGGCATCGTCCAGTTGCTGTTCGGTCAGGATCGCGGCGACGGCGACGGGATGGGAAAAGTAGGGCTCGCCGGATTGGCGGATCTGGCCCGCATGCATCGCGCGGCCATAGGCGAAGGCGTCGCGGATCAGACGCTCGTTGGTTCTGGGATTGTAGATGCGGATCAGGCTCAACAGGTCGTCGGCGTCGATTTCCTCGGCACCGGCGGATTGGTCAAGCCTGACCTCTGCGGTCACTTCTGACCCATCCTTATTTCTGGCCCTGCGCTTCCATCAGCGCGCGCAGCATCTGCTCTTCGCTCATGTCATCGCGGCTGGGGCGGTCGGCGTCGACACCCTGCAGCAACGCCATGGCGTCGGCTTCAGGCTCATCAACTTCGATCTGGGTCTGCAGGCTTTCGATCAGACGCTCGCGCAGATCGTCGGCTCCCTGAGTTTCGTCGGCAATCTCGCGCAGGGCAACGACGGGGTTCTTGTCGTTGTCGCGGTCGACGGTCACCGGGTCGCCCGCGGCAATCTCCCGCGCGCGGTGGGATGCAAGCATCACCAACTCAAACCGATTCGGGACCTTATCAACGCAATCTTCAACCGTGACGCGGGCCATGCGGGCACTCCAGACTCTAGAAAATATCGGATCAGAGCGGCCTACATAATGGCCGCATCCCCGCTTGACAACCGGATTCGGGCCCAGTCAATCGAGCCTAGTCAAGGGGCAAGATCGCGGCGCGTTCCTCTGCCGGGCGCGCTGCCAGCATCTGCGCCACGCTGAGGCCGCTGACGGGGTCGACCCAATCGGGCGCGACATCGGCCAGGGGTGCCAGCACAAAGGCGCGTTCCGCCATTCGCGGATGCGGCAGGATCAACTGATCGGGCACTTGCCGTGCGGCAACCTCGGGCGGAAGGCCCGCCCAATGCGCGCGGGTCGCGGCGTCGGGCAGGATCGCATCGCCCAAGGCGATCAGGTCGAGGTCCATCACCCGCGCTTCCCAGCGATGGGCGCGCGTGCGGCCAAAGGCAGCCTCGATCTTGTGCAGGATGTCGAGCAGTTCCTGAGCCGTTCCCCGCCAATCCACCCGCATTGCTGCGTTGACGAATTGCGGCCCTGACCCCACCGGGAAGGCCGGGGTGTGGAACAGGCGACTGCACACCACATCGCCCCCCACGGCCTGTGCCAGGCGCGCCATGGCGGCAGGAACCGAGCGTTCCGGCGGAATTCCGCCCGAGGGGAGGTTCGCCCCAAGCGCGATCAGGCCCATTGCGTCATAAAATGGATACATCGTCCCTTGCACCAACCCCGTGCTCCGCCATATTGGTCTGCTACCCTGCTTCGGGGGCTGTCCGGTTCACTCCCGGAAATTTCAAGGCCGCCGGTGCATTACACTCACTCACGGGCATTGGACATATTAATGTTTTACCGGGACGAACGACTGGCGCTGTTTATCGACGGCTCCAACCTCTACGCAGCCGCCAAGGCGCTGCAATTCGACATCGACTACAAGCTGCTGCGGTCGGAGTTCATGCAGCGCGGCAA
>JBBQHZ010000195.1:0-5589 GCA_038324445.1 Rhodobacterales bacterium | reverse complement strand
CGCGATGCCCGGCACGTCCGTCACCAGCGCATCGGCGCGCGGACGCCCGGAACCCGGTTCTGTCACCACCACGACATCGGGGGAATGCACCTGATGCACGCCCACAAGGGCGGCATTGTCCACGCCCATCGCATCTGCCACCCTTGCCCGGTTCAGCGCCACGACCTCTGCAAGGTCGGACGAGCCCGCGCCGCAATTCAGCCCGGCGAATACCCCTGTCGAGGCGCCGCCTACCCGCGTGAAAAAGCCGTGCCGCACGCCGTCGAGAAGCGGCGAGGTCACCGGATCGAGGCTGAGGGCAGTCACCGTCATGGGGCGGGCTCCAGAGCAGGGGGCGGCAGGGTATTTGGCGGCAGCAAGGACATCACCTTGAACAGGTTTCCCATTTCCTGGGGGTGCGTCAACCGCCGGTGTGCAGAGATGTGCGCCTGAAGGGCGCCATCGCACAATCCGCGGGCCAATGCCTGTGCCCGCGCCGTGATGCCAAGCCGTTCAAGGAACACGCCTTGCGGCACAAGGGCCGAGGCAACGGCGGGTGCGGCGGCGCGGGCCAGCGGGCCAAAGGCCACATGGGCAGTCAGATCGGTATTGCCGGGGTCCTCAAGGGGGTCGGCATAGATGTGCGCCTTGACTGCCTGAAACGTGTCGCCCTGGCTGTCGGTGTCGCCGTAGTCAACGATCAGGGCCGCTCCGCCATGGCGCGCGATCCTGCGCCCGACCTCCTGGGCAATCGCTTCGCCCGGAGCACAGGTCTCGACCACCATGCCGGGGGTGAAGCCGTCTTGCACGCTCAACGGGGAAGGGGGGGCGAGGCCCCAGATAAGGCGGTCACCAACGAGGCCCACCTGCCGCTCCTGCCAGTCGCAGGCATCGTTCATCTGGAACTGCCGGATCGGCAGGGCGTCGAAGAATTCGTTGGCGAGCAGGAAGAGGGGGGCCTCGGGCAGATCGCCGACGCCGTCATGGAAGATGGGCGCATTAGCCGCCAATGCTTTCGCCTGAATACCGCGCAGCACGGGCGAGGCTTCCACCAGATGCAGCGCCAAGGCGGCATGAAACCCCTCGACGCCCCGCGTCGCCCGCATCACATCCGCCATCAGCGTCCCGCGACCGGGTCCCAGTTCCGCCAATATCCCTTCAGGCCGACCCTGATCCATCCAGACCTGCGCCAGCCACAGCCCCAACAATTCGCCGAACATCTGGCTGATCTCGGGTGCCGTCACGAAATCACCCCCGGCACCAAGCGGATCGCGGGTGGCGTAATAGCCATCTTTCGGATCATGCAGGCACTCGGCCATGTAATCCGCCACACCCATCGGCCCCAAGCGCGCGATGCGCGCCTTCAGACGCGCCTCAAGTGACACGCTTTGCCCGCGCGATCAGCCACAGCCCCGCCAACACCATCGGGATCGACAGCATCTGCCCCATGGTCAGGCCGATCTGCGGCGAGAGGGCCAGGGCAAACCCGATCGGATTGTCGGGTCCGGTGAACTGCGCGTCGGGCTGGCGGAAGAACTCTACTGTGAAGCGCGCCGCGCCGTAGATCAGGAAGAACATGCCGGTGATGGCACCGGGCCGTTTCAGCCAGCCCCGCCGCCATGCGAGGAACAGGACGACAGCGCTGAGCAACGCCCCCTCCAACAACGCTTCGTAGAGTTGCGACGGATGTCGGGCGCAGACAGTCGCGCCTAAATATTCTACGATCCCGACCGGCCCGGCACAATCCTGCGCTGCCGCGCCGGGGAAAATCACGGCCCATGGCGCGTCGGATGCGCGACCCCACAATTCCGCATTCACGAAATTCGCCAGTCGCCCGAAGAACAGCCCGAACCCGATCACCATCGACATCGCGTCTGCCACCTGCTCCGGCGGCGCGCCGGTGCGGCGGCAAAAGACCAATGCCGCCACGGCGACACCGAGCAGACCGCCATGGAAAGACATGCCGCCTTCCCACAGGCGCAGGATCAGGCCCGGATTTTCCAGATAGAACGCCGGCTGGTAGAACAGGACATAGCCAAGTCGCCCGCCAAGGATCACGCCCAGCACCACGGCCGTCAGCAACCCCTCGACCTGCGGGGGCTGCATCGGCGGCGTGTTGGCAGGCCACAGATCGGGGCGCGCGCAGGCCTTCCAGATCACGAACCACCCAAGGCCCAGACCGGCCAGATAGGCCAGAGCATACCAGCGCAAGGCGAAGGTGAAGCTGCCAATCTCGATCGCGAACAACTCGGGCGACAGGTCGGGAAAGGGGATGGCGTGGAACATGAGGCCTCTTGGCTCGCGGGGGCACACGGATTGCCCCTTGGGTGCGGGGCGGTTGCGGCGATGTCAACCTTGATCCGGACCGCACACTTCCCATATCAGGGATGTATCAGACAGGAGCGCCCCCCGATGCAGACCCGCAACAAGATCATGGACGATCTCAGCCAGTTGATGACCAATGCCATGGGCGTGGCCCAAGGTGCCAAGGACGAGGCCGAAACCGCGATGAGCGGCATGATGGACCGCTGGCTGGCCAAGCGGAACCTTGTGACCCGCGACGAATTCGACGCCGTCCGCGCGATGGCGCAGAAGGCGCGCGAGGAGAACGAAGCGCTGAAAGCCCGCATCGCGGCGCTGGAAGGCGACGCTTCCAAATAAGTGCTGCCGCCTTCGTCTTTCCATCATCGTGCCATCGAAGCGCCTGTGTGGTCGCCGACGATAGCTTCATGGAATTCTTGAACACAACGGCGGACGTCGCCAGGATCGTCACCATAGGCATTTTTGGGTCGATGATCGTCATCTGTGTTTTCGCCTTTGAGATTGCGAAAAAGCAGGCGGCCCGCCGTGAAGCGGCAGAGGCCGACCGGGACAGGGCCAAGCAGGAGGCGGAGGACGCGCAAAAACAGCTTGGCATCGCCGAGTCCCACCGAGCGATGGCAGAGGCATTTAGGGACTCTGCCTTGGCTGACCTTGCCCAAGCGCGCGCGCCAAGGTCGAAAAGCTCTATTCTGCAGGCACCGACTTGGCACAACAAGTGGCGTGGCGGACGACGAAGATCATGGGCGGCTCGGAATATCGCGTTTATCGCGAGCTTGGGACCATCGTGCGAGAGGCCGATTCGACGTATCTGCTTTTTTCGCAAGTCGCGTGCAACGCAATCTTGCAGCCTGTCCCAACGCCTGCGAAACTGGAATTGGCGGCCGATGCGGGCCATGTGCTGGGCCGGAAATACGTCGACTTTTTGATCGTTAACTGGCGGGGAGATCCCGTTGCAGTCGTCGAATATCAAGGCGCGGATCACTACCGGGGTCGCGCTTACGATCGTGATCAAGCGAAGCGGATTGCCTGCCATCGCGCGGGTCTCGCCTTCATCGAAATCCCCGCCGAGGGCATTCAACCGACCCAGAAGGCCGCTGTCCTGCAAGCCATGGGTCGAGCGCACCGGATTGCAGCGGAATAATCGCTGCGCTTTTTGATCATGCGTCGATGGCCATGCTTTGCCATCGCGCAGACCATTAGCACACGAGTATTCGCCGACCCCAATATCTTGTGGGTAACACCCGCAGATATGCAGCCCCCCCATTTCCGTCACAAAAATATTTCTTTACAGCGAGTCCACAACGCTACACCATATTTCGTAGGGATTGAGGTCGAGCAGCCCAACCCTATGAAAGACACCCAGCCGTTTGTGGAGCCTCGGGGTTGTACTACCGAGGCCCGCGCAGGCTGCCAAAAACAAGGGTCTGGGGACATGTCACACGCTGAACAGTATCTTGATATCGACGAGCTCCACCCGATCGACATCGTGGAGACGCTTGCCGCGCATCACGAATGGGATTTTGACCGTATCACCGATGACCAGATCGCCATGGCCATCGAAGGGCAATGGCGGACCTATTCGGTCACGCTCGCCTGGTCGTCTTTCGACGAGACATTGCGGATGATCTGCACCTTCGATCTGGAGCCGCCGAAAGACACGGCGGCAAAGCTGTACGAGACCATGAATCTTGTGAACGACCGCTGCTGGGCTGGCGCTTTCACCTTTTGGGCGGCGCAGAAGCTGATGGTCTATCGCTACGGTCTGGTTCTTGCGGGCGAGCAGCTTGCCTCGCCCGATCAGATTGCCTGCATGGTGGAAACCGCCGTTCTGGCGGCCGAGCGCTACTATCCCGCGTTCCAATTGGCCCTCTGGTCCGACCGCACGCCGGAACAGGCGATGAATGTCGCGATCTGTGAAGGCTATGGCCGCGCCTGACGACGGATTTTCTTCCCGTCGGCCGTTCTTCCATGCGCGCCCTCGCAACGGGGCGCGCATTCCCGCCTGAAGCTGACGGTTCGACCGACCAACGGGCCGGAAACTGAGGCCTGAGCGTCGCACTTCGAAACCATCTCGGGGCAGAGGGCTGGCAATCCGGCCCTTATTGTTTAAATCACTGCCCTGACACGGGTGTAGGGGGACGGACTGTGGACATGTCTGACGTGAACCGCCGCGGGCTGGTGATGCTCGGCTGTGGCAAGATGGGTTCTGCCATGCTGTCGGGCTGGTTGCAGGGCGGACTGCGCGCAGGCGCCGTGCATGTCATCGACCCGCATCCTTCCGACTGGCTCAAGGAAACCGGCGTGCGGATCAACGGCGAACTGCCCGAAACAACGGCCGTACTGATGATCGCGGTCAAGCCGCAGATGATGAACGATGCGCTGCCGCAGGTGGCGGGATTTGGTGCGGCTGGCACCCTGATCCTGTCCGTCGCCGCCGGAACGCCGATCTCGACCTACGAGGCCGCCTTCGGACGGGAGGCGCATATCATTCGGTCCATGCCCAACACGCCCGCCGCCGTTGGCAAGGCGATTACCGCGATTGTCGGCAACGCCGCCTCGACCCCCGAGGATCTGGAGCTGGCCGAAGGGATGCTGAGGGCCATCGGGCAGGTGGTGCGCCTGCGGACCGAGGACCAGATTGATGCCGTTACCGGTATTTCTGGCTCCGGCCCTGCCTATATCTTCTACATGATCGATGCCCTTGCCGCCGCCGCCCGCGCCGAGGGCCTGCCCGCCGAGATGGCGATGTTGCTTGCCAAGGCGACGGTTGCCGGGGCGGGCGCGCTGGCCGAGCAATCCGACGAGACGCCCGAACAGCTCCGCATCAACGTCACGTCGCCCAACGGCACCACGCAGGCGGGGTTGGAAGTGTTGATGGGTGAGAACGGGCTGGCGCAACTGATGCGTCGCACGGTCTCCGCTGCAACGCATCGGAGCCGCGAGTTGCGCAAATGAGCGAGATCACTTTCGATCAGTTCATGGCCGTGGATATCCGCGTCGGCACCATCACCCGGGCCGAGGATTTTGCCGCAGCCCGCAAGCCTGCGATCAAGGTCTGGGTCGATTTCGGCGGCGACATCGGCGAGAGGAAATCCTCGGCCCAGATTACGGCCCACTACACGCCCGAGACTCTGGTCGGCAAACAGGTGATCGGCGTGGTGAATTTTCCACCGCGCCAGATTGGCCCGTTCATGTCCGAGGTCCTGATCCTTGGTCTGCATGACAGCGCAGGCGGGATCGTCCTGTTGTCGCCGGATCAAAACGTTCCGAATGGAGAGCGGATGTGCT
>JBBQHZ010000194.1:0-5710 GCA_038324445.1 Rhodobacterales bacterium | reverse complement strand
GACGTGACGCTCCGCATCGCTGGCGCGGTTGAGGGGGAAACGGTCTACGCCACCCTCGCCGCCGTCGATCTGGGCATCCTCAACCTCACCGGCTTCGAAGCGCCCGATCCGCAGGATCACTATTTCGGCCAGCGCCGCCTTGGGATGGCCTTCCGCGACATCTATGGCCGCCTGATCGACAACCGCGACGGGGCCGAGGGTCGTATCCGCCAGGGTGGTGACGGCAGCGCGGGCCTGCGGATGCAATCCAATCCGCCGACCGAGGAAATCGTTGCGCTGTTCTCCGGCTCCCTTACCGTCGGCCCTGACGGCACCGTGCAGGCCAGCTTCGACATGCCCGCCTTCAACGGCACGGTGCGCGTCATGGCCGTGGCCTGGTCCGATACCGGGGTCGGGCAGGCATCCGGCGATGTCATCGTCCGCGATCCTGTCGTCATCACCCCCAGCGCGCCGCGCTTCCTTGCGCCGGGCGACACCGCGCGCCTGCTGCTGGAAGTGACCCATGTGGAAGGGCCTATCGGCGACGTGTTGCTGTCCCTCACTGCGACCAATGGCCTTGGGCTTGGCCCGTTCCCGCAACAGGTATCGTTGACCGAGGGGGCGGCAGCCCGCATTTCCGTCCCGATCATCTCCCAAGGCGCCACGGGCGTGCAGGTGATCTCCGTCGCCGCCACCCTGCCGGACGGTGAAGTGATCCGCCGTGATGTTACCCTGTCCGTGGCGGCGAACGATCCCATCGTCGCGGAAACCACGCGGCTGACGCTTGCCCCGGGCGAGGCGTTCACCCTCGATTCTGCCGCCTATGCCGGCTTCCGGCCCGAAACGGCGCGCGTGACCCTTTCTGCCGGTCCCCTTGCCCGCTTCGACGCAGCGGGCCTGCTGCAACGGCTGGACCTCTACCCCTATGGCTGCACCGAACAGATCACTAGCCGCGCGCTGCCGCTCCTCTATCTGTCGTCCGTCGCCGAGGTCATGGAGCTTGGTACCGCCGACGACCTGAACCAACGTATCGACGACGCGATCCGCTCGGTCCTGACCAATCAGGCGGCCAATGGCGGCTTCGGCCTCTGGCGGGCCGAATCGGGCGACCTGTGGCTCGATGCCTATGTCACCGATTTCCTCTCCCGCGCGCGGGCCGAGGGGCATGACGTGCCGGACCGTCCGTTCCAGAGCGCGCTCGACAACCTTGCCAATGCCGTCGCCTCCTATCCGGATTTCGAGGATGGGGGCGAGGATCTTGCCTATGCGCTGATGGTTCTGGCCCGCGAGGGACAGGCCTCCATGGGCGATCTGCGCTACTACGCCGACGTGAAGGCCGACCAGTTCGCCACGCCCATGGCGCTGGGCCAACTGGGCGCGGCGCTGGCGATGTATGGCGACCAGCCGCGCGCCGATGCGATGTTCCTTGCCGGGTTCGCGCAGGTGTCCCTGCCGGTGGATGCCACCGATGCCTATGTCTGGCGTTCGGACTATGGCAGCCGCGCGCGCGACGCGGTGGCCTTGGCGGCCCTTGCCGCCGATGCCGGATCGCAGACCATCACCCTGCCCAGCTTCGTGCCCGCCAGCGGCGTGCCGGTGGCCGAGGCATCGACGCAGGAAGCCGTCTGGTCGCTGCTGGCCGCCCATGCGCTGATCGACAATCCCGCCGCCGCGACCCTGACGCTCGATGGCGCCCCCGTCAGCGGCCCGATGGTGCAGGTTCTGGACGGCGGATCGACCCTGTCGCGCGTGATCGAGAATACCGGAACCCGCGACGAGATCCTGACCCTGACCCGCTTTGGCGTGCCGCAAGGACCAACAGAGGCATTCGGCAACGGCTACTGGATCGACCGCGAATACCTGACGCTGGACGGCGCAGCGGTCGACCCGTCGCAGGTGGCGCAGGGCACGCGGCTGGTCGCCCTTCTGACGATCCGCAACACCGGGGCGCCGGAAGGTCGCCTGATGATCAACGATCCCCTGCCCGCCGGGTTCGAGATCGACAATCCCAACCTGTTGCAGGCGGGCGACGTGCGCGCCCTGCAGGGCGTCGCGTTCGACTACATCCCGCAGATGTCCGAATTCCGGTCCGACAGGTTCCTCTCTGCCGTCGACATGTTCGGCGGCAGCGACCGCCTCCGCCTCGCCTATATCGTGCGCGCGGTCAGCCCCGGTGATTTCCATCACCCCGCCGCCTCGGTCGAAGATATGTATCGCCCGACGTTCCGCGCCCAGACGGCATCGGGCCGGGTCAGCGTGGTGGAATGATCCGCCAGATCGCGGCAACCCTCACCCTCCTGCTGGCCACCTTTCTGACCGGCGGCGTCTTTTGGGTGGATCAATGGATCGACGATACGGTGATCCCGCCCCTGACGCTGGAAACCGGGGTCGAGGTGCTGGACCGCGACGGCGATCTGCTGCGCGCCTATACCGTCGAGGATGGCCGCTGGCGTCTGCCGGTCAGCTACGACGCCGTTGATCCCGGCTTCATCGAGATGCTGGTGGCCTACGAGGATCGCCGCTTCTGGACCCATCCGGGCGTCGATCTGCGCGCCTTCGCCCGCGCCGCCTGGCAGCGGGTGACAACGGGCCGCGTCGTCTCGGGCGGCTCGACCCTGACGATGCAGGTGGCGCGCCTGCTGGAGGAATCCGGCACCGGCGCCTGGGGCGGCAAGCTGCGCCAGATCCGGCTGGCCTTGGCGCTGGAACGGCGGCTGACCAAGGAAGAGATCCTGACGCTCTATTTCCACCTCGCGCCCTATGGCGGCAACATCGAAGGCATCCGCGCCGCGACGCTGACATGGTTCGGGGTCGAGCCGCATCGCCTGACCGCGGCGCAATCCGCCCTCTTGGTGGCGATCCCGCAGGCCCCGACCTCTCGCCGCCCCGACCGTTTCCCTGAAGCCGCCGAAATCGCCCGCGACCGCGTGCTGTCGCGCGCCGTGCAGTTCACCGCCCTGACCGAAGCGCAGATCGCCTGGGCGCGCTCGGAACCGATCCCGACCACCCGCCGCGATTTCCCGGCCTTGGCCGCCCATCTCGCGGATCGCGCCGTTTTCGACAGGCCAGCCCAAGGCACCCACCACCTGACCATCGACGCCGATCTGCAACGCCAGATGGAGCGTCTGGCCGCCCGCGCCGTCACCGGCCTCGGGCCGCAGGTGAGCGCGGCGATCATGGTAATGGACCACGAAACCGGGGCGATCCTCGCCTCGGTCGGCTCTCCCGATTACACCGATACCGCCCGTCAGGGCTATGTCGACATGACACAGGCCGTGCGCTCGCCCGGATCGACCCTGAAGCCGCTGATCTATGGCCTCGCCTTCGACGCGGGCATCCTGCACCCGCAGACCCTGATCCAGGATCGCCCGATCTCCATCGCCGGCTACGCGCCGCAGAATTTCGACGAGACGTTTCGCGGCGAAGTGACGGCGGCCGAGGCGCTGCAACTGTCCCTCAACATCCCCGCCGTGACCCTGCTCAGCGAGTTAGGGCCACACCAGATGCTCGCCGCCATGGGCCGCGCCGATATGGAGGTCAGCCTGCCCCCGGGCGAGGAACCGGGCCTTGCGATCGCCCTTGGCGGGCTTGGCACGCGGATGGAGGATCTGATGCGCCTCTATGCCGGGATCGCGCGCGGCGGCATCGCGGCGCCCTTGCACTGGCGCGACGGCGACGCGGCGGGCGAGGGCCAGCGCATCCTGTCGCCCACCGCTGCGTGGTATGTGGGCGATATCCTGTCGGGCGTCGTGCCGCCCGCCAATGCCCCGCGCATCGGGCTTAGCTACAAGACCGGCACCAGCTATGGCCACCGTGACGCCTGGGCCTTCGGGTTCGACGGCCAGCACGTCGTGGGCGTCTGGATGGGGCGTGCCGACGGCGCGTCGGTGCCCGGTGCCTTCGGCGCGGAACTGTCCGCCCCCCTGCTGTTCGAGGCATTCTCCCGCATCGACGAGCGGATCACCCCCCGCCCGGCCCCGCCCCCCGGCGCCCTGACGCTGTCAACTGCGCAACTGCCCGAAACCTTGCGCCGCTTCACCCTGGCCGCCGCCGCCGCCGATGCCGGCGGTCCTGCCATCACCTTCCCGCCCGAAGGCGCGGTGCTGGCATGGCAACCGGGCCTGCCCGTCATGGCCCGCGTCACCGACGGCACTCCGCCCTTCACCTGGCTCTGGAACGGGGCGCCTTTTGCCGTCGGCTGGCATGACCGGGAAATTGCGGTGGAAGAGGCGCGCATCGGCTTTGGCGAGTTGACGGTGATCGACGCAAGCGGGCGCGCCGGGCGCCGCTCGCTCGAAATCGCGCAATAGGGCGGGGAAGCCCCCCCCCCCCCACCGGCCAAATCACCCCGTCTCCCATGGCGACGCGCCCGAAAGCGCGCCACCAGCTTGGGCTAGGCGTCGAAGCGCAGTGGCTTGACCTGCTGGAACAACCCCGTCGCCAAAAGCTTGTCGAGCACATGGACCGGCGGCTGATCGTCGAGATACAGGAGCGCAATCGCCTCCCCCTTCGGGCCGGACCGGCCCAGCGTGAAGTTCGCGATGTTGACGCCATTCTCGCCCATCGTCTGGCCCAACGCACCGATGATCCCCGGCACATCCTCGTTCGTGGTGTAGAGCATATGGGCCCCGATCTCGGCGTCGATATTGATGCCCTTGATCTGGATGAACCTCGGCTTGCCGTCGCTGAAGACGGTTCCCGCGATGGAGCGTTGGCGTGTCGGGGTATTCACCACCAGCCGGATGTAGCCATCGAACACGCCGGTCTTGTCCTGCGTGGTCTGGCTCAACTCGATGCCGCGTTCCTTGGCGATCACCGGGGCCGACACCATGTTCACATCCGGATTTGTCGCCTTCATCACGCCCGCAATCGCAGCGCAATCCAGCGCCTTCAGGTTCATGCCCGTGGCGACACCGTTATAGACCACCTCGATCGAATTGATCGGCTCGTCCGTCAACTGGCCGACAAACGCGCCCAGATGCTCGGCCAGCTTCACCCACGGCCCCATGATCGCGGCCTCTGCCGCCGTGACAGACGGCATGTTGAGCGCGTTCGACACCGCGCCGGTCAGCAGGTAATCGGCCATCTGTTCGGCCACCTGCAGGGCTACATTCTCCTGCGCCTCGGTCGTGGCAGCGCCAAGATGCGGCGTCGCAACCACGTTGGGCAGATTGAACAGCGGGTTCTCGGTGGCGGGTTCCTCGGCGAACACATCGAAGGCGGCACCGGCGACATGGCCCGACGCCAGCATCTCGGCCAAGGCCACCTCGTCCACCAACCCGCCCCGCGCGCAGTTGATGATGCGCACGCCGGGTTTGCACTTCGCCAGATTCTCCCGGCTCAGGATATTCGCCGTCTTTTCGGTATAGGGCACATGCAGCGTGATGAAATCGGATCGTTGCAGCAATTCCTCCAGGTCCACCTTCTGGCAGCCGATCTCCTTGGCGCGCTCCTCGCTCAGGAACGGATCATAGGCCACAACCTTCATCCGCAACCCCAGCGCGCGCGAGATGACGATGGACCCGATATTGCCCGCGCCGATCACGCCAAGGGTCTTGGCGGTCAACTCAACGCCCATGAACTTCGATTTCTCCCACTTCCCGGCATGGGTCGAGGCATTGGCCTCGGGGATCTGGCGCGCGACGGCAAACATCAGCGCGATGGCATGTTCGGCGGTGGTGATCGAGTTGCCGAAGGGCGTGTTCATCACGATGATGCCCTTCTTCGACGC
>JBBQHZ010000193.1:0-5739 GCA_038324445.1 Rhodobacterales bacterium | reverse complement strand
CCGGTGCGCGAGGATGTGGATCAGGCCGTGGCGCTCTACCGTCGCGCCGCCGAGGCGGGGGATCCCGCCGGGGCGGCGACGCTGGCCTTCATGTACCGCCTTGGACGCGGTGTTTCGCGCGACAGTGCCGAGATGTTGCGCCTGATGCAGCAGGCATCGGATGCGGGCTATCCCTTCGCTCAATTCAATCTGGCGCAGACATTCCTGACCGGTGAGGGCGTGCCGGGAGGGGTGGATGCAGACCTCGGCATCCCGGATGCAAGCCGCGCGGTCCCGCTTCTGGTCAGCCTCGCAAACGGCGGAAATATCGAGGCAGTTCAAAGCCTTGTCGCGCTTTACTCCGACGGGGCCGAGGGCGTTCCAGTCAATGATTTCCTGCGTGGCGCGTGGGTCGAGATCCTCGTGAACAACGGTGATGCGGCGGGTATCGCCGCGCGCGGGTTCCTCTATGAACAGGGTATCGGGCGGCCGGCGGACCCGGCGGCGGCGGCGGCCGATTACGTCGCGGCGCTGGAAACGGGGGCGGTCGATATCGACAGCATGCGCGGGACAATCGCGGGTGTCACACCGCCGTGGGAGCGGGAGACGGCGCTGGCTTTCCAGACGATTCTGGCCGAGCGGGGGCTTTACGACCTTACCATCGATGGCGAGATCGGCCCCGGAACGCGCGCCGCTGCGCGGGGGTTAAGCGACTGACCAGAAAGGATTATTCCCTGTTCATCGCGTGATATTCCGGGTTCGGCATCATGTCTGAGGCAATCGCGAAGCGGTTGGACATGTTGAAAAACGCGATGACGTCGGACAGATCGAAGATCTCGGTCTGCGAGAAGCCGGAGGCGCCGAGGGCCTGGCGGTCCAACGCATTGATTTCCCAAGGCTTTGTCGTCAATTTCCACGCGAAATCCAGCATCGCCCTATGGCGATCCGACAACTCGGCCACGCGGTAGTTCATCACCAGCATCTCGCCCAGTTGCGGATCGCCCGACAGGGCGCGGACCGCCTGGCCATGGGCAACAAGGCAATAAAAACAACGGTTTGCGGAGGAAACTACCACCGCCACCATCTCGCGTTCCAGTTTCGACAGCCCCGACGCCCCCAGCATCAGCGTGTTGTAATACTGCCCGAACGCCCGAAGCTTTTCCTGATTGGCGGAAAACGTGCGCAGCACGTTCGGGACCATCCCCAGCTTTTCCTGACAGACCTCGAAATATCGTTTGGTATCAGCGTCCAACGTATCGACATCGGGCAGATCGTAGATCGAGATATGGTCAGGCTGTGGCATCGGGTCCTCCGGTATTGTGGGCAGATCGTGGCGGGAGCGGGCGTCCTTGTCCATGCCATATGGGATGATCCCATCTGGGGCAAACTGAGGGGTGTTTGGGACGATAGGGGTTTTCAACTGCTCCCATTCGGGCGGATTTCCCGTTTTCGGACCCTCCGAAACACCCCGGTGGATCGTCCCATTTGGGAAGGTTCCATTCGGGAGCGGTTTTCGGGAACAATGGAGCCTTGGCGGTGGGCGAAAAGGTGCCGCACCGCAGGGCTTGGCCTTGTCATCGCGGGCGGGACGCAGCAGGAATGGCGCAACGCTTCGCGGTGCGGGCCACCCGATGGCAGCCCGACGACGATCCGACCATTGAGGGATGACGATATGGCGAGCAGATGGATGTCCAAGGCGCGTGGTCTGGCCCTTCTGGTGGCCATGGCGGCCGGGGCGATGGGCGGGGCAACTGGCGCGGCGCAGGCGCAGGAGGTCACCGCCTCCATCGGGTTCGGCGCGCAGGTGATGCCGGATTACTTCGGCGCGGATACCTACCGCACCCGGCCGCTGGCCTATCTCGAATTGCATGAACTTGAGTTTGGCGGCTTTTCGCGCGCCGACGCGGGTCCGGCCGAGGATCGCACGGGCTTCGCGTTTCGCGGGGCGTTCCGCGTTTCCCACGCGCGCCGGGCCGAGAACAACCCCGAGCTTTCCGGGCTGGAGGATGTTCCCTTCTCGCTCGAGGCGGGCGGCGGCATCGGCTATTCCACCGGCACCGTGCGGGGCTTTGCCGAGTTGCGCTATGGCGTCATCGGTCACCGCAGCTTTGTGGGCGAGGTCGGCGGCGACGTCATTCTGCGCCCGTTCGACGCCACCACGATCACGCTGGGTCCGCGGCTGCAGATCGGATCGGACGCCTATGCCGCCACCTATTACGGCGTGACGGCGTCAGAGGCGGCAGGCAGCATGTTTTCCGCCTATGAAGCGGACGGCGGCATCCTGTCGGCGGGTCTGCAACTCAACGTCGTGCAGCGTCTGAACGACGATTGGTCGATCCGGGGCCGCGTCGATCTGCGCCAGTTGCAGGGCTCGGCCGCCGACAGCCCGATCACGCAGAACGGTTCGCGCTTTCAGGCGCGGGCGGGCGTGACGCTGGTGCGGCGCTTCAGCTTCGGGTTCTGACCGGCTGATACAGGCGAGCAACGGCCAAAGGGCCGGCGCGCCGGTTCACGCCGCCATCTGGCGCATTTCCACCTTGTCAAGGATCGCGCTGCGCCACTCGGAAAGGCGCGGCTCGTAGGAGGCGCGGGCTGCGTCCGTCAGGCGGGTCAGGGCCGCGCCGTCGATCTTGTGGGCCTGCGACGGGCCATGGATGACATCCTCCAGCGCTGCTGCGTCGGCGCGCCAGAGGCGATGGGGAAACTTGTAGAACCGAAAGCGCGCGTCGCCCTCGGGGATCAGGTTGATGCCCGGTTCCTGTTCGGGGTTCAGCATGCCCAGAAGCGGATAGAAGATCCGCGACGAGGTGCCAAGCCAGGCGGCCATCCACGAGAAGGTGCTGACGCCTATCGCCACGTTATGGGCGTGACGGATCGTCTGGAAATCATGCAGGACCGATCCGCCTTCAAGGATCACCGCGTGTGGGAAGGCGGCTTTCAGCGCGTCGGAATAGGCGTCGGTGCTGAACTGGCCGACAAAGACCGGGCGCAGGCCGGTGTCAGTCAGCACGTCGCGATACCAAGCGATGGGCAGGGGACCATAGCTCGCGTGGCGACCGGGCACCATGATATCCTCGAGCCGGACATGGATCACCAGATCCTGCGGGCCGGTGGCGAAATAGGGCGTGTCGCCGGCATCGAACAGCGCATTGGCGCGGGCGCGGTCGGGCAGCAGGGCCACATCGCACACGACGGTGTTGATTTTCAGGCGCTCGATCAGGCCATTTGCGATCAGGCTGCGCAGCCAGGGCGCATCGACGCGCGAGACGTCGATCTTGGGTGCGGCGCGGTGTCCGGCAAGGCTGGGGGGGCCGGCAAGGCCCCATTCCGGGATGTGATGCCCGGTGATCGGCGCATCGCCGCCCCATTGCGACAGGGTATCCGCCGCCAGAAGTTGCAGCATCCGGTTCGCCATCCGCGAGCCATGCCTGACCGAGATTTCCTGCATCGCCTTGTCGCCCCGTCTCTTTTTGTCTCTTTGACAACGGGTGTCGGACAAATTTGACGAAAATTGGGCACAAATTTGATGCCGTCGGGCAGGTGGCCCGACGGCGGGCGGCTGTTGCGGTCAGAACACAGCCGGGGCGTGTCGGCTGGCCTCAGGGATGGACAGTCAGCACGGAACAGGTCGCGCCGTGGCTGACCTTCTGGCTGACGCTGCCCAGAAAGAGGCTGGCGAAGGAGCCAAGGCCACGCCGTCCCATCACGATCACGTCGGCATCGTTGAGCTTGGCGGTTTCGAGGATGTCCTCGGTCGCGTCGCCGGTGCCGATGGTGGTGCCGGACGGCACGCAGCCCTTTTCCGCCGCGCGGGCGATGGCGGCGTCCATCACGGCTTTTCCCGCCTCGGCGATCACCTCGGGCGAGACGGGGATATCGACGACGGCATAGCCGACCGCGATCATGGTGGTCTCGATCTGCGGCGAGTGGACCAGGTGCAGTTCGGCATTGAACGCCTTGGCCATGGCGCAGGCCGTGTCGAGCGCCTTGTTGGCGGTGTCGGAGCCGTCGAGGGCGACGAGGATGGTAGAGAACATCTGAGGGGTCCTTTCACGTTGCAGGGGCGCGCAGGTTTGCGCCTTCTAGGGTGCCATGGACGGGGAAGGGGCGCCTTGATCGGGATCAAGGTGCGGTTTTTTTGGGGGTCGGGGGGCGCAGGGGGGTGGGTGTCCGGTGACAGGGGCGCGAAGGATGCCGGAAGGCCGTAGAGAGACCCGCGCGGGCGAGTGGTAGGGCGCCGTCAACGACACCGTTGCATGGTGGGGGGCGTTGAGGGCGGATGCGGCCAGGATGCCCCCTTGCGTCCGTCAGCGAGGGCTGGTCTGTCGCGGTCAGGTTTCCCGGCACAAGATCTTTTCCATGACGGTCGTCATCCACCACAACCCCGACTGCGGCACATCGCGTAACGTGCTGGCGATCATCGTGGCGGCGGGCGAGACGCCCGTGGTGATCCCTTATCTCGATACCGGCTGGACCCGTCCCCAGCTTCTGGCGCTGTTCGCGGCGGCCGACCTGACGCCGCGGAGCGCCTTGCGCACAACGAGATCGCCGGCCGAGGTGCTGGGGCTGCTGGATCCGACGGTCGACGACGACGCCTTGCTGGACGCGATGCTGGTGCATCCGGTTCTGGTCAATCGGCCCATCGTTTGCACGCGCAAGGGCGTGCGGCTCTGCCGGCCGAGCGAGGTGGTGCTGGACCTGCTGGACCGCCTGCCGCCCGGCCCGTTGGCGAAAGAGGACGGCACGCCCCTGATCGACGCGGAAGGGAACCGCCTTGTCTGATACCCCGAACCTCGACGAGAGCCTGTTCCAGCCGATCGACGCCGATCGCCTGCTGTCGCCCGCGCGTGCAAGCCATGCCCCGCGCATCCTGCTTCTCTATGGCTCGCTCCGGGACCGATCCTATAGCCGCCTGATGACCGAGGAAGCCGCCCGCATCCTGACGCGGCTGGGGGCCGAGACGCGGACCTACCGTCCGTCCGGCCTGCCGCTGCCCGACGACGCGGGGGCGGATCATCCCAAGGTGCAGGAATTGCGCGATCTGGTCACCTGGTCCGAAGGCATGGTCTGGTGCTCGCCCGAACGGCATGGCGCCATGACCGGCATCATGAAGACGCAGATCGACTGGATCCCGCTGTCGCTGGGCGGCGTGCGGCCGACGCAAGGCAAGACGCTGGCGGTGATGCAGGTCAGCGGCGGCTCGCAAAGCTTCAACGCGGTCAACCAGTTGCGCATCCTTGGCCGCTGGATGCGCCTGCTGACCATCCCGAACCAATCCTCGACGCCCAAGGCGTTTCTGGAATTCGACGCGGCGGGGCGGATGACCCCCTCTCCGTTCTACGACCGGATGGTGGATGTGATGGAGGAGTTGATGAAATTTACGCTGCTGACGCGCGACGCCAGGGACACCCTGCTCGACCGCTACAGCGAGCGGAAGGAGAGCGTGGAGAAACTGTCCGAACGGGTGAACCAGAAGGCGATCTGACGCGGCGGACAGGGTTCCTGCGGAGGCGGTGGCCGCGCGGTCCCGGTGTCGCCCGGCAGCGAGGTCGCTTGGTCCGAGGGGCAAGGCCCTTTTGCCGCGACGGTGGCAAGGGGCGCGGCCCGAGGGTAGCCGGGGGGCAGCCTCCACGCCTGCGCATGGCGCGGGAATCGTGCGGCAGGCGGGGCGGCAAACGGGGCGTCAGGCGCGGGGCGGTTGACCCCTGTGCTGTGGGCGATATCTTTCAGGGGGAGACGCCGGGGGGAGACGCCGGGGGG
>JBBQHZ010000192.1:0-5790 GCA_038324445.1 Rhodobacterales bacterium | reverse complement strand
CCCTCGTGGCCCTCCTCGACGATGACGGAACCGACGGCACCAGCGGCACCAACTAAGCCACACACCCGCGGCACACATACCCGCGGATACACCCGCAGACATACAAAAGCCCCGACGGATCCCTCCGGTCGGGGCTTTTTCCATGTCGAAAGCGTGATGGCCCTACCGAACCGCCGCGGCCCCGAGGTTGATGATCGACGGCGTGATCTGGTCGATCACCCGGTTCCAGCGCGTCACGGGCTGTTCGGCAACGAAAATGACATCACCCGGGCGCAGTTCCATTCGCGTCGCCAGCACCAGATTCGCCGCGTTGGAGCCATCCAGCCGATAGGCGGTGACGGCACTGACATAGGCAGAGCTTTCCTGGGCGCGCAGAAGGTAGATGTGGGCTGGATTGCCGGTTCCCTCGCTCCAGCCGCCGGCATCAAAGAGCGCATCGGCAAGGAAGGCGCGGTTGTCGAAAGGCAACGCGAAACGGCCGGGCTGATCGACTTCGCCCGCGATATAGACGTATTCGTCGCCTTCAGCGCCAAGCTCGACCCGGTCGCGGAAGTTCTGGCGACTTTCTTCCAACGCCAAGCGCCGGATCGACACTTCGACCTCCAGCTCGCGGATAGCATCGGATCGGGCAGAGCGCGAATACTCGGCGCGGGCGATCACCTCTTGAAAGTAGGCCTGGGCCTGCTCGAAATCATAGGCGGTATCGACGAACAGGCTGTCGCCATTTACCAGGCGCAGGCGCTGCAGGCCTTGGTTGGAATAGAGGTCGGAAGTCGGGATCTGATAGATCTGACCATCGCGGTAGATGCGGATCACCGCGAAATCGTCGTCTTCGAGGGCAAGACCACCGGACGAGGCCAGAACCTGATCCAGAAAAACCGGCGTCATGCCGACGGGAACCACGCCGGGGTTGCGCACGGCACCCCCGACGGAAATATTCTGCGAGTTGAACTCGGCCACTTCGAGGCTGAAGGACGGGTCGATCCGGGCTTCGATCAGACGCTCGAATACCGCATCCTCGGCCTGCGCCAAGGTCATGTCGGCCACCATGATGCGGCCCACATCGGGAATGGCGATGTCGCCGTTATCCTGCACAGTGTAGCCTTGGCGCTGGTTCTGGGCGGCGACAAGACCTGCCAGTTCCTCGACCGAGGTGTCGCCACGCGGCGTGGCAAGGATCAGGACATCCCCCACACCGATGCGGTAGGGGCCGGGGTCGGCAGCCGGCGGCACGCGAAGTTCAAGCGCGCCAGGGCGGGATTGCGGATCAAAGACGGGATCGGGCAGCGGCGCGGCGCCACGCGAGCTGGTTCCAGCCCCCGCGATTCGAGAAAACGCCTCGGGCAGGCTTTGGGGCTGGTAGGCGCTGCGGTTGGCATGGGCAACGACGGCGGGCGAAAGGGTAACGACCTGGACACCGTCGTCACCCGCCACACCCGATACCTCGGACGAAACGTAAGCGGCGCCGCAAGATGAAAGGACCAGCGTACTCAATACCAGAAATCCGGTGCGCAGTTTTATCGGCAAAAACCCCATCTTCCTGGTGCATTGGTGCGCACCACCCCACGTTCACTTACGGTCACTTGGCCCTCAGGGGAAAGGTCAGACGCGCATCGCTGAGCCGGATCAGCGGAAAAATTCTGAGCAGATGCAATCGCGCCACGCTCGGGTTAGGGAAGGACGCGATGTGTGGGAGAGACGAATCATGAGGCAATGGCAAGCGCCTGCTCCGGACGAGGTTGTGTATGTCGTCGGCGACATCCATGGCTGCATCGACAAGCTGGGATATCTGCTTGACCGCATCGACACCGACATTGCCAGATCGCCCGCAACACCGGGGCGCGTCGTCTTTGTCGGCGACTATATCGACCGGGGAGAGGCGAGTGCCGACATCTTGCGCTTCATGGCGCAGGTGACGGGCGACAATCCGGACCGTCTCATCGGGTTGATGGGTAATCACGAGCGCATGTTGCTTGATTTCCTTGCCGACCCGACAGGTTCAGCCAAGCGGTGGATCCGGTATGGTGGGTTGCAGACCCTGGCCAGTTTCGGCGTGGGCGCTGGCCTGTCGCAAGATGACAGCTCGCCCGGCGAATTGCTGGACGCGGCGGGCGATCTTCTGGACGCCATGGGACAGGATCTGGTGGACTGGCTGGGGCAACTACCGCTGATCTGGTCATCAGGCACCTTGTGGGTGGTCCATGCCGGGGCCGACCCGGCCCACGCAATGGACGCGCAGCAGGCAAAGACACTGCTTTGGGGGTCAGAGCAATTCCTGACCGAGGATCGGAGTGACGGCATTTGGGTCGCCTTCGGGCACCAGCCATTCGAAGAGCCTTTTGCCATTGCCGGACGGATCGCCGTGGATACCGGAGCGGTCTATGGTGGCCCACTGACGGCTGCCCGGATCGATCCCGAGGGCGATGTGACATTCCTCAGCGTTTGAGGGGATCGGTCGCACCTTGTCGGGCTGCGACAAGGCCTTTGCCCAAGGGCCGCGTGCCTCAGTCACCACGCCCTGTCAGAACGGTAACGATGGTGCGCCAGGTGATCCAGAGGTCCAGCGCGAAACCGGCCCGGCGAATATAATCCAGATCCGTCGCCGTCTTGGCGCGCGTGGCCTCGGTACCTTCGGCATAGCCGAGGGTAATCTGCGAAAGGCCGCTCATCCCCGGCCGGATGCTGTAGCGGCGCCGGTAATCGGGGATCGTGGCGTTGAAGCGATGTGCATGGGGAAGGGCATCGGGACGTGGGCCGATGAGGCTCATCTCGCCCCGCAACACGTTGAGGGCTTGGGGCAATTCATCCAGGCCCATCCGTCGCAGAATACGGCCAAGCGGCGTGATCCGCGTCCGCTCCACCGGATCGTCGGGGCCACGTTCGGCCATCGCGGTCGTCATGGTCCGGAATTTCCACGCGACGAAGGGGTTAAAGTTGCGGCCCATCCGTTCCTGCCGGTAAAGCAGCGGCCCGCGATTGAAAAAGGGGTTGAGGATCAGCAAGACGATGCCAAGCACCACCACCAGCGGCACCAGCAACAGCGCGCCGGCCATGTCGGCGGCCGCTTTCGCGAACCAGAACGTCGGCGATCCGCCAGAAGCCGCCTGCAGGCGTCCATCTTGCCGGACAGGCATCCGCACCGGCGTGGCGGTATACCGATTAAAATCTGGAACGATCGTCATTCACTACACCCCTAGAAGAGGCGGCCACCACGGCCCCCAAGCCGCGTCCTTAGCCAAGGCCGAAACCGCAGCCACCCTCCAGAGGACAGAACCGCACCAACCTGAAGAAAAGCCTAAGACGCCGCCCGACAAACTTCAGGCCATGCGCCGCACGTCTTTGCCTTCGTCGCCTGTTCCGGGCTATGACGGCTGTGCGCGCATCTTGCCGCCTTCGGGCAATGACTTGAAATGACTGACGAAACCGGCCCTCATATCGCCTTGCTTGGCACCGTCGGCGTGCCCGCGCGCTATGGCGGCTTTGAAACACTTGCTGAAAATCTTGCGCGTTTTCATGCCGATACTGCCCGCCCCGAACGGTTGAGCATCTATTGCAGCGCGCCCGCCTATCTTGATCGACCCGGCGTTTTCGGCCGGGCAGAGTTGATCTATTCACCGCTGCGGGCAAACGGGCTTGCGTCGATTCCCTATGACGCAACAACCTTGCGCCACGCCATCGCGCGCCGGGTCGAAGTAGCCGTGCTGTTGGGTGTGTCGGGCGCGGTCGCCCTGCCCTTTCTGGCTCGCAAAGGGACGCGCATCGTCACCCATGTCGACGGAATGGAATGGCGGCGCGACAAGTGGTCCGCGCCAGCCCGCGCCTTCCTGCGGTTGTCCGAGCGTCTGGCGGTGCGGTATTCCGATGCCATCATCGCCGACAGCCCGGCGATTGCCGATCAACTGGCGCAAAGCTACGGCATCGCGGCCGAGGTCATCGCCTATGGCGGCGATCACGCCACCCGCCTGCCGGATCTACCCGCATCCCCGCCGCAGAACTTGCCAAAGGGCTACGCGCTGGCGCTGTGCCGGATCGAGCCGGAAAACAACGTCCACCTGATCCTTGCAGCCTTCGCCGCGGCGCAAGCGCCGCTTGTGTTCGTCGGCAACTGGCAGCGCAGCGCCTATGGCCGCGATTTGCGGACGCGCTACAGCACCCATCCGACCCTGCGGCTGCTGGACCCGATCTATGACCGCGGTCCGCTCCACGCCCTGCGCAAGGGGGCAGCCGCCTACATTCACGGACATTCCGCCGGCGGCACCAATCCCGCGCTGGTCGAGATGATGCATGTCGGCCTGCCGATTCTGGCCTTCGATTGCGTCTTCAACCGCCAGACGACCGAGGATCAGGCGGTATTCTTCGCTGACACGGAAAGCCTGGCTGCAGCCCTGTCACGCCCGCCCGATCCGAACCTGGGCGAGCGTCTGCGCGCGATCGCCCAAAGGCGCTATGCATGGGCCATCGTCGGAGCACAGTATTTCGACTTTCTCGCCTCGCTGGTGCGGCAGGAAAGGGACTAGAAGTCGAAGATGTCGCCCAGAAACGATCCGCGCCGCTTGCTGCGCGGGTTACGATCTTCGTCATAGCCGCGCTGGTCGTCATGGTCCCGACCGCCGCGCGAGGGCGCAGGTGCCGAGGACATCGTAGCAGAGCGCTCGACGATCTTGTCAAGTTCGCCGCGATCCAGCCAGACACCACGACAACTGGGGCAGTAGTCGATCTCTACCCCCTCCCGGTTGGACATGACGAGCGTGGTTCCATCGACGGGGCATTGCATGGCGGCACTCCTTGGTGGCACTGATGATGTCCGCCTTATGTAGGAGCGCGTGGCTTTCCCGCAACCGCCAACGTCCTCATTCCCCACGGCCCAACGCTTCCTCGATCTCGGTGGCTATCCGGACCGACCATTCGCCGATGATGGGCAGGAATTCGATCTGGCTCAGCGCCCAGACGATGATGGACAGCAAGAAGGTCGCCCCAACCACGGTGCCAAGCCCGACGGCGGCCCCGGTCATCAATTTGAAGAACAGAATGCGCGGCACCGATTGGTAGAGGACAAACATCTTGTGCTTCCGCAGGAAGGACAGCTCCTGTCGCAGCGCCTGCACTTCGGCGTTCAGATCCTGCGTCTCCTCCGTGGGGGGGGCCATTTTGGGGGTGCGTGCCATGCTCTCTCCGGAATTGGGTCGGGAGTCAGCCTAACGTCTCAGCCGGAAATGCACAAACAGAGGGACAAAAAGGCTCGCCGCAACCCACCGGCGTTCAGGCAAGATAGGCGCGCATCGCCTGATAGATCACCGCGGCCGCCGCATTGGCGAGGTTGAGCGACCGGATATGGGCCGAGCGCATCGGCAGGCGGAATGTCTGCGCCTCCCGTCCTGTCAGCACCTCGGGCGGCAAGCCCTTGGTCTCCTTGCCAAAGACCAGATAGGCATCGGGTGGATAATCGGGCGCATAGATCGTGCCGCCCTCGCCATCATCCTCGAACAGGAAAAGATGCGCCTCGGGCGGATTGCGCGCTTCAAGGAAGGCGTCCCAGCTAGGATATTCCGACAGGCGGACATGCTTCCAGTAGTCCAGCCCTGCCCGGCGCACGGCGCGTTCCGAGATGTCGAACCCCAGTGGATGAATCAGGATCAGCTCCAGATCCAAGGCCACGCAAGTGCGCCCGACGCTGCCGGTATTGCCCGGGATTTCCGGATGGACGAGGACGATCTTCATGTCAGGGACGCTTGGCCCCGACGACGCCGCGCCTTCAGGCATGGGGATGATCGCGCCAGCCAAAGGTGGTCC
>JBBQHZ010000191.1:0-5820 GCA_038324445.1 Rhodobacterales bacterium | reverse complement strand
ACTGAACCCTTCGCCCCTGAAAAAGAAGACTGGACTTGTATCGGCAACCAAACTTGTGATTGGCTCAGATGCCTCAATAGACCGACCACGCATTTCACGAAACAAATCCCAGCCGAGCGCGCCGACGAGTGTCTTCGTCTGGTCTACGAACTCTTCCATCGCCGCCCTGTCAGGCAGTGGGAGTTTTCCCGCGTCTTCGGAGGGGCGCTTGTTATTGGGGATAAGCCATCGCGGATTCCCGTGCTTCGGCCAGCGAAAGCACCTTTGCGGAACCAAGCCCATAGTCGCAACGCTTGCGCCGAACCGTAAGACGGAGCAGCCAGCGCCGCGCGCCCGACTCGTCAACTTGAAGATACAGGCCACCGCCGTCAGTGTGCCGTCCCGGTGGCGCAGTGCGTACGAAAGCCGCGCTCAAACGCTTTTCAGTATGCGGTCCGGGCTTCTTGCCGCCCTCCTGCTTAACGGGCGTTTCTGCTTCCATCTCTACCCCACAATCTGCCCCACAAATCTTGCGGATAGGTTAGGACAAGATGTTGTGGGTGGGAACCAAAAACCCAGCAAACATTGACTATTTCGAGTGTCAGTGTTGCTCAAAAAGCAGAAGTGGCGGAGAGACAGGGATTCGAACCCTGGGAACCCTTTCGAGCTCAACGGTTTTCGAAACCGTCCCGTTCGACCACTCCGGCACCTCTCCGCACTGGGGTATTGATCGTGGAGGGCGGAATACCGGCAAGCGGGGGACCGTGCAAGAGGGGATGCGCCAGATTTCCTTGGCAGATGGAACCAACCGGGGCAGGCGGCCATCCCGCCCGCGCCCGCCGTGCGAGAAACCTGCCACAAACCCGTCATCACAGCCCCCCCGCGCGCTGTTGACAAACGGGCCGTCATGTCCGATACGGCGCGCTCTGGAGGGACAGGTCCCGGCGGAGCCATGATATGACGCCCGAGAGGGCGCGCTGTCCGAGGCGGAGACACCCCTCCGAAACGCCGCGATCCGCGGGGCCACAGGGCGCGAAGACAAAGGAAGCTACCCATGTTCGCTGTCATCAAGACAGGCGGCAAGCAATACAAGGTACAGGCAGGGGATAAACTGCGTGTCGAGTTGCTTGCGGCAGAGGCCGGTGAGACGGTCCAATTCAACGAAATCCTGATGCTTGGCGGCGAGACCGCCACCATCGGCGCGCCGCTTGTGGTGGGTGCCGCCGTGCAGGCGCTGGTCATCGACCACGTGAAGGGCGAAAAGCTCATTCACTTCGTCAAGCGTCGCCGCAAGCATTCGTCGCAGCGCACCAAGGGCCACCGCCAGAAGCTGACGCTGATCCATGTGACCGACCTTCTCGCCTCGGGTGGCGACGACACGGGCGTCAAGGCCGCCATGGGCGCGGGCTCGGCACCCGCCGTTGCCTCTGCTCCTGCCGCCGCGCCGAAGGCCAAGAAAGCTAAGAAGGCCGACGCTCCGGTAGCCGAGGCTCCCAAGCCCGCGAAGAAGGCCAAGGCCGCGCCTGCCGTGGCAGCGTCTGAGGCCGATGCGCCCGGAAGCCGCCCCGCCAACCTGATGTCCGAAGCCCGGGGCGGTCAGCCCGACGATCTCAAGCGGATCTCGGGCGTCGGCCCCAAGCTGGAGGGCGTTCTGCACTCCATCGGTGTGTTCCACTTTGACCAGATCAAGGATTGGGGCCCCGAAGAGATCGCCTACATGGACGACAAGCTGTCGTTCAAGGGCCGCATCGAGCGGGATAACTGGATCGAGCAAGCCGCCGCGTTTGCCGCTGAACAGGAGTAAGGGACCATGGCACATAAAAAAGCAGGTGGTAGCTCTCGCAACGGTCGCGACAGCGACGGTCGCCGTCTGGGCATCAAGAAGTTCGGCGGCGAAGCCGTGATCCCCGGCAACATCATTGCCCGCCAGCGCGGCAACAAGTGGTGGCCGGGTTCGGGCGTCGGCGAAGGCAAGGACCACACGCTCTTTGCGGTGGAAGAGGGCCATGTCAGCTTCAAGAAGGGCTACAAGGGCCGCACCTTCGTCTCCGTTCTGCCAGTGCAGGACGCGGCCGAGTAATCGCCATTCCCCATCGGTTTTAACTTCGAGGGGCCGGCGATTTCGCCGGCCCTTCGCATTTCGGTTACCGCTCTTGTGCCAGAAGGCATCCGGGCACACGTAACCGCCATGGTTGCGGGAGACAGCCACAGGCTCGGAGGAGGGCCACGACATGAAACACGATCCCATCGTGCCACAGGCCGTGATAGAGACGCCGCGCATGACGCTGCGCGCTTTGCGCACGTCGGATGCCGGCTTGCTCGCGATGTATCACGGCGACCGCCGCGTGGCCGAGATGACAACCTCGATCCCCCATCCCCTGCCGCCAGGTGCCGCGGAGAACTTCATCGCCAATGTCCTGAAGCCTGGTCGCGGCTCCTATGCGTGGGTGCTGGATGCGACGGCGTTCGGCGGGTCCGAATTGCTCGGCGTCATCACGCTTGACCAGATGGACCGCAACCAGTCGGAAATCGGCTACTGGGTTGCGCCCGCGATGTGGAACACCGGTTTCGCGTCCGAGGCAGTGCAGGCGCTGGTCGAGGCCAACCCGCTGGACAACCAGACGATCTTCGGCTCGGTCTTTCAGGACAACCCCGGCTCGGCCCGGGTGCTGACCAATGCGGGCTTCGATTACCTCGGTGATGCGGAAGCGTTTTCCGTGGCGCGGGGCGCCAAGGTTGCGACATGGACTTACCTCAAGCGGTTGGCGTAAGAGGCAGGTGTCGGGATATCGGGGGGCCAGCCCCCCAAGCCCCCCGGAGTATTTTTGAAAAGATGAAGGGGGCCCCAATCCGGCCCGTGTGAGCCATGAAGTTTCTTGATCTGGCGAAAGTCTATATTCGCTCGGGGGGCGGTGGTGGCGGCGCCGTGTCGTTCCGGCGCGACAAGTTCCAGGAATTCGGCGGGCCCGATGGCGGCGATGGCGGCTGCGGCGGCGATGTCTGGATCGAGGTGGTCGACGGTCTGAACACGCTGATCGATTTCCGCTACCAGCAGCATTTCTTCGCCAAAAGCGGCCAGCCCGGCATGGGCAAGCAGCGCACCGGCAAGGACGGCGACGATATTGTGCTGCGGGTGCCCGCGGGCACCGAGATCTTGGAGGAAGATCAGGAGACGCTGATCGCCGATCTCGATACGCTGGGGCAACGGCTCTGCATCGCCAAGGGCGGCAATGGCGGCTTTGGCAACCTGCATTTCAAGAGCGCGACCAATCAGGCGCCGCGCCGCGCCAATCCCGGCCTCGAAGGGGTGGAGCGCACGATCTGGCTGCGCCTGAAGCTGATCGCGGATGTGGGCCTGTTGGGCTTGCCCAATGCCGGCAAGTCGACATTTCTGGCCGCCACGTCCAACGCGCGCCCCAAGATCGCGGATTATCCCTTCACCACGCTGGTGCCCAATCTGGGCGTGGTCGGTGTCGACGGCACCGAATTCGTCGTGGCGGACATTCCCGGCCTGATCGAGGGCGCCAGCGAGGGCAGGGGCCTTGGCGACACCTTCCTTGGCCATGTGGAGCGCTGCGCGGCCTTGCTGCATCTGGTCGACGGCACGTCCGACGATGTGGCAGCGGACCATCAGACCATCATCACCGAGCTGGAGGCCTATGGCGGCGAACTGGGTGACAAGCCGCGCATCACCGTACTCAACAAGACCGACGCCTTGTCGCCGGAGGACGTGGCGGAAAAGCGCGCCGAGCTGGAGGCCGTGGCGGGCCCGGTGATGGAGATGTCGGGCGTCTCGCGCACCGGCGTGCTCGAGGTGCTGCGCGTGCTGCGCGCCCGCGTCGATGCCGATCGCAAGGCGATCCGCGACGCGTCGTTGGAGCCGGACGCATGGCGGCCCTGACGCCCGGTGAAGGCGTGGATATCGTTTCAGGCGGTGCAAACGTGACGCCCGCTTCGGGCGATGCAGGCGCGACGCCCCGTCTCGGCGATGCGACCCGCGTCGTCATCAAGATCGGCTCGGCCCTGCTGGTGGACCGCGTGACCGGCCTGTTGCGGGCGGACTGGCTGCACGGTCTGGCGCAGGACGTGATGGACCTGAAGCAACAGGGCGTCGATGTGATCCTTGTGTCTTCGGGCGCCATCGCGCTGGGGCGCGGCGCGCTGGATCTGGGGCCGGGCGCGCTGTCGCTGGACGAGGCGCAGGCGGCAGCCTCCGTGGGCCAGATCCGCCTCGCGCGCGCCTATGAGGAGGCGCTGGCGCCCCACGGCCTGACCTCGGCGCAGATCCTGCTGACGCTTGATGACAGCGCGGATCGCCGCCGCTACCTCAACACCCGCGCCACCTTCGCGGTGCTGATGGCGCGCGGCGCGGTGCCGATCGTCAACGAGAACGACACCATCGCCACGGACGAGATCCGCTATGGCGACAACGATCGCCTCGCCGCCCATGTGGCGGTGATGGCGGGGGCCGATATCTGCGTGCTGCTGTCCGATGTCGACGGCCTTTACACCGGCAACCCGAATACCGATCCCTCAGCGCGGCATCTGCCGCAGGTCGACAGGATCACCGCCGAGATCGAGGCGATGGCGGGTGATGCCGGATCGGGCCTGTCGAAGGGCGGCATGAAGACCAAGCTGATGGCCGCCCGCACCGCCATCGCGGCAGGCTGCGCCATGGCGATCACCCAAGGCGCGGTGGACAGGCCGCTGCGGGCGCTCGATCAGGGCGCGCGCGCCACCTGGTTCACCGCCAAGCTGACGCCGCAGCAAGCCCGCAAGGCGTGGATCGGCGCGATGAAGCCCAAGGGCACGTTGCATCTGGACGCGGGTGCGGCCGCGGCGCTGGCGCGTGGCAGCTCGCTCCTGCCCGCGGGCATCACCCATGTCAGCGGCCAGTTCGGTCGCGGCGATCCGCTGCGGCTCGACGCGCCGGACGGCACGGCGCTCGGCATCGGCCTCAGCCGCTATGCCAGCGACGAGGCGCGCGCGATTGCCGGCCACCGATCTGACGCGATCGAGGGCATCCTCGGCTATCCGGGCCGCGCCGCGCTGGTCCATCGCGACGACATGGCTCTCTAGAAGGGGGGCTCTGACAGCGGGAAGGGGTGCGCGACGTTGCCCCTATCCTCTTGCCCTTCACCTTTTTATAAATACTCAATTCCACCGTCCGAGACAGAGGACCGGAGTCCTGATGAAAGACCTGACCCAGAACATCCCCCAGCTGATGGCCGAGATCGGCGCGCGGGCCAAGGCGGCGGCGGCCGAGTTGGCCTTTGCCGCGCCCGAGGCGAAATCCCGCGCGCTCCACGCCGCGGCCGATGCCGTCTGGGCACGCCGCGCCGAGATTGTCGCCGCCAATGCCGAGGATATGGCCTATGGCCGCGACAAGGGCCTGTCGGACGCGTTGATGGACCGCCTGATGCTGGACGAAGCGCGGATCAGGGGCATCGCCACTGGCCTGCGCGCCGTGGCCGATCAGGCCGATCCGGTGGGGCAGGTGATGGCGGAATGGGACCAGCCCTCGGGGCTGCATATCCGGCGCGTGCGCACGCCCCTTGGCGTGATCGGGGTGATCTACGAGAGCCGCCCCAACGTGACGGCGGATGCCGGGGCGCTGTGCCTGAAATCCGGGAATGGGGTCATTCTTCGTGGCGGCTCGGAAAGTTTCCATTCCTCGCGCCTGCTGGCTGAATGCCTCACCGAGGGCCTGCGCGCGGCGGGCCTGCCCGAGGACGCGGTGCAACTGGTGCCGACCCGCGACAGGGCGGCGGTCAGCGAGATGCTGACCATGACCGGCACCATCGACGTGATCGTGCCCCGCGGCGGCAAGGGCCTGGTCGG
>JBBQHZ010000190.1:0-5838 GCA_038324445.1 Rhodobacterales bacterium | reverse complement strand
GCGGCAACGGCCAGCGTCGATCCGCCCGAGATGACAACCGTGGCCGCAGCCTCGCCGCCCGGGCGAAACAGCCCTGCGGCACCGCTGGGCGGGTTCGGGCCTGCCGCCTCGGCCGCGGGCGCAGCCGTGGCAGCATCCTCGACCCCGGCGCCGAACGTACCGACGGGAAGGCCGCCGCGCGCCAAAGGCCGCAGGGAAACCGCTGGCGCAAGGTCCGTGGCCACGATCACCCGCACTTCGGGCGTCTGGGCCGTGGCGGCCATGGCGCAGGAAAGCGCGCAGGCAAGGAGCGGCGTGAAAAGCGGCTCCCGGCCCATCACGCACCGCCGCCCTTCTTGGAGGGACTGCGCCCGAAATCGGGGGCGTCGGTATCCTGTCCGGCCTGCACGATGCTGCGGCGGATCGCGCGGGTGCGGGTGAAATAGGCGTGCAGATGATCGCCATCGCCGGTGCGGATGGCGCGTTGCAAGGCGAACAGCTCCTCGGTGAACCGCCCGAGGATTTCCAGCGTCGCATCCTTGTTCGACAGGAACACATCGCGCCACATCGTGGGATCGCTGGCGGCGATCCGGGTAAAGTCACGGAAGCCCGCGGCCGAGTATTTGATCACCTCGCTATCGGTCACTCGGCGCAGGTCGTCGGCCACCCCCACCATCGTGTAAGCGATCAGGTGCGGCGTGTGCGACGTGACTGCCAGCACCAGATCGTGATGGTCGGCGTCCATCTCCTCGACATTCGCCCCACAGCCTATCCACAGGTTTTTCAACCGCTCGGTTGCGGCAGGATCGGTGCCGTCGGGCGGCGTCAGAAGGACGTAGCGATTGTCGAACAATTCGGCAAAGCCCGACCGCGGCCCGGAATGCTCGGTTCCCGCCAGCGGATGGCCCGGCACGAAATGGACATGGGCAGGCAGCAGCGGCGATACCTGCGCGATGACATCGCGTTTGACCGACCCCACATCGGTCACGGTCGCGCCCGGCGCCAGATGGGGCGCGATTTCGGCGGCAACCTGCGCCATGACGCCGACGGGCACGGCCAGCACCACCAGATCGGCGCCCTCGACAGCCTCGGCCATCGTATCGGTAACCCGGTCACAGAGCCCGATTTCCCGCGCCACGTCGCGGGTTTCGGCCGAACGGGCGGTGCCCACGATCTCGCCCACCAAGCCGGCGCGGCGCATCGCGTGGGCCATGGAGCCCGCGATCAGTCCCAGCCCGATCAGGGCGACGCGGTTGTAAAGGACGCTCATGCTGCGGTCACGAAACTGGTCAACGCGGCAAGGACGCGGCTATTGTCCTCTGGCCGCCCGACGGTGATCCGAAGGCAGTGCGGAAGCCCGTAGGATTTCGGCGGGCGCACGATGATACCCTGCGATTTCAGGTAGATATCTGCCGCATCCGCCGCAGCTTCATCGGCGAACCGCGCCAAAACGAAGTTGGCGTGGCTCTCATCGCAGGCGATGCCCAACTGCCGCAACCCGCCGACCAGCCGCGCCCGTTCCGCGGCGTTGATACGCAGGCACTCCGCCACCCAAGCCACATCGCGCACCGCCGCCGAAGCGCCGGCAAGGGCGATCCCCGACAGGTTGAACGGCCCCCGGATCCGGTTGAGCGTGTCAATCACCTCGCGGGGCGCATAACCATAACCGACCCTCAGGCCACCAAGCCCGTAGGCCTTGGAGAAGGTGCGCGTCATCACCACGTTGTCGCGCGCCTGCACCAGCGTGCGGCCGCCGTCGCAGCCTTCCGCGAATTCCGCATATGCCCCATCCAGCACCAGCAGGCACTGTTCCGGAAGCGCATCCGCCAACCGCTCCAGCGCGTCATCCTCCAGCAAGGTCGCGGTCGGATTGGCCGGATTGGCGATGAAGATCAGCCGCGTCGCGGGCGTGATCGCGCCGATCAGCGCGTCGATATCCACAAGGCGGTCACGCTCGGGCACCTGCACCGGCGTGGCGCCTGCCGCCAGCGCCGAGATGCGATACATGCCGAAGCCATGCTCGGTATGCAGCACCTCGTCCCCCGGCCCGGCATAGGCCTGACACAGGAAATGCAGGATCTCGTCGCTGCCGACCCCGCAGATGATGTTATCCACAGCCAGCCCATGCACCTCGGCAATCGCCGCGCGCAATTCGGCATGGTCGGTCGAGGGATAGCGATGGCTCTCCGAGACCGCGACCGCCATCGCCGCCATCGCCGCAGGCGACGGCCCGAAGGGATTCTCGTTCGAGCTGAGCTTGAGCGGCTCCGCATGGCCCGCGATCTTCGAGGCCCCACCCTGATAAAGCGCGATGTCGAGGATGCCGGGTTGCGGGCGGATAGAGACGGTCATTTGGGCAGCGTCCAGAGGAAGTGTCCACGGGTTCTAGCGCGCGGGCGCGGGCGGGTCTAGCGCGGTTGGAAGCGGCGCTTCAGTAGAAGCTTTGCGGGTCGATATCGACCGACAGGCGCAGATGACCGGGCAGTTTCAGCCCGGAAATCCAGTGGCTTAGGGCTGGTTGCAGGGCTACGCCCTTGGGTGCCTTCACCAGTAGGCGCACCCGGTGGCGGCCCCTGACGCGGGCAATGGGCGCAGGCGCCGGGCCATAGACGATGCCACCCACGGCCCGGATCGGTCCATCGTTGCGCGCCAGATGCGCGCCCAGATCAAACGCCGCCGCCGCCTCGGGCGACGAAATCACGATGCCCGCCAGCCGCCCGTAAGGCGGCATGCCGGCTGCCTCTCGCTCGGCGGCTTCGGTGCGCCAGAAGCCTTCCTCGTCGCCGCTCAGGATCGCGCGGATCACCGGGTGGTCGGGCTGGAACGTCTGCAGCAGCGCTTGGCCCGGACGGTCCGCGCGTCCTGCCCGCCCAGCCACCTGCCGCATCAGTTGGAACGTCCGTTCCGCCGCGCGCAGGTCGCTGCCCTGCAGGCCCAGATCGGCATCCACCACACCCACCAGCGTCAGGCGCGGGAAATTATGCCCCTTCGCCACCAGTTGCGTGCCGATGATCAGGTCGGTGTCACCATGCGCCAATTCGTGGATCTGCGCCTTCAGCGCCCGCGCCGAGCCGAACAGATCGGATGACAGGATGGCCATCTTGGCGTCTGGAAACGCCAGCGCGGCCTCCTCCGCGATGCGCTCCACGCCCGGCCCGACGGCGGCCATCTTGCCCTCCACCTTGCACGATGGGCAGGCCAGCGGCAGCGGCTTGGTCTCGCCGCATTGGTGGCAGATCAGCCGCTTCTGGAAGCGGTGCTCGACCATGCGCGCGTCGCAATGGTCGCAGCCGACCATCTCGCCACAGGCCCGGCACAGTGTCACGGGCGCGTATCCCCGGCGGTTCAGGAACAGCAGCGCCTGTTCACCCGCCTGAAGCGTCGCCCCCACAGCCGAGGTCAATGTCGGCGACAACCACGCCGACCCCGGCAGATCTTCCAGCCGCATGTCGATCGACGCCATCTGCGGCAGGTCCTGCAGACCGAAGCGACTGGTCAGATCAAGGCGCGTATACTTTCCCGCCTGCGCATTCGCCCAAGTCTCGAGCGACGGTGTGGCCGACGACAGAACCACCTGCGCATCGTTCATCGAGGCGCGCAGCACCGCCATGTCGCGCGCATTATACAGCGCGCCTTCGTCCTGCTTGTAGGAGGTGTCGTGTTCCTCATCGACCACGACCAACCCCAAGTCGCGGTACGGCAGGAACAGGGCGGATCGTGCGCCGACGACCAGTTGCGCCTCACCCATGCCGACCATCCGCCAGCAGCGGCGACGCTCGGTCATCGTCACGCCCGAATGCCATTCCGCCGGGTCCGCACCGAAGCGCTCCCTGACGCGAGCAAGGAATTCGGCGGTCAGCGCAATCTCGGGCAGCAAGACCAGCGCCTGACGCCCTTGGCGCAGACATTCGGCGACGGCTTCGAGGTAGACCTCGGTCTTGCCCGATCCGGTCACCCCCTTCAGCAGCACAGTGCCATAGCGGCGCGCGGCCAGCCCGTCGCGCAAACGGCCCGCCGCCACGGCCTGATCGGGCGACAATACCTTGCCCGGAAGATTGGGGTCGAGCGGCAGATACGGCGCGTCGCGGGGTGTGTCGATCTCGTCCACCACGCCCTGTTTCGCCAGGCCCTTGACGACCGAGGACGTGACCCCCGCCAGATCGCTCAGTTCCTTGAGCGTGAAGGCAAGCCCGCCATATTCCACCATCGTGTCGATCACCCGCTGCCGCGCGGGCGTCATCCGGTCGGGTGTGGCCTGCCCCAGCCGGAACACCCTGCGCATCGACGGCGGATCGCCCAGCCCCGGCGCGCGGGTGGCAAGACGCAGCATCAGGCTCATCGGGGTCAGCGTGTAGGCCCCCGCTTTCTCCAGAAACTCGTGCATTTCCCTGC
Organism: Rhodobacterales bacterium; assembly: GCA_038324445.1. GTDB lineage: Bacteria > Pseudomonadota > Alphaproteobacteria > Rhodobacterales > Rhodobacteraceae > Gymnodinialimonas. Next base: position 1,467 of record JBBQHZ010000190.1, on the reverse strand, counting down.
GCATCGGGGCCACGTCCAGCACGCGTGTCACGGACCGAACCTTGGCGATGTCCCAATCGCCCCGTCCCGGTCCCCAGACCACCCCCAGCACCTTGCGCGGACCGAGTGGCACCTCGACAAACGCGCCGAGCCAGCATCCCCCCGCAGGTGCCTTGTAATCCAGCACGCGGTCCAGCGGCTCTGCCGTCAGAACCCCCACCAGATCGCCTTCGTCGAAATGCTCGTCCATGGCCTACGCGTCGCCGCACCGTTGGGTTGAAGGCCGCCAACCCATCACGATATCGTCCCGAAAGGAACCATGCCGGTGAAATTCTTTGGGGAGAAAGCCCTGATCCTGACGGATATGGGCTTGGCGCGGCGTCGTGTCATCAGGGTATTTGCCGGCCCGATGGCTCCGGATCAGGGTATTGCCATTTGGGCTCGGCACCCCCGGAAGCAGCGTATGCCGGCCACACCTGCCCCGGCAAACCCTGCCCCGAGCGAAAAATTCTGGCCCGGTAAGGCCGCGTCGTGATACGACCATCGGAACAACTAAAAAACCACGAGGCGGCAAAGATGAGCAATTCCGAGGCGAAAGCCCCGATATTTCCCGATGCGGATTGGCGTGATCGCGCCATTGCAGACCCCGAATTGATTCTGGAAGATCGCGACCTGATGCGGTCGCTGATCGCCGCCAATGACCGCCAGATGGGCGGAAATATCGTCGACATGCGTGGGATCGCGATGGAGCGGCTGCAAAATCGCCTCGACCGGCTGGAGGATACCCACCGCTCGGTCATCGCCGCCGCCTACGAGAATCTGGCCGGCACCAACCAGATCCACCGCGCCATCATCCGGATGCACGATGCCAAGGAATTCACCGAATTCCTGACCATGCTGGGCACCGATGTGGCGGGCATCCTGCGGGTGGATCGGGTGCGTCTGGTGCTGGAAAGCGCCGAGGCAACCGAAACGAAAGCACCCAAGGTGCAAAAGCTGGAAGACGTGCTGACCATCGTCGCACCGGGATTCGTCAAGGAATACGTCACCTGCGGGCGCGATGTGCCGCGCCGTCAGGTCACGCTGCGTCAGGTCGGCGGCGATGCCAGCCGCATCTTCGGCGAGGCCAGCCGGTGGATACAGTCCGAGGCCTGCCTGACGCTCGATCTGGGCGAGGGACGCCTGCCCGGCTTGTTGGTGATGGGCGCGGAAGATCCGCACCAGTTCCGGCCATCGCAGGGCACCGATCTGCTGACGTTCTTCACCAACGTGTTCGAACGCCTGATGCGCGACTGGCTCGATTAGGCCGATGTCGCTTGCACTGACCCCGGCGGTCCGTGATCTGGCGCAGGATTGGCTGACCCATCTGCGCGGCGTGCGCGGGCGGGCGGATGCCACCCTGACGGCCTATGGCGCGGATGTGACGGAGTTCCTTGGTTTTCAGGCCCTGCATCTGGGCGGTGCCCCCGGCCCCGCCGCGCTGCGCGG
>JBBQHZ010000189.1:0-5849 GCA_038324445.1 Rhodobacterales bacterium | reverse complement strand
CAATCTGGGCGTGGTGTTCCAGGAGCCGACGCTGATGCCGTGGGCCACGGTGGAAAAGAACGTGTGGCTGCCGTTCCGCCTGCGGGGCACCTCGTTTGCGGCGAGCCGCGACAAGGTGCACAAGGCGCTGGCGCTGGTGGGACTGACCGGGTTCGAAAAGCGCTATCCCCGTGAATTGTCGGGCGGCATGAAGATGCGCGTCTCCATCGCCCGCGCGCTGGTGACCAACCCGCGCCTGATCCTGATGGACGAGCCCTTTGCGGCGCTAGACGAGATTACGCGGCAGAAGTTGAACGACGATCTGCTGGCGCTCAAGTCGAAAACCAATGCGACGGTCATCTTCGTGACCCATTCAGTGTTCGAGAGTGTTTTCTTGAGCGACCGCATCCTGGTGATGGCGGCGCGTCCCGGCCGGGTGATCCGCGAGATCGCGGTGCCCGAGGGCTATCCGCGCGGCATCGAGTGGCGCACCTCGCCCGACTATGCGCGCATCGCCCGAGAGACGTCGGACACATTGCACGGCGCGATGGCGCCGGGAGAGGGGCACTAGATGGCCGCGATTGACCGGGACGACGCCCCCTCCGGCCCGCTGTTCGATGCCGATGAGGAACGGCTTGCGCGACGCAAACGGACCGAGGCGATTGCCCGCTGGGTGATCCCGCTGACCGTCATGGCGATAGCGATTCTGGCGTGGGACCGTGTGGTGGTCGCGAACGAAATTCCGCATTACGTGCTGCCGAGGCCGGGGCTGGTGGTCGAGACGCTCTGGACCGATCGGGGCATCCTGTTTCCCGCCCTGCTGGTGACGCTGCGCATCACTGCCTTAGCGCTTCTGGTGGCGGTGATCGGGGGCGTCGGCCTTGCCATCCTGTTCGCGCAGTCGAAATTCGCCGAGATGTCGTTTTCGCCCTTCGCCGTGATCCTGCAAGTGACGCCCATCGTTTCCATCGCGCCGCTGATCTTCATCTATATCGAGAACAAGACGGTGGGCCTGTTGCTGTGTGCGTGGATCGTGGCGTTCTTTCCGGTGCTGGCCAATACCACGCTGGGGCTGAAATCGACCGACCACAATCTGCGGGACCTGTTCTCGATCTATCGCGCCAGTCGGTGGCAACGGCTGATCCACCTGCAATTGCCCTCGGCGCTGCCGTATTTTCTGGGCGGATTGAAGATTGCCGGCGGCCTTGCGCTGATCGGGGCGGTGGTGGCGGAATATGTCGCGGGATCGGGTGGTTTGCAGTCCGGGCTGGCGTTCCGCATCCTCGAGGCGAGCTATCGCCTCAATATCCCGCGCATGTATGCGGCCCTGATCATGATTGCCGGAACCGGCGTGCTGATTTACGGCGCGACATCGCTGACCGCGTATCTGGCGCTACGCAAATGGCATGAATCTGCCTTGAAACGGGAATGACATGACGGATTTCAGGGAGCTGCCAGCCACCGGCGCGATCCGGTTGGAGAACGTGACCGTGCCGGGCTGCCTGATCGGGCAATCGGGATTGGTGCGCACGGCAATCAGCATCGCGGATGGCGTGATCGCAGCCGAGGGCGGCACGCCCGTCGACATGCGCGGCGCGATGGTGTTTCCGGCCTTTGTGGATATGCACACGCATCTGGACAAGGGCCATATCTGGCCTCGCTCGCCCAATCCCGACGGCACCTTCATGGGGGCGCTGGAGACGGTGCGCGCCGACAAGTCGGGACGTTGGGACGCGCGTGATCTGCTGCCGCGCATGGGATTTTCGCTGCGCTGCGCCCATGCCCACGGGACGCGCGCGATCCGCACGCATCTGGACTATTTCGGGGATACGGACGACGCGCGGGTCAGCTGGGAGGTATTCGCGCGGCTGCGCGCCGAATGGGCGGGGCGGATCGAGTTGCAGGCCTCGGTCCTGACCGGGATCGACATGGCGGCAGCGCCCGGTGCGCTGGATCGCTGCGCCGATCTGGTGGCCGAGCATGGCGGAATTCTGGGGGCCGTGACCTATCCGGTCGCCGGGTGGCAGGACTGGTTGGAGGCCTATTTCAACGCCGCCGCGACGCGCGGCATGGACCTTGATTTCCACGTCGACGAGACGATGGACCCCAACGTCAACACCTTGCATGAGATCGCGGCGATGGCGCTGAAGCTGGGGTTTTCCGGCAAGATCACGGTGGGGCATCTGTGCTCCCTTTCCACGATGGCGGATAAGGAAGCCGGCGAGACGCTGGATCTGGTGGCGCGCGCGGAGCTGCACGTGGTCAGCCTGCCGATGTGCAACCTTTATCTACAGGACCGCCATGGCGGCCGCACCCCGCGCGGGCGCGGTGTGACGCTGGTGCACGAGATGAAGGCGCGGGGCATCAACGTGTCCTTCGCGTCCGACAATACCCGCGATCCCTTCTATGCCTATGGCGACATGGACATGCTGGAGGTGATGCGCGAGGCGACGCGGATCGGGCATCTGGACCATGGCGACGACAACTGGACCCATGCGTTTCTGGGCAATCCGGCGGCGGCCTGCGGGTTTGAGGCGCCATCGCTTGCGCCCGGTGCGCCCGCCGATCTGGTAATCTGCCGCGCCCGCGAATGGACCGAGTTGTTCGCCCGCCCGCAGGCCGACCGCATCGTTCTGCGCGGTGGGAAACAGATTGATCGGACCCTGCCCGATTATTCAGAACTCGATTACCTGATGACGCCTTCAAGCAGCGACGCGACAGGGCAAGGAGCCACCCCATCATGAACATCCAAGGAGCCATCGACGCCCTGCGCGCCAAGGGGATCGAGATCGATCTCAACCCCGCCTCGGTGAAGGCGAAGTCGCGCGATTTCTTCTGGTATTCGCCGGTGCTGAAGGACCGGCTGGACCATGTGGTGGCCGATTTCGTGGCGACGCCCCTGGATCAGGCGCAGGTGATCGAGGTTTTGGCAACGTGCTACGAGCATGACGTGCCGGTGACCACGCGCGGCACGGGGACCGGCAATTACGGGCAGGCGATGCCGTTGGCGGGGGGCTGCGTGCTGCATCTGCACAAGATGAACGCGGTCAAGGCGATCATGCCGGGAAGGGTGATTGTCGAGCCGGGCTGCCTGCTGAAGGATCTGGATGCGGCGTGCAAGGCCGATAGCGGCCAGGAAATCCGCATGTTCTCCAGCACATGGGCCACGGCCACGATTGGCGGCTTCATCGCGGGCGGGTCTGGCGGTGTCGGCTCGGTCCGGTGGGGCAGCCTGCGCGATCCGGGCAACATCATCCGCCTGCGCGTGGTCACTATGGAGGCGGAACCCCGCGTTCTCGACATCACCGGCGACGATCTGCACCGCGTCAGCCACGCCTATGGCACCAACGGGATCATCACCGAGATCGAGATCCCGCTGGCCCCGGCCTATGAATGGGTTGGCATCTTCCTTGCCTTCGACAGCTATGACGAGGCGCTGCAATATTCCTATGATCTGGCGTCGTGTGACGGCCTTTTGCTGAAACTGGTGACCGTGTTCGAGGAGCCGATTGCCAAGGATTACTTCCCCCGCGTGGCCCCCCATGTGGGTGCGGCGGACGCGTTGGTGGCGCTGATGGTGGCACCCCATTCCCTGCCGGGGTGGGAGACGTTCACCGCCGCAGGCACGGGCCGCGTGATCTATCGCTCGGACGATAACGACTGGCCGAAAGATCCGGGCCACGTGTTCGAATATGGCTGGAACCACACGACCTTGCGGGCGCTGAAGGTGGACCCGTCGATCACCTATCTGCAGATCGGCTATGGCACCGATAATCCGGTGGCGCTGGCGAAGAAGGTGCGCGATGCGCTGTCGCCCGAGGTGTTGCAGCACAATGAAATCACGCGGCAGAACGGCAAGGTCGGGATCGGCAGCCTGACGCTGGTGAAGTTCACCTCTGAGGCGCGGCTCGACGAGATCATCGCCATCCACGAGGCCCATGGCGCGCCGAATTTCAACCCACACCGCTATACGCTGGAGGAGGGCGGGCGGCAGGCCGTCGATGCGCGCCAGCTGGCCTTCAAGCGCGAGGCGGACCCGAAGGGCCTGCTCAACCCCGGCAAGATGATCGCCTGGGACGATCCCGACTGGGCCTATGACAAGATGTATGCCTATCCCGGCCTGAAGCCCAAGGCAGCGGCGGAGTAGGATGCCGCGCGCATTGGTCATCTTCGCCCATCCGGTGCCCGAAAGCCTTGGCGCCGCCGCGCATGGCGTTGTGGTCGAGACGTTGCAGACAAGGGGCTGGGAGGTGGACGATTGCGACCTGAATGCCGAGGGCTTCGATCCAGTGATGACGGCGCAGGAGCGGCGGAATTATCACAACACCGCGCTGAACGCGGTTCCGGTCGCGGCCTATGTCGCGCGTCTGCGGGCGGCGGATGCCGTGGTTTTCTGCTTCCCGGTGTGGAATTTCGGCTACCCCGCGATCCTGAAGGGCTGGTTTGACCGGGTGATGTTGCCGGGCGTGGTGTTCACGCTGGCGGATGGCAAGCTGACGCCCTGCCTTGAGAATGTGCGCAAGATCGCGGCTGTCACCACCTATGGCTCGACGCCGTGGCGGGCGTTTCTGGCGGGCGATCCGCCCAAGCGGCTGCTGAAACGCGCGGTCTGGGGCACGGTGCGGCCTGACAAGATCCGATATATCGCGCAATATGACATGAACAATATCACCAAGGCCGGGTGCGAGGGCTTCCTTGCCCGCGTCCGCCGCGAGATGGAGGCGTTCTGAATGGCCCGCGTTCTGGTCATCTATTGTCACCCGAAGGAGGGGTCCTTTGCCTCCGCCGTGCGCGACACGGTGCTGGAGCGGTTGGAAGCAGCGGGGGCCGAGACGCGCCTGAGGGATCTTTATGCCGAGGGGTTTCAACCGGTGTTGAGCGGGCCAGAATGGTCGGGCTATCTCGACGCGCCCGCTAACCGCGTGCCCGTCGAAAGCCATGTTGCGGATCTGCAATGGTGCGATACGCTGATTTTTGTCTATCCGACATGGTGGTACGGCTTGCCCGCGATGCTGAAGGGCTGGCTTGACCGGGTGTTGTTGCCGGAGGTGGCATTCCTGATGCCCAAGGCGTCCGGCGAGACGATCCGCCCCGGATTGCAGCACATCGGCGGGATCGGTGTTTTCACCACCTGCGGGGCATCCTGGTGGCTGACGCAACTGGTTGGCGCGCCCGGAAAGCGCACGTTGCTGCGCGGCGTCGGCTACTTGCTGAAGCCCCGCGCGCGCAAGGTGTTCGCCGCGACCTATCTGATGGATTCCGCCTCGCCCGAGGGGTTGCAGCGCCATCTGGCGCGGGTGGCCGCCAAGACCGACCGGCTGATCGGCGCGTCATCGTCGCCCGCATTACAAGGGGTTGCGGCGCAATGAGCCGTTACTGGATGGATTACCGCGCCCCCGATCTGGCCATCGACGCCGACCACACGATCGCGATCCTGCCGACCGCGGCGATCGAGCAGCATGGGCCGCATCTGCCCGTGGGTGTCGATACGATGATCAACGAGGGCCTGTGCAAGATGCTGGCCGAGCGTTGCCCCGAAGATCTGGATATCCGGCTGCTGCCGGTGCAGGCGGTCGGCAAATCCAACGAGCATCTGTGGGCGGCGGGGACGTTGACCCTGTCGGCGGAAACTGCGCTCCGCGCCTGGACCGAGATCGGCCTGTCGGTGGCGCGGGCGGGCTGCAGGAAGATGCTGATCCTCAATTCCCATGGCGGGAATGCGGACCTCATCTCCATCGTATCGCGGGAATTGCGGGTGCAGGCGGGGATGTTTTGCGTGCGGATGGGCTGGGGCTCGGCCGGGATGCCGGCGGGCGTGTTCTCGGCGCAGGAGATGGCGCAGGGTATCCATGGCGGCGATAACGAGACAT
>JBBQHZ010000188.1:0-5876 GCA_038324445.1 Rhodobacterales bacterium | reverse complement strand
CAGCGTCACGCGCAAGAAGGTCATCACCGTCGCCTCGCCCAGATCGCGCGCGGCCTCCAGCAGGCTCCGGTCGATCTTCTCGAGGCTGACGAAAATCGGCAAGATGGCGAAGGGGGCGAAGGCATGGGCCAGCGTGATGATGACCGCATTGGCGTTGTAGAGGATCCACGACAACGGCTGTTCCAGCAGCGGCAGCTGCAACCGGCTGGTCGCGGGGGCCAGCAGCCATAGGGCCACAGCGACCCCGGCCACCACCGCAGCCCCGACCGCGACCGGGGCGCTGACCTGTCCGGAATACCAGAACACCGCCACCAAAGCCGCCACCACCATCAAAAGGAAGGCCACGATGGCGATGGCGGGAACCGTCGTCAGCGTTCCGTTGACCGGCCCGTCATAGGCAAGGATCACGCGCCAGAGGAAGATGCGGATCAGGTAGCTGGTCCAGAACGGAATAGTGATCAGAAACAGCCACAGCGCCTTCTTCTCGGGGCGGACCTGAAAGCTGATGTAATAGGCAATCGGAAAGGCGAGGATCACCGTCACAGCCGTCACCGACGCCGAAATCCGCAGGCTCCGCTCCATCAGGGACCGGTAGAGCGGGTCGGTCAGCGCCTCGGCATAGTTCGCGATGGTCAGGTTACGGTCGATGGTCAGAAAGTTCTGCGTCCAGAAACTGAACAGGATGATCGTCAGAAGCGGCACCGCCAGCAACAGGATCGCATAGATCAGCGGCGGGCTGATCATGATCAGGCCCTGTCGTGTCTCTTTCGATATGCCCCCGGATCTCGCTATCGGACTGCCCTTCCATCCCTGCTGGCTGTCACGATTAAGGCATTGTTGACGAATGACAAGATGGGATTGCGCCAGGCAGCCTGCCGTCGGTCGGGCGGCGCGATCCGGCGTCCCGGCGCCCGCAGGTAAGGGAGCGCCATTTCGGCCAGGTGCTGAATTTTTGGGCGAGGCGCAAACCGATCACCGGTGACCGGCCGCGAAGGGTGGCCCGAGCGGCAACCGCGATGGCGTGCTGCAACCGGCTCGACCGGCCCCGGACCAAAGCAAACGGGCCACCCGATGGGCAGCCCGCGCAAGTAGAAAGGTAACCTCTAGGATCAGCGCTTGGAGAACTGGAAGCTCCGGCGCGCCTTGCGGCGACCGAACTTCTTGCGTTCCACCACGCGGCTGTCGCGGGTCAGGAAACCGGCGGCCTTCAGGGCCGCGCGCAGCGACGGCTCGTAGAGCTGCAACGCTTTCGAGATGCCATGGCGAACCGCACCGGCCTGCCCCGACAGGCCACCGCCCTTGACGGTTGCCATCACGTCGAACTCACCGACGACACCGGCCACCGTGAACGGCTGGCGCAGGATCATCTGCAGAACCGGGCGTGCGAAGTATTCGGAATAATCGATATACTTGCCCTTGTTGTTGCGGATCAGGAACTTGCCCGATCCCGGCTTGATCCAGACGCGGGCGACCGCGTCCTTCCGCTTGCCGGTTGCATAGGCGCGTCCCAGCGCGTCGCGCTGCGGCTCGCGCGGGGCGGCCTCCATGACGGGGGCGGCGGCGGCGGGCGTGCCTTCGACCGAGCCGCGAAGCTCGTCCAGCGATGTGAGGGTCTCGGCCATTATTTCGCGTCCCCTGCAGAATTGGTGCGTGTGTTCTTCGGGTTCATCGACGCCACGTCGAGAACGGTCGGGTTCTGCGCCTCGTGCGGGTGCTCGGGCCCGGCATAGACGCGCAGGTTGGTCATCTGCTGGCGCGACAGCTTGCCGCCGGGCAGCATGCGCTTGACGGCCATCGTCACGACGCGGTCGGGATACTTGCCCTCAAGGATCTCGCCGGTGGTGCGGGACTTGATGCCGCCCGGATAGCCGGTGTGCCAATAATTCGGCTCGGCCCGCTTGTTGCCCGTCACCTGCACCTTTTCGGCGTTGATGACGATGACATTGTCGCCCATGTCCATGGACGGCGTGAATGTCGGCTTGTGCTTGCCGCGAAGCCGCATGGCGATGATCGATGCAAGACGGCCCAACACGATGCCTTCGGCATCGATGATGATCCACTTCTTGTCGATATCCGCCGGCGTGGCAGAGAAGGTTTTCATAGAGTATTTCCTTACGGGTGAGCGGCGCGTCCGCCCAAGAAAAACGAAAGAGGGCGCGTGCCCCCTGAACATGGCCGTCTTCTACGCATCTTTGCGGCGAGGTCAAGGGCAGCCATCAAGTGATGAGTTAATGAAATCAGTGGTTTATTTATGGGGTCTTATTTTACCCCATCTTTTCGCGCTATTTTTTCGTCCCCAAAACGCCGCAGGACGGGATTTCCCCCTTGCACGGCCCGGCGCGCCACCGCCATCGTCGGCACCATGACCCGTCAAACCGCCCTGCCCGCTCCCCCGCACCTGACCACCCGTAACGGCGAGACCTATGCCGGCACGCACCTCATCATCGACCTGCACAACGCCCGAAACCTCGACGATCCCGCCCTCATCGAACAGGCCCTCCGCGACGCCAGCAGTGCCACCGGCGCCACGCTCCTGCACCTTCACACCCACCGCTTCAGCCCGCAGGGCGTCACCGGCGTGGCGATCCTGGCCGAGTCCCACATCGCCTGCCACACCTGGCCCGAGATCGGCTATGCGGCCTTCGACATTTTCATGTGCGGCGCCACCGACCCCCATGCCGCCATCCCGGTCCTGACAGCCGCCTTCACCCCGGCCAGCATCGAGGTCCGCGAACTCTACCGCGGCCAGATCCCCGCGCATCCCCCATTTCCAAGTGCCTGAAATATCCCGGGGGAGTCCGAAGGACGGGGGCAGCGCCCCCTCCCGCGCCCGTGGGCGCAATGCATAAAGCCCGCGCTCTTGGGGCGCATGACGTAAAGCCCGCGCCCGTGGGCGCATGACGCAAAGCCCGCCCCCTTTGGCGCAAACAGGGACTCTCACCGCATAGGCGGGATCGAATAGGTCATCGTCGCCCGCGCCACCGGTTCCGCCAGACCCTCCGAGAAGATCAGGCAATCGCCAACGGCCAGCACCCGACCCAGCTTCAGCAACCGGCACTCGCAGATCAGATCCGCCCCCGCCACCGGCTTGCGCATGAAGTCGAACGAGCCGTTGGTGGTCACCGCCAGCGCCTCCCGCCCCTTCATCGCGATCACCGCGATATAGACCGACACGTCGGCCAACGCGAACATCGACGGCCCCGAAACGGTGCCGCCGGGGCGCAGGTGCCGCTCGGCCACGGGCATGCGCACCCGCACGCGCATCTCGGCCAACTCCTCAATCACGAAATCGCCCCGCACCTGCGGGAACACCTCGTCGAGATAGTCCGCAAGCTCCTCCGCTTCCATCACTACGCCCAAGTCGGTTCCCCCCATGGCTTTTTCCCCATGTCTCTTTCCCCTGCGCCGTCACCCCGCTAGGTTTCGACCAAGCCAAACGCCAACGCAAGGGAGGCGCTGCCCATGTCCGATCCATTGGTCACCCGCGAGGATCGCGGCGCCATCACGCACCTCACCCTGTCCTCGCCGGGAAACCTCAACGCGCTATCGCTGGAAATGCTGGCCGCCTTGCAGGCAGAATTCGACACGCTGTCCACGGAGCCCGCGCAAAAGGTGATCGTCCTCAAGGGCTCTGGCCGCGCCTTTTGCGCCGGTCATGACCTCAAGCAGATGCAGGCCGCGCGGCAATCGGCGGATGGCGGCACTGCCGCCTGGCGCGACCTTTTCGACCGCTGCGCCACGCTGATGCAAACGATCCCGCGCTTGCCCCAGCCAGTCATCGCGCAAGTCCACGGTCTGGCGGCAGCGGCGGGCTGTCAGCTGGTGGCGTCGTGCGATCTGGCCGTGGCGGAAGAAGGCGCGCGGTTCGGCGTCAACGGCGTCAATATCGGGCTCTTCTGCTCGACCCCCATGGTGGCGCTCAGCCGCGTCATGCCCCGCAAGCAGGTGTTCGAGATGCTGACAACAGGCGCGTTCATCGACGCCCCCCGCGCGGTCGAGGTCGGCCTGATCAACCGCGCGGTTCCGGCGGAAGAACTCGACGGCGCAACCCAGGCACTGTCCGAGACCATCGCGGCCAAACTCGGCTCGGCCGTCCGGATCGGCAAGCGTGCCTTCTACGAACAGGTGGAACGCCCGTTGGCCGAGGCCTACGTCCTCACCGGCGACGTAATGGTGCGCAACATGGCCGATGAGGACACCGCCGAAGGCATCGCGGCCTTCCTCGACAAGCGACCACCGGACTGGGCGCAGAGCTAGGCCCGCCGGACGCTTCCGGCGTCCAGACCCTGCGCGGCGTGCAGACGCGACCCTCTCAGACCCCGAAAAGCCCGCCATATTTGGCATCGAGGTAATCCAGCAGCGGCGCTTCGCTGATCTCTGCCCCGGTGGCGTGCTCGATGGTTTCGCGCGGGGTCCGCAGCCCGCCATGCCGTTGCACCTTCTCGCGCAGCCAATCCAGTGCGGGGGCCGGATTGCCTGCCTCAAGGAAGGCGTCCAGATCCGGCACATCGCGGCGCAAGGCGTCATGCAGGCACCCGGCATAGACATTGCCAAGGGAATAGGTCGGGAAGTAGCCGAAGAGCCCCACCGACCAGTGCACATCTTGCAACAGACCGTTTGAGGGCTTGTCCACCGCCATCCCGAAATCCGACGCGAAGCGCGCGTTCCAGGCCTCTTCCAGATCGGCAACCTCCAACTGCCCGCCGAAGATCTGCCGCTCCAGATCGAAGCGCAGCATGACGTGCAGGTTGTAATGCACCTCATCCGCCTCGGTGCGGATATGGCCGGTCTTGACGCTGTTGATGACGCGGACGAAGTCCTCCGCTCCGACGCTCAGCTTGCCGAAATGCGCGCTCATGCGGCCATGGAGGAAGCGCGCGAAGGCGGGCGAACGGGCAAGCTGGTTCTCGTAGATCCGGCTCTGGCTTTCATGCACCCCCATCGAAACACCCTGCCCGATGGCGGTCAGGCGATAGTCCGGCGTGATGTTCTGCTCGTAAGTGGCGTGGCCGACCTCGTGGATGGTGGAATAGAGGCACCCCAAGGGCTCGCCCTCATCGACCCGTGTCGTGATCCGGACATCCGCCCCGCTGCCAGAGCTGAAGGGATGCACCGCAAGGTCGATCCGACCATGATCGAAGCTGTAGCCGAAGGCGCGCGCAACCTCGGTGCTGAGCGCCAGTTGCGCGTCGCGCCCGAAATGCCCGGCGAGGGGGGCGGGCATCTGTGCACCGGCCAGCCGGTCGCGCAGTCTGACCAGGCGCGGCCGCATCCGGTCGAACAGGGCCGCGATATCCGCGGCACTGGTGCCGGGCTCATAGTCCTGCAACAGCGCGTCATAGGTGTCGCCCCCCTCCGCAATCGCCGCCGCTTCCTCTCGGCGCAACGCTACCACCTGCTGCAAGGTCGGCAGGAAGGCCGCAACGTCGTTCGCCGCGCGCGCCCTTGCCCAGATGCCCTGACTGACCGAGGTCAGGCGGGCCAATGCCTCCGCCAGGTCTGCCGGCACCTTCACCGCCCGCGCGTGGCTTCGCGCAATCTCGCGCAGTTGCGCGGCCTCCGCCGGCGTGCGCGCTTGCGCCTGCGCCGACCACTCGCCCACACGCGCATCGGTGCGGCGGGCGTGAAGCACCTGTTCCATGGCGCCCATCTCCTCACCGCGCTGCTCGGCCGCACCTTCCGGCATCATGGTTTCCTGATCCCAGCCCAGGCGCCCCATCACCTGGCCCAGGGCCTCGGTCGTGCGGGAAAAGGCCAGCAGGTGGTCAATTGCGGACATCTCAGACCCTCCGGACGGATTGTGGCAGGGGATAACGCGCAAGGAACCGCGCGCGCGCGACCAGCGTGATCAGGACAACCGCCCCGAACTGGTGGAA
>JBBQHZ010000187.1:0-6009 GCA_038324445.1 Rhodobacterales bacterium | reverse complement strand
GGTGCGACCGCCGAAGCCGGCACCGAAGTCAGTTTCAACGGAACGGATATACTCCGGATCGAAAATGGCCAGGTTGCGGAATATTGGCTCGTATCCGATACGCTTGACCTGGTGACGAAGCTCGGCTTTGCGCCTTAGCTGTCCCAAGCCGCGGAAGTTGGCGGGCAGTCCCTGCCACGTCGAGAATTAGCATGACGTGTCGTTGCTCTGGTTACGAACAGGAAAACACTGACGCCCGGCCTTGTGATAAAACCGGGCGTCATGGCGTAGTCGGGACTGCGCCCTTACATCACTTCACCGCCGCGCTGTCGTACCGTAAACCGTCTGTCAGCAGGGCGACCATCCGCTCACCCTGTTCTGGCTTTTTGTCATTTGTCGCCATGCACAGTTTGGCTATTGCGTTGAGCAGATCGTCTGCTTCGACATCCGCGCGCGCCTCTTTGGCGGCGATGGCGGTATCGAGCAATGTCTGAAGCGCGGGCCGCAACCGTTTATCGAAGTGCCCCGGCAGTGACGCAAACGCCGGATCGCCGGAATGCAGCGCGCTTGCCAGCCCGCGTTTGGTCGCGATGAACCCGGCGTAGCGTTGCATCCAAAGGGCCAGCGCCTCGAACGGCGGATGTGCTGCGGCCAGCAGGGGTGCCGTGTCCGCGCAGGCATCGACCTCGTGGCGGAACACGGCGGCGATCAGGTCAGACCGTTGCGGGAAGTGTCGGTATAGCGTGCCGACGCCAAAGCCCGCTTTCTGGGCAATCTCGCGCACGGGCGCATCCACGCCCGAGGTCGCGAACACCTCCTTGGCCGCAGCAAGCAGGGCTTCCAGATTGCGCTTTGTATCTGCCCGCATCGGGCGTTCCGCTACGTCCTTGGTCTTTTTCTCCTCCGCTCCATCGGCGGGAATCCGACCTGAATCCTCTTCCATGACAAACCTCTTGTAAAGCGGAACATTGTTCCGTATATGATTCGGAGCGATGTTCCGTTTTACCTTTCTAATGCGACATCACACCGTTGACCAGACGGAATTCATTCAAGGAGATCAGAAATGACACATGACAAAGTCGCCCTAGTGACAGGGGCAAACAAAGGCATCGGACACCAAATCGCAAAAGACCTAGCGGGGCTTGGTTTTACCGTCCTGATGGGATCGCGCACCCTCTCAAAAGGAGAAGAGGCCGCAAAAGAGATCGGCAGCACTGCACACGCCCTCCAACTCGACGTGACGGATCAAGCCTCCATCGACGCAGCCGCCGCACGTATCCGCAGCGACTTTGGCCGACTGGACGTGTTGGTGAACAACGCTGGCGTTTCACATGCCGGTAAGGCGGGTGAGGGTTTTCCGAAAAATGCCATGACCACCAATATGCTCACCGATGCGCCGATGGAAAACATCCGCAGCATCTGGGAAACCAACGTGTTCGGCGTGATTGCTGTGACGCAAGCCATGCTGCCGTTGCTGCGCAAAGCACGCAGCGCCCGCATCGTCAACATGGGCAGCACGGGGGGCTCGCTGACGTGGAACTCGACCCCCGGCAATGCGCACCGCGCGATGTACGGCAACTATTCCGTTTCGAAATCGGCGGCACATGCCGTGTCGCTTGCCTTTGCCTTCGCGCTTGAAGACGAAGGGATCAAGGTCAACACCGCTTGCCCCGGCCATACGGCGACAGCCCTGAACAACTTCTCGGGGGCACGGACCGTCGAGGATGGCGCGCGTCAGGCTGTCCGCTTTGCCACGCTCGGCGATGATGGCCCCACCGGCACGTTCGCCGACGAAGACGGCCCCGTCGCTTGGTGAACCAGCACACCAACTCCCTCTCACATCTTTGATTTAAGGAAACTGATCATGAACAATCTGCTCAAAAGCGCACATCATATCCCAGTCAACGACGAGGTGCCGGTCATCTCGGTCAGTCCCGTATGGCTGCCCGCGCCGGATCGCGGCATGGACCTTGAGGTGCGGATTTCCGCCCCCGTTACGGGCAATAGCCTGCCGGTGATCCTGTTCTCTCACGGGCATGGCCCCTCGCTCTACCTCCCCTCGGCGGACGGCTATGGCCCGATCGTCAACTTCTGGGCCGCCCACGGTTTCGTCGTGATCCAGCCGACCCACCTGAACGCGAAAGCACGCGGAATGGCGGCAGATGCGCCGGGCGGTCCGACGTTCTGGAAGTCCCGTGTCACTGACATGAGCCAGATCATCGACCGGATCGACGACATCATCGCTGCGGTGCCAGACCTTGCAGGTCGCGTGGATACCTCCAAAATCGCAGTTACAGGACATTCGCTCGGCGGACAGACGGCGGGCATGTTGCTGGGTGCGCGCGTCAACGACCCCAATGATCCCGACGCCAGCGATGTGGATATGTCAGACCCGCGCATCATGGCGGGCGTTTTGATGGCAGCGCCGGGAAATGGGGGCAGCGATCTGGTTGAAGCGGCGGCGAGCCATCCCGGGTTCTCGTTCATGAATCCCGACTTCTCGCACATGCAAACCCCGACCCTCGTGGTGATGGGTGACAATGATGTCAGCGCAAATCTGACGACACGCGGGGCAGATTGGCATGCAGATCCCTACACGCTCAGCCCCGGGGCGAAATGGTTGCTGACCCTGACCGATGGGGAGCATTCGCTCGGCGGCGTCTCGGGTTTCGACGCCAAAGAGACAACGGACGAAGACCCCGACCGGCTGGAGACCGTCGCTCGGATGACCTGGGCCTGGCTGCGCACCATCTTCGACGGCGCGGACGATGCGTGGCCCGAAGCCTGCAAGGCGCTTGAGGAGAACGCCGGTTCCCTTGGTCATGTCGTGTCCAAGTAAAACACGAGTAACCCTCAACGACCGGCTGCACGTCGCTTTGAAACGGCTTGCAGCCATCCCACACTGCCACCGCAATCCAGAACAAGGTGGCAGCAAAACAGGGTCGGCGCGTCCGATCAAATAGGAGAACGATCATGCGCATCTTTGTAACAGGAGCGACGGGCTTCATTGGCTCCGCCGTCGTCCAGGAACTTCTCGCCGCCGGGCACAACGTGACGGGATTCGCCCGTTCTGACGCGAGCGCCGCAGCACTGACGGACGCAGGGGCCGATGTTGCCTTTGGGTCGCTGGATGACCTCGATGCATTGCAAAAGGCTGCTGCCGCGTCCGAAGGGGTCATCCACACCGCCCACAATCATGACTTCGCCAATGTTGGTCGGGATGTGGCCGCCGCTCAGGACCTCGCGGCAATCACGGCAATGGGTCACGCGCTGTCCGGGTCGGGCCACCCCCTTATCATCACGTCCGCGACCGCTGCACCGACCGAGGATGACGACTGTGATCCGGGTTATCCCCGTTATCCGTCGGAACAGGCCACGCTGGCGCTGGCGCAGCACAGCGTACGGTCGATGGTCGTGCGCCTGCCGCCCACCGTGCATGGCGCGGGCGACAAGAGCGGCTTCGTGCCGCGATTGTTTACGCGGGCGCAAGACAAGGGCGTGTCCGCCTGGATCGGTGAGGGTCAAAATCGCTGGCCATCGGTTCACCGCCTGGATGCCGCGCGGCTGTTCCGGCTGGCCTTGGAAAAAGGAACTGCTGGATCGCGCTATCACGCCGTGCACGAAGAGGGCGTGCCGACCAGAGAGATCGCAGAAGCTATCGGTCGCCGTCTGAACCTGCCCGCTGTTTCATTGCCGAGCGCGGATGCCGCAGACCATTTCGGCTTTCTAGGGCATATCCTTGCGCTCGACATTTATGCCTCGAGTGCTGCAACACGCGATCAGCTGGATTGGCAGCCGGTTCAACCGGGTCTGATCGCGGATATCGAAGAAGGTGCCTACAGCCAAAAATAAACCTTTCGTGCCGCAGCATTTTTTTGCCTTCATCGGCCACCTATCTTCAAAGCAGGCCTGAACTTGGACGAAGTTACAACAATGCCACATCTGCTCGAAACCCCCGATTTCGAAACCGCCTTCGCTGCCCTTCGGGTCGACACCCGAGGCGAGGGGCGGCCGATTTTGATCCTGCACGGCGGTGGCGGTCCACGCACGGTCGCGGGCCTGACACAGGCGCTGGCCTCAGAAGCGCGCGTGATCACCCCGACACACCCCGGTTTCGACGGTACATCGCGGCCGGATGTTTTGGGCTCGATCGCGGACCTTGCGGCGTTCTATGTGCAAATGCTGCACAGCTTGGACCTCGATCATGTTCTTGTGGTCGGCTCTTCTATCGGTGGATGGATCGCGAGCGAAATGGCTTTGTTGCCGGACAATCGCATCGCCGGTCTTGTCTTGATCGACGCAGTGGGCATCGCGGTCGAGGGTGAGGACGTCGCCGACGTCTTTACGCTGTCGCCGATGGAAATGATGGACCGTGTGTTTCATGCACCTGACAGGATCCGGGCCGCCGCACCGCCGCCCTCCGACGCACAAAGGGGCGTCGACGCCGCCAACCTCAAAACGCTCGCCGTCTATGACGACAGGATCGCCATGCAGGACCCCACGCTTCGGGCGCGGCTTTCCGGTATCCGGTGCCCGACCCTCGTACTATGGGGTGAAAGCGATCGCGTGGTGAGTACGGTTTATGGCCGGGCGTATGCGGCAGCCATTGCCGGAGCAGAATTTTGCGTTATTGAAATGGCAGGGCATCTGCCGCAGATTGAGCAGCCCGAGCAGACGATTGATCTGATCAGTGGTTTTTTGGTCGAGCTTGACGATGCGTTCGATACCTGACGGTTGGTCGGTTCGCCACGTCACTCAGTGACCGGGGAGAGTGTCATGATGGCTGATTGGCAATGGTCTGGCTTCAGAATAACAGGAAATCAAACTGATCTTCAAAATTGCAGCAAGAGTCGTGCATGCCAACCACTTCAACCGCGCGTTTTGCAAGCGACAAGATTACCTAATATTACCCTGATTACGCATCAGACACAGGTCACCCAGACGTCGCGCTCTTGCCGCGCTAGGCAAAAAACCAATGTATCGGCGCGCGCCCTATCGACCAGCGCGCCCTTCTTCTTCTGGATCGCCAGTTGGCGTTCCTGCGCTTGGTAGAGGGTCAGCGCGGTGCGGGCCTTCAGATAGGACGAGTTGTCAGTTGGACCGCTGAACCCGGCGTCGCTACCGTTGCTGGTCCGGGTCGATCATCTCGGCGCATCGCACATCGGACGCGGCCACGTTGATGGAGCCATTGCCGTAAACTACCAGCCTCCCGGCTTTGCGCGCCTTCTGAATGGCCCCGCGCGACAGGACGGAATGGGCGGAATACTCGCGCTCGGACATTCCCTCCATGGCGCTCTGACATGACCTCAAGATATTGGAATTACACGGAAATAACGGTCTTATTCAGTTGATTACACTCGCCCATCGAGCGATTCTCGGATCAGGAAATCACCCCCGGATCTGAGACACGCCCATGACCATCGCCCATCGCTTCAACACCGAAGCCGCCCGCCTGCCGCCGCACATGGCGACAGACCTTGCGGTCGACCCCGCGATCACCACGGCGGGTGAGATCGACGAGATCGTCTTTCGCCGGAGCGAATTTCTCGGCGGGATGGCTTGCGCGATCCTTGCCATGATCGAACAGCAGGACTGAGGAGAAGGACATGACCGCCATCACCACAATCCGCATCGATCATGACGCGCTGCCCGACCAGTTTGACCGCTCGCGCCCCGAAGCTGTCGCAGCTGCCATCGAGGCCGCGCTGCGCGAGGACGGGATCACCGCCGAGGCCTCCGACGTAATCTCGCATCTCAAAATCGAACTGCCCACGACGCAACTGGCCGCTGCCAGCGCCGTGCTGGCCGAGCTGCAGCTGAGCTGACGGAGACCCTGATGACCATCCCCTACAACTGCCTGGCCGAAGGCGACACCCTCGCCGATCTGATCCGCCGCACCTGCGCCATCGGCTTCGATCTTCGGTTCTGCCGCAGCGTCGCCACCAGCCCCAAGGATCGCGACACGGTCACCTGCGATCCGCCCGAGGCTGAGTTCGCCACGCTCTATGCACTGACCGATTTGGGCGAGGC
>JBBQHZ010000186.1:0-6049 GCA_038324445.1 Rhodobacterales bacterium | reverse complement strand
ACTCGCCGCAGGCGTTCGTGCGCAATGCGGCTGGCCAGATCGAGGCCGACCACTACGGCCACGTCTTCTGTCAGTTGAACCTGCGCGACCCGGCCGTGGTTGCCTACTGGCACCGCCGCTGGCGCGAGGCGCACGAGGAAGTTGGCTTCGACGGCATCTTCCTCGACAGCTCGTTCAACCTCAGCAGCGATAAGTTCCATTGGATTGGCCAGGTCGCGGGTTCGGGTGGTGCGACGATCGACCAGACGCAGCTTCTCGGAAACGTCCGCCCGGAGACCGAGCCGCCCAAGGCGATCCTCTCGCAGTACCGCGCTCATCTCGACCTGATTGTGGAGATGCAGCGCTACGGGTACCACTACAATGGTGAGGATTGCGGCGTGTTCGGGTCGCACCGCACCGGGCCCGATGTGGTCAAGCGCCTCGACAACCTGTTCCTCTGGCGCGAGTTTGTCGCCGTCTGGGACGGAGTGGCGCTGCGCAAGGCGGGGGCCGATCCGCAGGATGTCTTCTTCCGCGGTCTCGCCTACCGCTGCGTTTGGCTGCTGAGCTGGCACATCCCGAGCCGCACGCTGAGCTGGCGTCCAAGCGGCATCGAGGATGAATTGGACCGACCGACCGCCGAGCAGGTCGCGTGGATGAAGGCCTTCAACGATGCTGACGCGGACATGCTGTGCCGAACGATCCTGCCGGACGAAGCGGGCGCGGTCTACGACGGCGGTTCGCGGAAGATCCTCTGGGCTTTCTGCGATCTCGAGCTACCGGTGGATGCGGGTTCCCACGTCACCGACCTCGTCACCGGTGATCAGGTTGAGTTCACGGACGGCCGCGTCCACGCCTCGGCACGGCACATCTACGCCATCGGCGAATAGGAGCAGGTAACATGAGCAATTCTAAATAGTCACGCCATAAAAAAATGAAATTAATGGCCGAAATATCATTCCTTTGTTTCCTTGTGCTGGAAAGCTTTCATTTTTCTGCCGCCGCAGAAAATGCCGAAAAGCCTGACACGTTTCGTGAGCTCTCGGCTCTGCCCATGTTGACCGTTCTCCGCACGGCAACAGCGCCGGCGATTGACGGGGATATTTCCGATGCGGTTTGGAAGCAAGCCGCCTGCATATCGGGGCTTCTTCCCGCTTGCAAAGCAAACGCCAAAGCGGATCTTGAAATCCAGCCGACCACGGTGCGTGAAAGGAATATAAATGTCGCTACCCCTTAATCACATGTTGCATTTGGTGCCGGGTCGCATGGGCAAATTGCGCCATTGGGTAGAGGCGCAGGTCTGGCAGGATCGGCGGGAGGTGCCGGTGCGAGGTGCGCCGGAGAGCGACACATGGCAAACCGTGCAGCAGGCTCAGCGTTTGGCCTACAAGCCTGTTCGTAGCGGAGAATATTTTGGTCCCCCGCATGGCGGGTGGAAGCAACGATGGTTCAAGTTGCAGATCCCGGCGGCCAAATCGGGTGAGCGCGGTCGTCGAGTGCTTTTCTGGGAATGCCACGGCGAGACGACGGTTTACATTGACGGGCAGGCCTGGGCGGGGCTCGATGTCGCACACCGCTACTGCACGGTACCAGACAAGGCATGTGTGTTGTGGTTGGATTGCGGAACTTATCAGACTGGGATATGGAAGTCCGGCTCGGCGCCGGATCAGTATGGTTTGCGGTTTGACGCGGCCTATCTGGTCTGCCGCAACGAGGACGCCTGGAACGCCTTGTGGGATCTGGATGCGCTGCTCAGCGTGATCGAGCGGCAGTTGTCCGATGCCCAGCGTGCCACCCACATGGGAGGGAAGGGTGGACTAACAGTCCAGCGGGAGTGGCCGCCGTTTCTGCGTCCGCTCCTGACCGATCTCGAAGCGGTCTGCGACAGGTACGTGGAGGGTCTTCCGGCGGTGCGTAAGGGATTGGTCGACCTCTATGCCCGATACCCGGCTGAGTACTGGCAGCAGGGCTACGCGATGGTGGGTCACTCGCACTTCGACCTCGTCTGGCTGTGGCCGGAAGCAGTGGGGGAGCGAAAGGGCATTCACTCCACGGCAACCGCAATGCGTCTGCTGGACCGCTATCCGGAGTTCATCTTCATGTGGTCGCAGCCGGCAATGCTGGAGGGGATGAGGCACCGCGATCCGCATCTGTTTCAGGAGGTACTGCGGCGAACTCGACAGGGACGTCTTGAGCTTACCGGCGCACTGGAAGTGGAGGTAGACTGCAACGTGCCTTGCGGCGAGGGGCTGGCACGCTCACTGGTCTACGGACAGCGGGGCTTCGAGACGTTACGAGGTTCCCGCGCCAGTGTGGTCTGGCTGCCTGATTCATTCGGGTTCACCTCCTGCTTCCCGCAGCTTATGGCCCTGGCGGATGTGCGGTATTTCCACACCGGCAAGCTGGGCTGGAGTCCCCTCAGCCGCTTCCCCCACGACAGCTTCGTCTGGAAGAGCCCCGATGGCACAGGCGTCGTGACGCATCTGGGCATCGGTCTGGATACGTCGCTCCACCTGCCGACTGCCATCGACGCGCTACGCAGCTACGAACAGGGCGGCGTGCACGACGAAGTGTTGCGGGCGGTAGGGTGGGGCGATGGTGGCGGCGGTCCGTCCGAAGAGATATGCGAACGGGCCCGACGCATGGCGAACCTGGTCGGTGTACCTCGCGCTCGCTGGACTAAAGTCGAGGACTTCTTCGATCGGCTGAACCGAGTCAGGGAGAACCTGCCCGTCTACGAAGGCGAGATGTATCTCGAGACGCACCGCGGGACGTTCACCAGCCAGAGTGAGTTCAAACGCCTCTATCGCGGTCTGGAGACGGCACTCCAGGCCCACGAAGCTGTGCGTGTTGTCACCGGTGGCAAGCCAATCGGCCACGATGGGTGGAAACGTCTGCTGTTTGCCCAGTTCCATGACGCGCTACCCGGCTCGTCGATTGCTCTGGTCTACCAGCAACTGAATCCTGAACTGCAACAACTGGGGCAGGAGAATCTGGATCAGGCCGCCTGTGAACTGTCCCGGAGTGGAGGTTGCAATGCTCCGATTCAGGCGTTCAATCCGCTGCTGATGCCGCGGCAGGCGGTGGTGGAGGTGCCCACGGGCACCAAGCTTGCCGAGGGATCCCTGACGCAGCGGATCGGTCGCGGGCGGAACGCCCGGACGCTGACCCTCACGCAGTTGCCCGCGCTCGGCACGGCGGCGCTGGGAATGAACGGGATACCCGCGAGCCCCTGGGAAGTCAACTCGGGTGTTCTGGACAATGGGCTGCTCCGCGCTGAGTTTGACTCGCACGGCCAACTGGCCGGGTTACGTGTCTGCGGACAGGATATGCGTCTAACCGGGCCGGCGGGCTTTGTGCTTTACCCCGAACTCGGCTCGGATGCCTGGGATATTGAGCGATCAAGCCTCATGATCGGCAAGCCCACAGCGGCGAGTTTGCAGTTGCAGGTGATCGAGCGCGGTCCGGTACGTGCCGTCCTGCGCGGCAGTGCCGATCTCGGGGGGAAGAGCAAGCTGGAGGTGGATTACATTCTGGAAGCGGACACGCCGTATCTCCGCATCGCGTGTCGCGTGGACTGGCAGGAGCCGCACACGCTGCTGAAGTACCATGTGCGGACGGCCTACCTGGGCCAGCAGGCCCGCTATGGCGTGGCGTTCGGCAGCATCGGGCGACTGCAGGTTGGCGGCATGCCTGACGATCAGGCAAAGTGGGAAGTGGCGGCCAGCCGCTGGGCGGCGGTCGTCGATGATGCCGGCACCGAGGGTCTGGCCTTCATCACCCAAGCCAAATACGGCTTCTCGTGCTACGAAGGCGACATGGGTCTCTCACTGCTGCGAGGCGGCCGCAGCCCCGACAACACGGCTGATGTGGGCATGCACACGATTCGGTTTGCTCTGGGGGCCTACGCCTCACGGAGCGAGGGCGGGCGACTCAGCACCGCCGCAGCCGCCGAGACGCTCTTCGCCCCGGTGATTGTGGGTTCGATGCCTGTCATCGAGCCGCCGCTGCAGGTGGAGGAGATCGGCACGACGGTTCCCAGTTGGATTCTCCCTGCCGAGACCACGCAGGGTGTGATCGTGCGGCTGCACGAAACGGCCGGGGCACGCGGGTCGGCCATCCTACGCTTGGCAAGACCGGCTAAGGTCAGCCTGGTGGACCTCTTGGAACGCCCGATGGGCCCGTGCACCAAGATCGACGGGCGCACCTGGCGCGTCGACTACCGTCCCTACCAGATTCTCAGCGTTCTGGTGCAATAAGGGCGTGGAAGGGACTGAGAACACCTCGAAAGTGCCTCTCTACGTTATTTTTAGAATTTCCACCAAGGCTTTCCTACATTAGCTATGACCGACCTACACAGAAACATCGATAATCAGGATCCCGGGTTCATCGGGACCGCTTACTACCCCGACTACTACCCGGAGTCTGAGTGGGCGGCCGATCTCGACCGCATGCTGGCTGCCGGGGTCGGCAGCGTCCGGATTCTGGAATTCGCCTGGTCGTGGTACGAGCCGGCGCCGGGGCGATTCTCCTGGGACGGCCTTGATCGTTTCCTCGACCTGTGCCACGACCGTCGGCTGGCGGTGTGCCTGTGTACTCCGACGGCGACGCCGCCGGCCTGGTTCTGGGAGCGCTACCCGGATGCCCGGTTGATTGATGCCGATGGCCGGCGCTGCCGGGCCCATCGTCATGCAACCTGCTGGAACCACCCGGGTGCCCGCGCAGAGGCCATGCGCACGATCAGCGAGCTGGCAGCGCGATACGGTGCCCACCCGGCGGTGTGGGGCTGGCAGATCGACAACGAGCCCAATTACGCCGAGGACTACCAGGGCTACTACGACTTCAATCCGCACGCCCTCCGGGATGGGCAGGCATGGCTGCGGACACGTTACGGCAGCATCGATGCGCTCAACGCGGCCTGGTTCTCAGCCTTCTGGAGCCAACGCCTCGACAATTTCGAACAGGCTTGGCGCATCTTCGACCCGCGCACCAATCCACAGGCGCAGCTCGACTTCTGCCGCTGTCGCGAGGCGAACTACGCCGCTTTCGTGCAGGAACAGGCGACCCTGCTGCGGTGCCAGGTGAGCAACCAGCGCATCGGCGTCAACATCCCTGAGTGCGGTGTCCAGGGATCGGTGCGCCTGGGCCAGGACTACTGGGCCCAGGCGGCGGGCCTCGACTGGGTCGGGGTAGACATCTACGCCGCCACCGCTGATCCCGCCGCCGACCGTCGGGCGGCGCGTTACAGCACCGATCTGATGCGAAGCGTTCAGCTTTCTGCTGCTCCGGAAGGCGCGTTCGTGGTTGCCGAAACTCAGGGAGGACCGCACCGCCGCACCTGGCCCAGTGCCTTTGCGGCGCAAGCCCTGCGACCTCAGGATCTGACCGGCATGAACGCCGACCTCGCTGCGCGCGGGGCGTCGCAACTCTGGTTCTTCTGCTGGCGTGCCACACCAGCCGGGGCCGAGATGGGCATGCTGGGCATACAGGATGTTGACGGTGCCGATACCGGTCGATCTGCCGTTCTGGCCGGACTGGCGGCGCGTCGTGACGAACTGGCGGCCGAGGCCCGCCACCACGATGCCAAGCCCCTTGCACTGCTGCATTACGCGCACGACGCGCATCGCTTTCTGGCCAACTTCCCCGGCGCCCTCGAGGTGGCCGAGCGGCAGATGCGCGGTGCCCACGCGGCGCTCGACGCGCAGGGCTTCCGCGTGCGTTTCATCACCGACGCCGAACTGGCCGACGGGCCGCCCGACGCCGCGCTTCTGGTGCTGGCCGAGTCGCCACTGATGAGCGCCAAGGCACAGGATGCCGTCCTGGCCTGGGTCGGGGCCGCCGCCGGCCGGGAACTGCACCTCGGGCCGCATACCGCCCTGCTCGATGAAAGGGGTCACCTGCTGCCCGAGGCGGGACGTCGGCTGTGGCGGCAACTCGGAATCGCCGCCGGCGACTGGCACGATCAGGGCATCGCACGGATCCATGAGGATGCAACGGTGGACGCCTATCGGATCCTGGTTCCGAGCGATCCCACCTGCATTGAAGCCTGGTTGGCCGACGGGGTGCCAGC
>JBBQHZ010000185.1:0-6350 GCA_038324445.1 Rhodobacterales bacterium | reverse complement strand
CTTCTCCCAGAAGTCGATGTAATCCTGCGAGGTCGTCCTGTCGCTTGGCCAAAGTGTGTCGTGATTTCGGCCGACCAACGACCCGTCATATGCCTCCAGCGCCATCATGGCGCGGTCGTTGATGTCGATGATGTTGCCGTCCATGTCGAACGAAATGATGCCGATCGCAGCCTCTGCTCCATCCGTGACAGGCTTCTGCGCCTCTGCGGGTTTGGCAGTTCGGCCGACAAGAACCACGCCAACCAAGGGCTGGACGGGCGCGTGCTAAGGAGAATTGCACTTCTTTCGACGGCCGATAAGCACGGACGGAAGGGCTCGGGCGACAGTCGGCCCCTCCCCCCGTTTCCCGCGTCAGACGATATCCAGCAGCAGGGCGCGCGTGTTATCCGGCGTCATTTCAATCGGGTTGCCGCCGGTGCTGGGATCCTTCATGGCACCCTCGACGATCTTGTCGATATCGGGGGTGGCGATCCCCATGTCCCGCAGGGTCTTGGGGATGCTCATCGAGGCGTTCAACTCGTCCACATAGGCGCAGAAGCCGTCGAAGCCGCCCTCGATGCCCAGATAGGCCGCCACCTGATCGAACCGCGACGCGATGGCGGATCGGTTGAACTGCAGCACGGCAGGCATGCACAGCGCGTTCGTGGTGCCGTGATGGGTGTGGTAGATGGCCCCAATGGGATGGGACAGGGCATGGATCGCGCCAAGCCCCTTCTGGAACGCGGTCGCCCCCATGGCGGCGGCGGCCATCATCTGGGCGCGCGCCTCGATGTCCGTTGGTTCGCCATAGGCACGCGGCAGATATTCCTTGACCAGTCGCATCCCCTCCAGCGCGATGCCTTGCGACATCGGGTGGAAATGCGGGCTGCTATAGGCCTCGACGCAATGGGCGAAGGCATCAAGCCCGGTGCCAGCCGTGATGAACTTCGGCATGCCGACCGTCAGTTCGGGATCGCAGATCACAACCGAGGGCAGCATCTTGGGGTGAAAGATGATCTTCTTCTCGTGGGTGGCGGAATTGGTGATGATGCTGGCGCGCCCCACTTCCGATCCGGTCCCGGCCGTTGTCGGCACCGCCACGATGGGCGCGATGCCTTTCGGGTCGGCACGGGTCCACCAGTCGCCGATATCCTCGAAATCCCACAACGGGCGCGTCTGGCCGGACATGAAGGCGATGACCTTGGCCAGATCGAGGCCCGAGCCGCCGCCAAACGCGATCACGCCGTCATAGCCGCCTGTGCGGTATACCTCGATCCCCGCCGCCGCGTTGATGTCGGTGGGGTTCGGATCGACCTCGGCGAAGATGCCGCGCCCCATGCCCGCCGCCGCCATCAGGTCCAGCGTGCGCGCCGTGATCTCCATCGACGCAAGGCCCTTGTCGGTGACCAGCAGCGGCTTTGCGATGCCAGCGGCGCGGCAGGCCTCGGCGATCTCGGCGATGCGCCCTGCCCCGAAACGGACAGCGGTGGGGTAGGACCAGTTGGCTTTGGGGCTTGTCATGTCAGGCTTTCTTGAGGTGATAGGATTTGGGACGGGTCAGGTTGTGATAGCCGATCACCGACAGGCCGCCGCCACGCCCGGTGTCCTTGCAGCCGGTCCAGCACAGGCCCGGATCAAGGTAATCGGCGCGGTTCAGGAACACGGTGCCGGTCTCGATCCGGTCGGCGATGGCCTCGGCCCGCGCGGCATCCTGCGTCCAGAGGGACGCGGTCAGGCCATAGGCACTGTCGTTCATCAGCGCGATGGCATGGTCGTCGTCGCGGACCGGCATGATGCCGACAACCGGGCCAAAACTTTCCTCGCGCATCACGTCCATGTCGTGGGTGACGTTGGTCAGGATCTGCGGCATCAGGTAGGCGCCGCCATCCTGCGGGAAATGCGCGGGGTCGATATGCGGCTTGGCCCCGGCGGCGATGGCATCGGCCGTCTGGCGCCGGACATGGTCCGCGAACCTCACATGCGCCATCGGCCCCAGTGTCGTCTCCGGGTCCAGCGGATTGCCCAGCTTGTAGCCGTTCACGATCGCCACGGCCTTCTCGACGAAGGCATCGAACAGCGACTGGGTGACATAGATCCGCTCGATCCCGCAGCAGCATTGGCCCGAGTTGAACATCGCCCCGTCAATCAGCGTATCGATCGCCGCATCAAGGTTCGCGTCCTCCATGACGTAGCCCGGATCCTTGCCGCCCAGTTCCAGCCCGAGGCCGGTGAAGGTGCCCGCCGCCGCCTGTTCCATCGCGCGCCCGCCCGCGACCGAGCCGGTGAAGTTCACGAAGCCGAAGGCGCGCGCGGCGATCAGCTCGGAGGTTGTCTGATGATCGAGGAACACGTTCTGGAACACGTCCGCAGGCACACCCGCGCCATGGAACGCCTGCGCCATCCGCTCGCCCACCAATGGCGTCTGCGAGGCGTGTTTCAGCATCACCGCATTGCCCGCGATCAACGCAGGCGCCACGGTGTTGATCGCCGTCATGTAGGGGTAGTTCCACGGCGCCACGACCAGCACGAGGCCATGGGGCACACGTTTGATGACGCGCCGGAAGGCGGCGCTGTCTTCCACCACCATCGACGCCAGCGCGTCGCCCGCGATTTGCGCCATATGGGTGGCGCGTTCGTTGAAACCGCGAAACTCGCCGCCATAGCGGATCGGGCGGCCCATCTGGTGGGCAAGTTCCGGCACGATATCGTCATTCATCGCGCCCACCGCCGCCACCCCGGCCTGCACCAGCGCGATCCGGTCAGCCAAGGGCCGCGCATCCCACGCCACCTGCGCGGCCTTTGCCCGCGCCACGGCGGCGTCTGCCTGCCCGCGCGACAGGGTTTCGCGGGCGGCGTAGACCGACCCGTCAATCGGTGAAATGCACTGGATGGTCATGGCTCAAGCCTTCTCAAAGCCGCGCGCGATTTCCCAATCGGTCACGACGCGGTCAAATTCTTCCTGCTCCCACTCGGCCGCGCGGGTGTAGTGATCCACCACGTCGTCGCCCAGTGCCTCGCGCAGGAAGGCCGAGCCGCGCAGGGTCTCTGTCGCCGCCCGCAATGTCTGCGGAATATCCGCGGCCTTGGCGTCCTGATAGACGTCGCCCGTTGTGGCCGGGGCCAGTTCCAGCTCGTCCTCGATGCCTTTCATACCCGCAGCCAGCATCACCGCCTGCGCCAGATAGGGGTTCAGGTCCGAGCCGCCGATGCGGCATTCCACCCGCACGCCTTTGGATGCCTCGCCGCAGAGCCGGAAGCCCGCCGTGCGGTTATCCACCGACCACGCCGTCTTGGTCGGCGCAAAGGTCGCCTTGGCGAAACGCTTGTAGCTGTTGATGTAGGGCGCGAGGAAATAGGTGTAATCGGGCGCGTATCGGATCAGGCCCGCCATGTAATGGCCCATCAGTTTGGACATACCGTGCTTGGCGTCAGGGTCGAAGAAGGCGGGCTCGCCATCCTTCCACAGCGACTGGTGGACATGCGACGATGATCCCACGCGGTCCTTGTGCCACTTCGGCAGGAAGGTCGCGGCGTGGCCGTTCTGCCAGGCGATTTCCTTGATCGCGTGCTTCGCGATCGAGTGGTGATCGGCGCAATCGAGCGCGCTGGCGTAGCGGATGTTCAGTTCCCCCTGCCCCGCCTCGGCCTCGCCCTTGGTGTTCTCCACCGGCAGGCCCGCCGCCACCAGATGATTGCGGATCGGGCGCAGGATGCCCTCTTCCTTGGTGGTCTGGAAGATGTGGTAATCCTCGTTATAGCCGCTGAGCGGCTGCAGATTGCGGAAGCCTTCCTTGCGGATCTCGTCATGGCTGCGGGCGAACAAGAAGAACTCCAGCTCGGTCGCCATCATCGCGTCGAACCCCATCGCGTCCAGCCGTTCGATCTGGCGTTTCAGCACGGCGCGCGGCGAATGCGACACCGGCTTGTGGTGGTGGTGATCGAGCACGTCGCAAAGGACCATCGCAGTCCCCTCCAGCCACGGCACTGGGCGGATCGTGGTTAGGTCCGGCTTCATGACGTAATCGCCATAGCCCCTCCGCCACGAGGTTGCGGCGTAGCCATCCGGCGTCGCCATCTCCAGATCGGTCGCCAGCAGGTAATTGCAGCAATGGGTTTCCACATGGGAATGGTCGACGAAATTCTTCCCGTGGAACCGCTTGCCCATCAGGCGGCCCTGCATGTCCACGAAACACACCAGAACGGTGTCGATGGAGCCATCGGCGACATGGGTTTTCAGGTCCTCGAAGGTCCAGGGTGCAGGCATGGTCAATCTTTCTCGGAAGGGGGAAGGGGGCCACCAAGGGCAGCCCCCGATATCATATCTTAGGTAAAGCGATAGGGGCGACCGGCGGCGACCATGTCGGCGTTGTATTGCCGGAAGATATCGACCACGCGGCGCTTGACCTCGGACTCAGCCGCGATCTCTTCCCAGAATTCCTGCGCCGCCGCCTCGACCGTCGCCCATTCCTCGTCAGGGATGGTGGTCAGTTGCAGCTTGTCGCCATTGACGCGCAGATTGGCCTCGCCGCCCCAATACCAATGCTGGCGGTAATAATGCGACTGGTCGCAGCAGACCCGGAACAGCGTCTGCAAATCTTCGGGAAGTTCGTTCCATCGCTCCATGTTGGCGAAGAAATGGCCGATCCAGGCCCCCGAGATGTTGTTGGTCAGGAAGTAGTTGGTCACGTCGGCCCAGCCCACGGTGTAGTCCTCGGTGATGCCCGACCACGCGATGCCATCCAGCTCGCCCGTCTGCATCGCAACCTCGATATCCTCCCACGGCAGGTTCACCGGCACCACGCCAAAGCGCGTCAGGAACCGACCGGCGGTCGGGAAGGTGAAGATGCGCTTGCCCTGCAGGTCGGCCAGGGTGTTGATCGGATCACGGGTGGCGAAGTGGCACGGGTCCCACGCCCCGGCGCTGATATGCTTGACGCCGACAGCCGAGTATTCCGCGTCCCAGATCTCGTTCAGGCCATACTGGTTGAACAGCACCGGCACATCGAGCGAGTAGCGCGAGCCGAAGGGGAAATAGCCGCCGAACACGGTGACTTCCGTGGGCGAGGCCATGCTGTCGTCATCCGACTGCACCGCGTCGATGGTGCCGCGCTGCATCGCCTGAAACAGCTCTCCGGTCGGCACCAGCTGGTCGGCATAGAACAACTCGATCTGCATGCGGTCACCCGCGATCTGGTTGAACATGGCGATGGCGGGGTCGATGACCTCGGCGCCCAGCGCCGCGCCGGCATAGGTCTGCATCCGCCAGCGGATCGTGCTTTGCGCAATCGCGGGGCTGGCCAATGCGACGGCCGGCACCACGGCGGCACCTTGGATGAACTTGCGTCTTGACGTCATGTCTTCTCTCCTTGGTTGGTTGGGGCGACCGCCTGGACGGCGGTTCATTTATGGTTGGTCGTAAACGTAACCGGGCAGCCACAGGGCGATTTCCGGGAAGATCATCACGATGGCCAGCGCCAGCACCATGATCCCCACAAACGGCGTGATCGAGGCGTAGATATCGCGCAGCGAGATCTCGGGCGGGGCCATCGCGCGCATCAGGAACAGGTTATAGCCGAACGGCGGCGTCATGTAGGCGATCTGCGTCGTGATCGTGTAAAGGATGCCATACCAGATCAGATCGAAACCCAACTCGCCCACCAACGGCACGTAGAGGGGCGCCACGATCACCAGCATGGCGGTGTCGTCAAGGAAGGTGCCCATGATGATGAAGCTCAGCTGCATCAGGATCAGGATCATCCACGGGCTCAGGTTCAGACGCTCGGTGAACACCCCCTCGATGGCATTGACCGCACCGAGGCCGTCGAACACCGCGCCGAAGGCCAGTGCCGCGAGGATGATCCACATGAACATGCAGGTGATGCCCAGCGTGTTGCGGACCGTGTTCTCGAACACCTCGCGCGTCATGCGGCCCTTCAGGACCGCCGCCACAAACGCCGCAGCCGCCCCGATTGCCGAGCTTTCCACCAGCGAGGCCCATCCATTCACGAACGGCACCATCATGGTCGCGAAGATGGCAAGGGGCAGCAGCCCGGCGCGCAACAGGCGCAGCTTTTCGGCCATCGGAAGATCGCGGTCCGCACGGTCCAGCACCGGCCCCAGCGCGGGATTCATCCGGCAGCGCACAGCGATGTAGATCACGAACAGCATCGCCATCATCAGACCCGGCAACACGCCGGCCAGCCACAACTGGCCCACCGGTTGGCGCGCGATCATCGCATAAAGCACCAGCACGACCGAGGGTGGCACAAGGATGCCAAGGCTTGATCCGGCCTGAATGACGCCGGTCACCATCCGCTTGTCATAGCCGCGCTTGAGCAGTTCCGGCAGCGCGATGGTCGAGCCGATCGCCA
>JBBQHZ010000184.1:0-6502 GCA_038324445.1 Rhodobacterales bacterium | reverse complement strand
CGGATTCTCGTCGCGCGACAGCTCCTTCGGAGACTTTCAGGGACCGATCGAATATGTCGCGGCGGTCTTCATGATCCTGGCGAGCCTGCCCTTCGTGCGTTACATCCAGTTGGTCGCAGGCACCGCCAAGCCGATCTTTCGCGACACGCAGATCCAGGCTTATCTGGTGGTGATCCTGACGCTGAGCGTGATCTTCACGCTCTACCGCGTGTTCCTGAACGGCGACCATTGGGAGCACGGCTTCCGCGAGGGTATCTTCAACGTCACCTCGATCATCTCGGGCACTGGCTTTGCCTCGGTCGATTATCAGGAATGGGGGCCGATGGCGGTGGTGCTGTTCTTCTTCATCGGCCTGATCGGCGGATGCGCCGGGTCCACCTCGTGCTCGATCAAGATCTTCCGCTATCAGTTGCTGATGGCCGCCGTCGCCACGCAGATGCGCCGCCTCTACGCGCCGCATGGCATCTTTCAGCCGCGCTATGACGGGCGACCGGTGCCCGAGGACGTCATCTCTTCGGTCATGGCGTTCTTCGTGCTGTTTTTCGTCATGCTCGGCATCTTTGCCGTGTTGCTGGGATTGACCGGGCTGGACGTCATCACGTCGGTGTCGGGGGCGGCGACGGCGCTGGGCAATATCGGGCCGGGTCTGGGCGATATCATCGGGCCGGCGGGGAATTTCCAGTCGCTGCCTGACAGCGCCAAGTGGCTGTTGTCGGCGGCGATGCTGATCGGACGGCTGGAGTTGATGGCGGTGCTGGTGCTGTTCACCGCGGCGTTCTGGCGGGGCTAGGGGCGGCGCGGGCCGTCGTTTCGCTTGGGCTGCGGCCTGCCGATTGATTTAAGGCGCGGCCCGCCGTTTCCCGTATGTCGCGGCCTGCCGATTCCTTTATGGCGCGGCCTGCCGATTCCTTTATGGCGCGGCCCGCCGCGACGCCGGAGGACCACGCCCACTTGAAGTTGTAACCGCCAAGCCAGCCGGTCACATCCACCGCCTCGCCGATCACGTAAAGGCCGGGCAGGTGCCGGCTTTCCATGGTTTTCGACGACAGGCCCTCGGTCGCCACGCCGCCCAGCGTGACCTCTGCCGTGCGGTAGCCCTCGGTGGAGGTCGGCGTCACCTGCCAATCGCCCAGACGCCCGGCCAGCGCTGCCAGCGAAGTGTCGGACTGGTCGGCGAGGTTGCCCCTGATTTGCCAGGCGTCAGCCAGATGGGCCACCAGCTTCTTGGGCAGAACCTCGGATAGGGCGGTGGTCAGCGCCTTGGCGCCGCCCTCGGCGCGGCGGTCGCGCAGGAAGGCAAAGAGGTCCAGATCGGGGCGCAGATGCAGGCTGATGCTGCCGCCCTCGACCCAGTAGGACGAGATTTGCAGGATCGAGGGGCCGGACAGCCCGCGATGGGTGAACAGCAGCCCCTCGTCGAACGCGGTGCCGTTGCAGGCGACGCGGGCGGGCAGGCTGGTGCCGGAGAGGGCCGCGAACTGATCCTTCACCGTGCCCTCGAAGGTCAGCGGCACAAGGGCGGGCCTTGTATCGGTGACGCGGTGCCCGAACTGCGCCGCAAGCCGGTAGGCAAGGCCGGTGGCGCCCATCTTGGGGATGGATTTGCCGCCGGTGGCCAGAACGAGGTTCCGGGCGGTGACGATGGTGGTGCGACCCTCGTGCGTCAGCGTGGCGAGAAAGAGGCCGTCGCGGTGGGTGATGTCGCCGATTTCGGTCTGCAACCACAGGTGCGCGGGGGCCATTTCGGCCAGCAGCATCGCGATGATGTCCTTGGCGGAATTGTCGCAGAACAACTGCCCGAGGGTCTTTTCGTGCCACGCGATGCCATGCCTTTGAACCAGATCGAGGAAATCCCACTGGGTATACCGGCTGAGCGCGGACTTGGCGAAATGGCTGTTTTCGCTGAGGAAATTCGCGGGCTCGGTGTGCAGGTTGGTGAAGTTGCAGCGCCCGCCGCCGGAGATGCGGATCTTCTCGCCCGCCGCGTTGGCATGATCCACTACCAGCACGTCCGGCCCGGCATGGGCGGCGCACATCAGGCCCGCCGCACCGGCGCCAAGGATCAGGGTCTGGACCATCGGCGTGCGTGACTAGTCCGCGAAGTTGCGGCTGATCTTCAACTGGTCCCAGGCCCAGACAACCTCTTGCAGGCGGTCCTCGTCCGAGCGGTCGCCGCCGTTCATGTCGGGATGCAGCACCTTGATCAGCGCCTTGTAGGCCTGACGGATCTCGGGCTTGGTGGCGTTGTCCTTGACGTCGAGGATCTCGACCGCGCGGCGTTCGGTGGGCGGCAGTTTGCGGCCGACGCTGCCGGCACCGCGGCCCGGATTGCGCGTCGCGTTCTGGCCCAGCACCTGATGCGGGTCCTCGATGCCGAGCCGCGCCCAGGCGCGTTCCTCGGCGGATTGGCGAAGCGGCTTGGTGGGGCGGTCCCAGACCCGGTCGCGATCGAGTTGGGCATTGATCTCGGCCTCGGTGGTGCCTTCGAAGAAGTTCCACTTGAGGTTGTATTCGCGCACATGATCGCGGCAGAACCAGTGGAAATCGTCCAGCTTGTCTGGCCCCTTGGGCGCACGATACTGGCCCTGCTCCTCGCAGTCGGGGGCTTCGCATTGGCGTTGCGAGGTCTCGAACGCGCCGGACATGCCGCGCCTTCCGGTGCGACGCTTCTTCTTGTCCGTCGAAACGCGGAGATCGAAGTTGAAGGGATCTTTATCGGCCATGGGTCGCGCACCTGTTCGACTCGGAACAAGCAGTTTAGAGTTTTGGTGGCTGAGGGGAAGGTCTTGAAATGGGGAAAGTGATGACAAGAGCGGAGAAAATCGAGGCGGCCCTGCAAGAAGCCTTTGCACCGAGGTATCTGGAGGTCGTGGACGACAGCGAAGCCCATCGCGGCCATGCGGGGCACCGGGAAGGCGGCGAAAGCCACTTCAACGTGACCGTGGAAAGCGAGGCGTTTCAGGGGCTTAGCCGGATCGCCAAGCACCGGGCGGTGCATGGGGCGATCGGGCCGCAGTTGATGTCAGAGATCCATGCGCTTGCGCTGACGATCCGGGAATAGCGGCGCGTCGGGGGCAGGGGTGACGGTCGGGGCGTCCCACAGGTTCACGAGATCTTCGTCCTCGTCGTCACCCTTGGCCGGCATGGACTTTGGGGCGGGCTGTGGCGCAGGCGGGGGCGCCGACTTTGCCTTCGGGCTGGCGATTGCGGTAGCAGCGATCGGCTCGGCCTTGATTTCACGCTGGAAGATCAGGAGGTTGCGGTAGGTGGTGATCTTCGAGGTCAGGCCCGAGCGTTCTTCGTGCGGGAGCGTATCGGCGCGGACATAGACCCAGCCGTCGGCGGCCAGCTCGTTCATCAACACCTCCATCTCATGGGCAAAAAGCGCTGCGCCTTTGAGGCCGCGGGTCTTTCGGGCACGTTCCGGCGCGGGGACGACCTTGTATTCGTGATGTGGCACGGGGCCTCCGGTGTTCAGGAGAGGGTGGTTGCCTGCATCTGGCAGGGCGGGCATGGGGCGGGTGTGTCTGAGTTTGAGACGTATCCGTCTTGCCTGCAACAGTCGAGGGTGAGGACGCCCTTGATCCGACCTTGTCGCACTCGATCCGGCGGCGATGTCTCGCCCTGATGTCGGCTTCGGGCCAAAGCCTGGATGCGTCACTTTGCGGGTGACATGAAAAAGCCCCGCTGGGGAGCGGGGCTTTTTCCAATCAAAGCGAGATTCTTGACGAATCAGGCCGCCTGGCGACGACGACGCAGTGCTGCGAGGCCACCAAGTGCCCCGAACAGCAGGAAGCCTGCCGCGGGAACCGGAACCGCGCCCACATCCGAATGCTCGAATGCGTTCTGGCCGACCGACGTCAGAACGACGGAGTCGAACAGACCGAAGCCGCTGATGGTTGCCAGCAACTGGTTGAGCGGACGGTTGGAACCGGTAGCAGCACCGGTGTCTGTCCCGCTGAACGTACCCAGATAGGTAGCGCCGTTGTAGAAGTCGATGAAGTTGTAGGTGTCAACCGAGCCCCAAACCAACTCAAGCGAGCTGCGAAGGGAGGAAAACTCGTAGGTCGCCGACGCGTCGAGACCAACGGAGTTATAAACTCGGGTGAGATCAGCAAATGGGCTACGCCGCAGCCCAGGGATGGATCCAGTGACGTTGACCGCGACCACCGGGGTGGACGATGTCGGTGCGATGTTCGCGCCTGGGACCGACGCATCGCTCCAAGCGATCGTGGCAGCCGAAGCACCGCCAACCGACAAGGTCAGGGCGACAGCACTTGCCACCAAATGTTTAGTAAAAGTCTTCATGTTACTTACCCTTATTTAGCGTACTTCACAATTTTAAGCCCCACCTTGACCTCTAAGGCTCTGATAATGCATACATTATCTGAAATCAGAAGATTATATTCTCTTCAGAATCGCAATTTGAGCTTACGGATGTCGGCAGACTTAACGGAAAGTTAACTCTTTTCGGGGGTTCGGGTCAAGGTAGTTGCGGGTATTTTGCGACTCGATTGTGGCTATTTTGGGCAACAGTCTGTTTACGGACTGAGGGGTGCAAAGCCCCGTGCTCTCACAAAAAAAGGGGAGCCAGCGCGTCTAGCGATCAAGTCTTGCCGCAACAATATCGTTCACCGCCTTGGGATTGGCCTTGCCGCCGGTGGCTTTCATCACCTGACCCACGAACCAGCCCGCCAGCTTGGGGTTGGCCTGCGCTTTGGCGACCTGATCGGGGTTGGCGGCGATGATGGCATCAACGGCGGCCTCGATGGCGTCGGTGTCCGTTACCTGCGTCAGGCCCTCGGTCTCGACGATCTCAGCGGGGTCGCGGCCGGTGGTATAGCAGATCTCGAACACGTCCTTGGCGATCTTGCCCGAGATAGTGTCGGCCTCGATCAGCGCGATCAGGGCGGAGAGTTGGGCGGGGGTGACGGGGCTGTCCTCGATCCCCTTCTCGTCCTTCTTCAGGCGGCCGAACAACTCGTTGATGACCCAGTTGGCGGCGAGTTTGCCGTTGGTTTGCCCCGCGACGACCTCGAAATAGGCGGCCGCCGCCAGATCGGCGGTCAGCACGGAGGCATCATAGTCGGCCAAGCCGAAATCGGCGATGAAGCGGGCCTTCTTGGCGTCGGGCAATTCGGGCAGGTGGGCCGCGATGTCGTCGACCCATGCCTGCTCGATCTCGAGCGGCAGGAGGTCGGGATCGGGGAAATAGCGGTAATCATGCGCCTCTTCCTTGGATCGCATGGAGCGGGTTTCGCCCTTGTCTACGTCGTAGAGGCGGGTTTCCTGCGTGATCGTGCCGCCGGCTTCAAGGATGGCGATCTGGCGACGCGCCTCGACCTCGATGGCTTGCTGGATGAACCGGGTGGAGTTCATGTTCTTGATCTCGCACCGCGTGCCGAGATGGGAAAAATCCTGCGTGGCCTGATATTTCTCGTACTGACCCGGCAGGCAGACAGAGACGTTGACGTCGGCGCGGAGGTTGCCGTTTTGCATGTTCCCGTCGCATGTGCCGAGATAGAGCATGATCTGGCGCAGCTTCACCACATAGGCGGCGGCTTCCTCGGGCGAGCGGATGTCGGGGCGCGACACGATTTCCATCAGCGCCACGCCGGTGCGGTTGAGGTCGACGAAGGAAAGGGCGGGGTCCATGTCGTGAATGGATTTGCCGGCGTCCTGTTCCAGGTGAATCCGCTCGATCCGCACAAGGCGCGCCTTCCCGTCGCCCAGTTCGACCAGCACTTCGCCCTCACCCACGATGGGGTGATAGAGTTGCGAAATCTGATAGCCCTGCGGCAGGTCGGGGTAGAAGTAGTTCTTGCGGTCGAAGGCCGAATTCAGGTGGATCTGCGCCTTGAGGCCAAGGCCGGTGCGCACGGCCTGCGCCACGCATTCCTCATTTATGACGGGCAACATGCCGGGCATGCCGGCATCCACGAAGGCGACGTTGCTGTTCGGTTCGGCCCCGAAGGTGGTGGAGGCACCGGAGAACAGCTTGGCGTTGGTCGAGACCTGGGCGTGAACCTCCATCCCGATGACCAGTTCCCAATCATGCTTGGCGCCCGCGATGACGCGGGGTTTGGGGGTCTCAAAGGTCAGGTCAAGCATGGCGGCCTCCGGCATTGCTGCGACGGGTTTAGGCGAGGGGCGGGGGCCGGGCAAGAGGGCGGGCATGAGGGTGGGAGGGAACGCATGGGCGGCTGGCGCGTTGAACCCTGACGACGCGCCCGGACGGCATGCTTCTACTACATGCCGCGACGGCGCGTCCGCACGAGACCCTGAAAGGAAATACCATGACCAACATCACGCAAGCCAAGATCCTGATCCTGTCGACCAAAGGGTTCGAGCAATCCGAACTGGAAGTGCCGCTGCAAAAGCTGCGCGAGGCGGGGGCGACGGTCCATGTCGCCAGCCCCGAAGACGGTGAGATCAAGGGCTGGGATGGCGACGATTGGGGCGCCAGCGTTCCGGTCGACAAGACGCTCGACAAGGTTCTGGT
>JBBQHZ010000183.1:0-6654 GCA_038324445.1 Rhodobacterales bacterium | reverse complement strand
AGATCACCACCACCCGGACACAGGCCTGCGGAATTTCCTCCAGCTCGTTGGTTTAGAACAACACCGCCGCCCCCTTTTCTGCCAACTCGCGCCCCTCCGGATAGATGTGCCGCTTGGTGCGCACGTCGATGCCGCGTGTCGGGTCGAACAGCAGCAGCGTGCGCACCCCGTGCGCCAGCCAGCGGCCAATCGTGACCTTTTGCTGGTTGCCGCCGCTCAGCCGCTGCACCTCGCCCTGCGC
This sequence comes from Rhodobacterales bacterium, assembly GCA_038324445.1. Taxonomy (GTDB): domain Bacteria; phylum Pseudomonadota; class Alphaproteobacteria; order Rhodobacterales; family Rhodobacteraceae; genus Gymnodinialimonas. The sequence goes on along the minus strand of JBBQHZ010000183.1, from coordinate 6,413 downwards.
CCGCGTGTCGATCTGCAACTTCTCCACCGCATGGGTCACGCGCGCCGCCTCGTGCCGTGCCTTCAGCGGACCCCAATCGCGCATCCGTGCCGAAAACGGCAGCGCGATGTTCTCGCGCACCGACCTCTCGCGCAGCAACGCCTCCGCCCGGTCGCCCGGAACGAAGGTCAGCCCTGCCGCGATGGCATCCGCCGGATGCCCGAAGCTGGCGGGCTTGCCGTCCACCTCCACCACTCCGCCGGTGGCGCGGCGGAAGCCCGACAGCACGTCGAACACCTCGTCCTGTCCCTGCCCCTCCAGCGCCACAACGCCCAGCACCTCGCCCGCATAAAGGTCGAACGACACGTCGCCGACCTTGGGCGCCACGGCGAGGTGCTTGACCCGCAACCGAGGCGTTCCGGTGCCCGCCACAGCCACCCGACCCTCGCGCCTGCCCAGTTCCAGCTTTGCGCCCAGCATCATCTCCACCACGCGGTCCTCGACGCCCGGTTCGATCTTCAGATCGCCCACGGTGCGGCCATCGCGCAGCACCGTGGCGCTGTCGCACAACTCGGAAATCTCCGTGAAACGATGCGAGATATAGATCACGCCGCGCCCCTCATCCGCCTGCCCCCGCACCACGCGCAGCACCCGCTCCACCAGATTGGTCGGCAAGGCGGCGGTCATCTCGTCGAGCAGCAGCACGTCCGGTTCCGCCGCCAGCGCGCGGGCCAGATCGAGGATGCGCAAGGTCGCCAGCGGCAGGTCCGCGATCATCTGATCGAGCCGCAGCCCCTCGATGCCCAGTTCCGCCACCCAATGCCGGAACGGCGCCACCGGGGTGCCGCCCAGCCGCAGGTTATCCGCCACGTCCAGATCGGGGATCAGCGACGGCTCCTGATAGACCGGCACAAGGCCCGAACGGCGCGCCTCGGCGGGCGATCCCACCCGCGCGGCCTGTCCCCGGATCAGCACCTGGCCCGCATCGGGCTTCAACGCACCGGTCAGGATCTTTACGAAGGTCGATTTCCCCGCGCCGTTGGCTCCCATCAGCGCCACGACCTGCCCGCGCGCGACATGCAGGCTGGCATCGGTCAGCGCCCGCACGGCGCCAAAGCTTTTCGCAACGCCGGTGGCGTCCAACAGGGCTGTGTCGGCCGAACTGCTCATGAATTTCCTGCTTTTCTTGGGTGTTCATGCCGCCCCTGACGTTTTGACACATCAGGGGCGGAACGTCATTTTGCTTTGACATTTGGCGCCAAACCGTCAGGACATCCTGACAAAATCACGTCAAATCGTCAGGACATCCTGACAAAACAGCGCCAAACCGTCAGATCAGCCCTCGCAGGCGATGATCTGCTCCATCGTGTAGTCGGTCCAGCCGGGCACCGAGACCGAGACCGGCCATTCCGGATCAAGGTTCGGGTTCAACGCGCCTGCGATGATCTCCTGCCCTTCCGCCGTGGAATTCTCCCACAGGACCGGGTCGACCAGAACCGTCGTCTCCGCCGGTGCCTCGCCGTTCAGGATATCGATCGCCAGCGCGATCCCCGCCCCGCCGACCGAGCCGGGATTGGTCACCGCCGCGCCGACCAACCCGTCAACATCGGCCAGATACTGCACGAAGCCCGCATTGTCCGCGCCCACGATCGGCACCAGCGGCGCGCCGCTTTCAACGAAGGCGTCAACGATCACGTTGTCGATGCCCGACGTCCAGACGCCGTCGAACGGAATACCCGTCGCGAGGAAGTCGAACATCTGCTGCTTGCCCTGATCCTGCTGCCAGCCAGTGAAGACCTCGTGCACGATGGTGATGCCGGGATACTCCGCCATCGCGCGGCGGAAGCCCGCGTCGCGGTCGGTATCCGCCGACACGCCCGCAATCCCGCGCATGTAGACGACATCGCCCGTGCCCCCCAGCGTCTCGAACAGCCAGCGCGCGCCCAGATAGGCATACTCTTCCTGGTTGTTGGACAGGATATAGGCGCCCTCCGCCGTGACGCCCGCATCGACCGCCACCACGACGATGCCCGCCGCAATCGCGGCATCCAGCGCCGAGTTCAGCGCCTCGGGGTTGGCGGGGTTCAGCACGATGGCGTCCACGCCCGCCTCGATCAGGTTGTTGAGGTCCTCAAGCTGTCCCGCCGCGTCGGTGTTGCGGTGCGCGACGATCAGCGTCGCCCCCTCAACCGCCGCCTGCGCGCGCATGGCGCAGATCATCTGCTCGCGCCAGCCGTTGCCCTGAACGGTGTTGGACACGCCGATGGTGTAATCCTGCGCATAGGCCGCAGGGGCCATCATCGCCAGCACTGCAGCACTTGTCAGAAGTCTTTTCATGGTCTTCTCTCCCTTGGGTTTTACAAAACGATAACAGGGGTTTAACGCCCTCTTCTACTTGATGCCCTAGCTTACTTGATAAATGGGGCCAGCACGTCACGCGCCAGCAGGAATCCGCGCTTGATCTTCTCTTCCGTCCCCTCGAACAGCCGATCCTCGTGTTCGATGATGACCGGCCCGTCATAGCCCGCGCGATAGAGGCCCGAGAAAAATCCCGGCCAATCCACATCGCCCAACCCGCACAGGCGCGGGAACTGCCAGCCCATGCCCGCCGACATCGTGCCGTATTCATAGAGGCCATCGCGGTCCACCATCGCGTCCTTGGCGTGGACATGGCCCATCTGCGGCCCGAATTCCTTGATGAAGCGGGTCTGGTCGATAAACTGCCAGACCAGGTGCGAGGGGTCGAAATTCATCCCCACCGCGTCGCCCCATTCCTCGAAGATCCGCCGCCAGATGCGGGGCGAATAGGCGATATTGTGCCCGCCCGGCCATTCGTCCCGGCTGAAGATCATCGGGCAATTCTCGAAGCACAGTTGCACGCCCGACGCCTCGGCATGGGCTACGATCGGCGCGAAGATCTCCACCGCGCGGGTCCAGTTGTCATCGACGCCCAGGGTGCGGTCGCCGCCGACGAACGTATTGACCACCGGCACGCCCATCACACTCGCCGCCGAGATGATCTTCATCAGATGGCCGATCACCTGCGTCCGGTGGTCGGCATCGGCATGGAGCGGGTTGGGATAATACCCAAGGGCCGAAATCATCACGCCCTGCTCGGCCAACTGGCCGACGATCACCTCGCCCGCCGTCTCGGACATGCCCTCGACATCGATATGCGACGTCCCCGCATAGCGCCGCGCCTCGCCGCCGCTGGCGGGCCAGCACGCCACCTCCAGCGCCGAAAATCCGTTGGACCCCGCCCAGGCCGCCACATCTTCCAGCGCCATATCCTCGAACGGTGCCGTCAATATTCCCAGTTGCATCGCTATCCCTCCACCTCGTCCAGCCGCACCCAACGCCCCTCGCGGGCCGAGATCACGACAGCATCGCAGAACTGCATCTCGTAATGGCCATCCTCGAAGCTGGCCCAGGTGCTGTCCGCCTGCCGCCCGCCCCTGGAAACATCCCGGTAAACCGCGCGGAAGAAGTTGGCGAAGCTGTCGGCAAAGCCTTCCACATGGCCCGGCGGCAGCGTCGCCGCCGCCACGCCCGCCGCATTCATCAGGCTGAAATCGCGCATCATGGTCTCGTTCGCGCGGTCCCTGTGGCCGATAAACAGATGATCCGGCGTCTCGCTGTCCCATGCCGCGCTGGCTTTGGCGCCCGCCACATCCCACTGCAGCGAATTCTTCCGCCCGACATTGATCTGCGACGTGCTCATCACACCGCGCGCGCCGCCCTTGTAGCGTATCACGATCATCGCGGCGTCATCGGTGTCCACCGCCACGGCCTCGGTTTCCCCCGCCGCGCTCGAGAATGTCTCGACCGGCCCCACGGGACGCTGGCGCACCGGCATAAACGTCGCCAGTTCCGCCATCACCGCCTCGGCCTTCAGGCCGGTAACGAAGCTCGTCAGGTCCACCCAATGCGTCCCGATATCCCCGACCGAGCGCAACGTGCCGCCCTCCTCCGCCACCAGCCGCCAGTTCCAGTCGGTGTCCTTGGCCAGCCAATCCTGATGGTAATGCCCGGTGATGAACCGGATATCCCCCAACTCGCCGGCCTTCACCATGCCATGCACCTGCTGGTTCAGCGGATAGAAGCGGATGTTGTAGCACACCGCCGCTACCTTGCCCGACGCGCGCGCAATCGCCACCATCTCGGCGCTCTGCGCGCTGGTCATCGCCAGCGGCTTCTCGCAGATGACGTGCTTGCCTGCCGCAAGAATAGCTTTCACCTGATCGAAATGGGCATGGTTGGGAGAGGTCACATGCACCACATCCACCGTGTCATCCGCCAGAAGCTCGTCCAGATCCGCATAGGCCCGCGCCACGCCGATCTCCGCCGCCCGAGCGGCCCCGCGCGCCGCCGACGATCCCAGAACGCCGCGCACCTGCACGCCGATCCGGCGCAGCGCCTGCACATGAACCGTGCCGATGAAGCCGGTCCCGATCACCGCCGCGCCAATGGATGCCAGACCCTCAGACAACCGAATACCCTCCGTCCACCGGGATCGTCGCCCCGGTGATGAACCCCGCCGCGCGGCTGGCCAGAAACAGCGCCACGCCCGCGATATCGTCGGGCTGGCCCCAGCGCCCCATGGGTGTGCGCGCCTCGATCCCCGCCACAAACGCCGGGTCCTGCCGCGCGCGCGCCGATTGCTCGGTCACGATGAAACCGGGCGCGATCGCGTTCACCCGTATCCCGTCGCCCGCCCAGGCAATGGCGAGCGACTTCGTCAACTGCTCCACCCCCGCCTTGGACGCGCCATAGGCCGGGTTCCGGGGCGAGCCGAAGCGCGCATACATCGACGCCACATTGATGACCGTGCCGCCTGTGAGCGCGCCGTGCAGTGCTTCCGCGCAACGAAGCGAACCCACAAGGTTCACGTTCAGCACATGGGCGAAGAAGGCCGGGTCCATCTCCTCGCCGCGCCGGGTGATCGCGGCGCAGTTCACCAGCACGTCCAGCCGCTCGATCCCCGCCGCAAAGGCCCGAACCGCGTCTGTATCCGTCACGTCAAGCTGCGTGTAGTCGAACCGCGTCGCATCCTCGGGCGCCGGTGCCTCCTCGACGCCGGTGATCCGCACCAAAGCGCCCGCATCCTGGAACGCGCGCGCAATCGCGGCGCCAATGCCGCCCCGGCTGGCCCCAACGACCAGAACCTGCGCTCCGGTGAAATCGCTATGCGCGTTCATGTCTTGCGGCGACCCCTCTCCCCAATCCGCCAAAATTACCGCTTTGCCGGATATGAAATCGATTACATACTCCAACCAGCAGAGGATTCGAGTCAAGACGCAATTCACCGGACGTAACCGAAACGAAGGCTCCATGGCCCCCAAAACTGCGACCATCCAGGATGTGGCCCAGGCCGCCCGCGTGTCCACCGCGACGGTCAGCCGGGCGCTCTCGAACCCGGCCCTCCTGTCCGAGGCGACGCGGGCGCAGGTGATGGCCGCGATCCAGTCCACCGGCTACCGCGTCAATCAGGCCGCCCGCAACCTGCGGATGCAGCGCGCAGGTGCGGTGCTGGTGCTGGTGCCGAACCTCGGCAAGCCGTTCTATTCCGAGATTCTGCAAGGCATCTCCGACGGTTTTGCCGGCAGCGATTATGCCGTGCTGATCGCCGATACCGAAAGCCGTCCGCTGGCGGATGGCGAGTTGGCGGGCAACTTCACCGCCGGGCGCATCGACGGGGTCGTGTCGCTCGATGGCGCGCTCAGCCCCGTGGCGCTTGATCAGTGCCGCGCGGTGGGCGTCGATGGCCGCATCGTCTTTGCCTGCGAATGGGTGGATGGCTACGCCTTCCCCTCGATCCAGTCCGACAATGCGGAAGGCGCGCGGCTGGCGATCCGCCATCTGGCGGGCCTCGGGCACCGCAAGATCGCCCATATCACCGGCCCGGAAGGCAACGTGCTGACGGCCGTGCGCCGCCGCGGCATGCTCGAGGAGCGGTCCCGCCTTGCCCTGCCGGCCCGCGACGAGTGGATCATTCGCGGCGATTTCTCCCTGCAATGCGGCTTCGAGGCCGCCCAGCGCATTCTGGCGATGGAGGACCGCCCCACAGCGGTGTTCTGCGCCGCCGACACCGTCGCCTTCGGGCTGATGGCGGGCCTGAAGGCGGGCGGCCTGCGCGTGCCCCACGACATTTCGGTCGTGGGCTTCGACGACATCGACATGTCCGCGTTCTATGTTCCCGCCCTGACGACGATACGGCAGGACCGCGTCCGCTTGGGCCGCACCGCCGCGATCCGGCTTCTCGAACGCCTGCAAGGGACCCCGCCCCGACCCGAGCCCGGCCCCACCGCCACGGAACTCCTGCCGGTCGAACTGGTCATCCGCGCCTCGACAGCACCACCGCTCGCCTAACACGGCGCGCCCACAACGCGCTGCTCCAGGTCGATACACGCCCCCGTCAGCGGCGCCGAGGCGTC
>JBBQHZ010000182.1:0-6691 GCA_038324445.1 Rhodobacterales bacterium | reverse complement strand
TGGCTGCACCCCAAACAGGGCACCGACGCGGCGCTGGCGCTGGCGCTGGGCCATGTGGTGCTGCGCGAATTCTACATCGACAAGACGTCGGAGTATTTCAGTGACTACACGCGCCGCTATTCCGACTTCCCGCTGCTGGTCACGCTGACCGAGAAGGACGGCCAACTGGTGCCCGACCGGATGCTGCGCGCGGCGGACCTGCCGGAGGCCTTGGGCGAGACCAACAATCCCGACTGGAAGGCCGTGGGTCTGGACGAGGTCACCGGCGAGCTGGTGGCGCCGCTGGGGTCGGTCGGCCACCGTTGGGGCGAGACCGGCCGCTGGAACCTGCAACAGAAGGACGGCAAGGGACGCGACATCCGGCTGCGGATGTCACTAGCCGACGACCACGACGCTATCGCGCCCGTCGCCTTTCCGTACTTCGGCGGCACCGCCGCGCATGACTGGACCGCGACGGCGCATGACCGCATTCTCACCCGCAACATCCCGGTGAAGGAGATCGCTGGTGTTGACGGCCAGACGATCCGTGTCGCCACGGTGTTCGACCTTTACTGCGCCAATTACGGGCTGGATCGCGGCTTTGGCGGCGACAACGTGGCGAAGAGCTTTGACGACGATGTGCCCTTCACCCCGGCCTGGGCCGAGGCGGTGACGGGTGTGAAGCGCGATGCGATCATCCAGATCGCGCGCGAATTCGCCGCCAATGCCGAAATCACGGAAGGCCGCTCGATGGTGATCATCGGTGCGGGCGTGAACCATTGGTATCACATGGACATGACTTATCGTGGCGTCATCCTGCTACTGGTGATGTGCGGTTGCGTCGGCAATTCCGGCGGCGGCTGGGCGCATTACGTGGGGCAGGAGAAGCTGCGGCCACAGACCGGCTGGCTGCCTTTGGCCTTCGCGCTCGACTGGTCGCGGCCGCCGCGGCAGATGGCGGGAACCAGCTTCTTTTACGCCCATTCCGATCAGTGGCGCTACGAGTCGATGAAGGTGGACGAGCTGTTGTCGCCCACCGCGCCCGAGGGCAACTGGTCCGGCGCGATGATTGATTATAACGTGCGCGCCGAACGCATGGGTTGGCTCCCCTCGGCGCCGCAACTCCTCGAGAATCCGCTGCTCTTGGGCGCCCAGCTCGCCAAGGACGGCCGCGATCCGGGCGAAGCGGTAGTGGCGGGGCTGAAATCGGGCGAGATCAAGTTTGCAAACTCTGATCCCGACAATCCCCGCAACTGGCCGCGCAACATGTTCTTCTGGCGCTCGAACGTGCTGGGCGCGTCGGGCAAGGGGCACGAATATTTCCTCAAACACTTCGTCGGCTCGATGCACGGCGTCATCGGTACCGACACCGCCGAAGGGCTGGTGCGACCCGAGGAGGTCGTCTGGCACGACGAGGCGCCGGTCGGCAAGCTGGACCTGATGGTGAACATCGACTTCCGCATGTCCACCACTAGCCTCTATTCCGATATCGTGCTGCCGACCGCGACCTGGTACGAAAAGCACGACCTCAACACCACCGACATGCACCCGTTCATCCATCCTCTGACGGCGGCGGTCGATCCTTCATGGGAGGCGCGCAGCGACTGGGCCATCTTCCGCGGCCTCGCCAAGGCGTTCTCCGAGGTTTCGCCGGAAGTGCTGGGGGTGGAGCAGGACGTGGTCCTCACCCCGATCCAGCACGACAGCCCGGGCGAGATCGCGCAGGCCTACGAGCCGAAGGACTGGGGCCGAGGCGAGTGCGAGCCGGTGCCTGGCGTGACGATGCCTTCCGTCGCGCTGGTCGAACGCAACTACCCCGAGACCTATTCGCGTTACACCTCTCTCGGCCCGGCGCTGGAAAAGCTGGGCAACGGCTCGAAAGGTCTGAACTGGGATACCGGACACGAGGTCGAGCTGCTTGGCCAGCTGAACGGCACCGTGGCGGACGGCCCCACCAAGGGCCGCCCGAAGATCGACGCTGATATCGACGCCTGCGAGACAATCCTGATGCTCGCTCCCGAAACCAACGGCGAGGTGGCGATCAAGGCGTGGCAGGCGCTGTCCAAATTTACCGGCCGGGAACATGCGCACCTGGCCGAGGGCAAGGAGGAGGAGAAGATCCGCTTCCGCGACGTAGTCAGCCAGCCACGCAAGATCATATCGTCCCCGACCTGGTCGGGTATCGAAAGTGAGAGCGTTTGCTATAACGCAGGCTGGACCAACGTTCACGAATTGATTCCGTGGCGGACGCTGACGGGACGCCAGCAGCTTTATCAGGATCACCAGTGGATGCGGGCCTTTGGCGAGGCTTTCGTGACCTGGAAGCCGCCGATCGACACGCGCTCGGTCGCCGCCGCCCTGGGCAAGTTGCCCAACGGGCGTAAGGAGATCACGTTGAATTTCCTGACCCCGCACCAGAAATGGGGCATCCATTCGACCTATACCGAAAACCTGATCATGCTCAGCCTGAACCGCGGCGGTCCCGCCGTCTGGATCAGCGAGGATGACGCGAAAGAGGCCGGCATCGTCGACAACGACTGGATCGAGGCGTTCAACGTCAACGGCGCGTTGACCGCGCGGGCGATCGTCAGCCAGAGGATCATGCCGGGTTCGTGCATCATGTATCACGCTCAGGAGAAGCTGGTGAACGTCGTTGGCTCGGAAATGACCGGCCAGCGTGGCGGCATCCACAATTCGGTGACCCGGATCAATATGAAGCCGACCCACATGATCGGCGGCTATGCGCAGCTTGCCTATGGCTTCAATTACTACGGACCCGTTGGCGCCAACCGCGACGAGATCGTGATCCTGCGTAAGATGAACAAGATCAATTGGTTCGACAAGGCGGCGGACGAATGGGTCGAGGACAAGCCGGCCGAGGGCGAACAATCCCCCGACCCGAAGAGAAAAACAGGAGCGCAGGCATGAAAATCCGTGCGCAAATCTCGATGGTTCTTAACCTCGACAAATGTATCGGCTGCCACACCTGCTCGATCACCTGCAAGAACGTCTGGACCAATCGCGAGGGCGTCGAATACGCTTGGTTCAACAATGTCGAGACCAAGCCAGGCATCGGCTATCCGAAGGACTGGGAGAACCAGAAACGCTGGCGGGGCGGCTGGCTGCGCAAGAAAAACGGCCGAATCGTCCCGCGCCAGGGGTCGAAATGGCGGATTCTGGCGAAGATTTTCGCCAACCCGCACCTGCCCGAGATCGACGATTTCTACGAGCCTTACACCTTCGAATACGAATGGCTTCAGAAGGCACCCGAGCTTCAAGCGCAACCCTCGGCCAGGCCGCGCTCGCTCTTGACCGGCGAGATCATTAACAAGATCGAATGGTCCGGAAACTGGGAGGACATGCTGGGCGGCGAGTTCTCGGCCCGCAGTCACGACTACAATTTCGAGGGCATTGAGAAGGAAATCTACGGCCAGTTCGAACAGACCTTCATGATGTATCTACCACGGCTCTGCGAACACTGCCTGAACCCGTCCTGCCTTGCGTCCTGCCCGTCGGGTGCGATCTATAAGCGCGAAGAGGACGGTATCGTCCTGATCGACCAGGAAAAATGCCGGGGCTGGCGGATGTGCGTGTCGGGCTGCCCTTACAAGAAGATCTACTACAACTGGTCCACCGGCAAATCCGAGAAATGCATCTTCTGCTATCCGCGTATTGAGGTCGGGCAGCCGACCGTCTGTTCAGAAACCTGCGTCGGGCGCATCCGCTATCTGGGCGTCGTGCTTTATGATGCCGACAAGATCGAGGCGGCGGCCTCCGTCGAAGATCCGAAGGATCTCTATCCGGCGCAGCTTGGCGTATTCCTGAACCCGCACGATCCCGAAGTGCAGGCTGAAGCCCACGCGCAGGGCATCCCCGATCAGTGGATCGAGGGCGCGGTGCGCTCGCCGATCTGGAAGATGGCGATGGAGTGGAAAGTGGCCTTCCCGCTGCATCCCGAATACCGCACCCTGCCGATGGTCTGGTATGTGCCGCCGCTCAGCCCGATCCAGTCGGCGCATGAGGCGGGCAAGATCAGTTCGAAGGACGGGATGCCAGACGTGAAGTCACTGCGGATTCCGATGCGTTATCTGGCGAACCTGCTGACGGCGGGCGACGAGGCGCCGATCGTCAGCGCGCTGGAACGGATGCTGGCGATGCGGGCCTACATGCGGGCAAAATCGGTCGAAGGCCGGATCGACCCCACGATCCCCGAACGTGTCGGCATGACGCAAGCAATGGTCGAGGACATGTACAAAACGATGGCATTGGCTGCTTACGAGGACCGCTATGTGATCCCGACCACCCACCGAGAGACCGACGAAGACGCCTACAAGATGCGCGGCTCGGCGGGTTTCGCCTTCGAGGATGACAGCGGCGGCAAGAGCAAGGTGAACCTCTTCGGCGGCGCCAAGCGGACACCGCCGAAACCCTATATGGACGCGCCGACATGAGGCTGACGCTACGCACCCTTGCCGCGCTGCTGGGCTATCCCTCCGCCGATTTGCTAGCCCATGTCACAGATCTGCGCGCGTTGCTGGACGAGGAGGCGGCGTTGTCGAAGGTGGCGCGTAGGCGGCTCAACGTGCTGCTTGAGCGACTCGCCAATTCCGATACGCTGGACGCGCAGGCGGAATACACCGACCTGTTCGACCGGTCGCGCAAACTGTCGCTGCACCTCTTCGAACATGTCCATGGCGAAAGCCGCGAACGCGGGCAGGCAATGCTAGATCTGGCCGAGCAATACATGGAACATGGGCTGCTACTCGAGTCGAACGAACTTCCCGACTTCATTCCGGTCTTCCTGGAGTATACATCCTGCCTGACCGAGGCCGAGGCTCGCGACACCCTGGCCCAGCCCGCCCATGTGTTGGCCGCTTTGGAACAACGTCTACGCGAGCGCAACTCGGACTACGCCGGCGTCTTCGCCGCAATCCTTTCCCTGACAGGGGCACTTCCCAACCTCGATGCGGTAGATGAGTTGCATAAGAACGCGCCTTCGGACGATCCTTCTCGGATCGACGAGGAATGGGAGGAACGCGAGGTCACGTTCACCGGCGCGCACGAGATGGGCGGGCCGACCGGCATCGTCGCGCGGTTGCGCGCCAAGGGCAAGGCGATGACCGCCTCCCGCGGATCCAAGGGTTGAAGAGGAGAAGATGTTCGAGGAGTTCCTGCACCAGTTTCTGTTCGGCTGGTTCCCCTATATCGCCGTCACGGTTCTGATCTTCGGGTCGATCCTGCGCTTTGACGCGGCGCAGTATTCCTGGCGCTCGGAATCGAGCCAGTTCCTGCGACGCAAGCAGATGATGCTGGGCTCGAACCTGTTTCATATGGGGATGCTGGTGCTGCTGGTCGGCCACCTGATCGGGCTGATGACGCCGATCTGGGTGGTCGATGCCGTCGGCATCTCGCACGAGTTGAAGCAGATCGCTGCGATGACGGTGGGCGGCATCGCCGGCGTTGCGGGACTGGTCGGCGCCTCGCTTCTACTGCACCGGCGGCTGTTCGATCCACGCATCCGCCATACGTCCTCGATCGGCGACATCACCGTGCTGTCGCTGTTGTGGGTGCAGCTGATCCTGGGCGTCGGCACGCTCTGGTGGTCGTGGCATGACCTGAACGGGGCCGAGATGGTGCGGCTGATGAATTGGGCGCATGGCCTTTCGGTTTTCAACCCGGACGCCCCCGGCTGGCTGGTCGGCGCACCGATCATCTTCAAGGTGCATATCGTGCTGGGGCTAATCATCATATTCATTTCGCCCTTCACCCGGCTGGTGCATGTTTGGAGCGCGCCGATCTGGTTCCTGTTTCGGCCGGGCTATCAGATCGTGCGGTCGCGTCACCCAATCGGGCAGCCACGCAATATCCCGGCCAGTCGCGCAATGGCGGCGGACTACGGCAGCGCGACGGTAACGCGGCAGGTTGCCGAGAGCGGGGAGTAGGGTCATGCGTGCAAAGTTGCAAGTTCCGCGCCTGAAGCCCGATCCCCGGCCCGAACCGGCGATGATGGGCGCCTGCCAGTCTGGCGGCTGTGGGGGCGGGCCCGCACCGCGGCTGCCGCCGCCACCGACCTTTTCCGAAGTCCGCGTGAACGGGGTCGACATCGACCCTGAGGCCATCGCACAGGAGATCCAGCACCATCCTGCGCCCGACGCCGACACCGCCTGGACCGAGGCCGCCCGCGCGCTAACCGTGCGCGAACTCCTGTTGCAGGAGGCGCGGAGAGTCGGACTCGATCCCGAACCCGAGGCGGACGAGGCCGGCCGGATGGAAAGCGACGAGGACGCCATGATCGCCGCCTTGCTCGACGCTGTAGTGGTGCCGCAAGACCCGGATGAGGCCGAATGCCTGCGCTATTACGAGGCGAACTGCGCGCGGTTCCGCACCCCCGACCTGTTCGAGGCGTCGCATATTCTGATCGAACCCGATAACGACGACGCCGATGCTTGGTCGGCCGCCGGCGTGACGGCGCGGAACATCGCGCGGGAGGTCGGTGACAACGCCGCGGCGTTCGCCATCGCCGCGCGCGAACTATCAGGGTGCCCATCGGCGCAGCAGGACGGATCGCTGGGGCAGGTGCGCCGCGGAGACTTAGTGCCCGAGGTGCAGGACGCCATCGAGGCGTTGCCCCCGGGCGAGACCTGTCGCCGCCCGATCCGGTCGCGCTTTGGCTGGCATGTGATCCGGCTGGCCCGGCGGATCGAGGGCCAGA
>JBBQHZ010000181.1:0-6807 GCA_038324445.1 Rhodobacterales bacterium | reverse complement strand
TAGGTGGTTGGCGCCGGGGGGGGGGGGGGGGGTTTTTAGGTTGTGGCCGCCCGGGGGGGGGGGGGGTGTTTATCGGTTGTGGTCCCCCGCGGGCGCGGGCGACGGGGGCGAGGGGGCAGGCCCCCTCGCGCTCCCCCGTGGGGCGCTGCCCCCGTCCTGCGGACTCCCCCGGGATATTTTTGGCACATGGAAAGGGGGGCGTGGCGAGGCGATCGCGGCGGGGCGTCATCGGCCGACCTTCCACGCGAGTTTGGCGGGAGCCTTGGGGACGGGGGATTTGATCGGGGGGAGGGAGGGGCGGGATTCGGGCGGGGGGATGGCCTTTTCGACGCGGACCTTGAGATCGAACCACGCGGCTTGCCCCGTGACGGGATCGGAGTTTGACCAGCGCAGGCCATCGCCCTTGGGGGGGAGGAGTTCGTGGATCAGATGGTTGAGGAGGAAGCCCTTTGTGGCCTCGGGCGCGTCATGGTCGAGCGCCCAGGCGCCCTTGCGTTTGCCGATGGCGTTCCAGGTCCAGATCGTGTGCGGGTTGAGCGCCGCCATTTCCATCACCGGGACGGTGATCGAGCCGTGGGGGGAGGTGACGCGGGCCCAGTCGCCGTCTTGCAGGTTATTGGCTCGCATCAGATTGGTGGGCAGGTAGAGCGGGTTGTGGCCATGGAGTTGGCGGAGCCACGCGTTCTGGCTGCCCCAGGAGTGATACATCGCCATCGGGCGCTGGGTCAGGGCCGTGATGGGGTAGTCGGCACCGAGGTTGGCGGGGGCGGGGTCGGACCAGAAGGGCAGCGGGTCCATGTTGTCGCGGACGCGCGCGCGCAGGTGCTCGGGCGGCTGGATCGGTCCATGGCCCTCGGCGGCGCGGCGGAACTTCTGCAGCGGCTCGACATAGAGCGAGAAGAGGTAGGGCTGGGGGGCGTCGTAGAAGCCCATCTGCACGGCCCAGTCCTGATAGGCATTGTTCCATGGCTTCATGTAGCGGGCATTGGCGGGGACGTGGGCCTCGAAGAAGCCGCCATTGTCTATGTAGCGCTGGAGCTGGTCGGCATTGGGGGCGCCGCGTCCCTGCTCGGTGCCATCGCCGCGCCAGCCCGCCAGTGGGCCGATGCCGGGGCGGCGCAGGTGGTTGGTGATGTAGTCGGCATAGTCGGCGTATTTCTGGCTGCCGTCCGCGTTGACGAAGCCCGGCAGGCCAAGGCGCGCGCCGAGATCGCAGAGGGTGGACTGGAAGCCCTTCACGTTCCGATCGGGCGCGATCACCGGCCAGCGGATGGCATCCGCCGCGCCGTCGGCCTCGGAGATCGGGCGGTCGAGAAGGCTGATGCAATCGTGGCGCTCGAGATAGGTGGTGTCGGGCAGGATCAGGTCGGCATAGGCGACCATCTCTGACGCATAGGCATCGGAATAGATGATGTGGGGAATGACGTAATCGTCGGTGCCGGGGTCCTTGTCGGTCAGCATCTTCATCACGCCGCCGGTATTCATCGACGAGTTCCACGACATGTTGGCCATGTACATGAAGAGCGTGTCGATCCGGTAGGGGTCGCCCGCATGGGCGTTGGAGATGACCATGTGCATCAGGCCATGGGCGGACATCGGGTTTTCCCAGGTGAAGGCCTTGTCGATGCGGACGGGGGAGCCGTCGGGCTTCAGCGCCAGATCCTCGGGGCCCTGCACGAAGCCCAGATGCGGGCCATCGAGGGGCGTCCCGGGCGTGGCCTTGCAGTGCGGCCTCGGGTGCGCGGTGGCGGGTTTGGGGTAGGGGGGCTTGAAGCGGAAGCCGCCCGGCGCCTCGACCGTGCCGAGCAGGATCTGCAGGACGTGAAGTGCGCGGGCGGTCTGGAAGCCGTTGGCATGGGCAGAGATCCCGCGCATCGCATGCATGGCGACGGGGCGGGCGCGCACGGTGGCGTGGGTTTCGCCGCGGAAATCGGTCCATTCCATGGGCAGGTCGAACGCCTCGTCGAAAGCCACGCGGGCGAGTTCGGCGGCGATGGCGCGGATGCGGGGGGCGTCGATCCCGCAGCGGTCTGCCACAGCTTCGGGGGCGTAGGTGTCGGACAGGTAACGCTCGGCCATGTGGTGGAGGACGGGCCTGTTGCCGTTGTGGGTGGCGGAGAGGTCGGGCATCACGCCGGGGGTGTCGAAGGCGGTGGGTTTGCCAGTGGTGCGGTCGATGACGAGTTCCTTGCCTGCGCCATCGCGCATGAGAAGGCCGGTGACTTCATCTACAAGAACCGGCGCGTTGGTCCAGCGCGCGAGGTAGTCGAGGTCGATCTTGCCGGCCTTCATCAGGCAATGCACGAGCGCAAGGATGAAGAGGCCATCGGTGCCGGGCGTGATGCCGACCCATTCGTCGGCGATGGCGTTGTAGCCCGAGCGGATCGGGTTGATGCCGATGACGCGCGCACCGCGCGCCTTGATGCGGCCAAGGCCCATCTTGATCGGGTTGCTGTCGTGATCCTCGGCCACGCCAAAGAGGAGGAACAGTTTGGTGTGGTCCCAGTCGGGCTGGCCGAATTCCCAGAACGCGCCGCCCATGGTGTAGATGCCTGCGGCCGCCATGTTGACCGAGCAGAAGCCGCCATGGGCGGCGTAGTTCGGGGTGCCGAAATTCTGCGCCCAGAAGGAGGTGAAGGACTGGCTTTGGTCGCGGCCGGTGAAGAAGGCGAGCTTTTCGGGGGCGGCCTCGCGGATCGGGCGGAGCCAGCCTTCGGCGATGGCAAAGGCCTCGTCCCACGAGATTTCCTCGAACTGACCCGAGCCACGGGGGCCGGTGCGCTTGAGGGGGGCGCGCAGGCGGGACGGCGCGTTCACCTGCATGATGCCGGCGCTGCCCTTGGCGCAGAGAACGCCCTTGTTGATCGGGTGATCGCGGTTGCCCTCGATATAGGCAACGCGCATCTCGCCTGCGGCGTCGGCCTTCAGGTGGACGTCGATGCCGCAGCGGCAGGCGCACATGTAGCAGGTGGTCTTGCGGATCTCGTCCGAGACTTTCGGGGACAGGTCCAGTGTGGGTTGCGCCATGGTCTTGCCCCTCCGAAAAGATCGGCATGGGGTGATTTAGTCGCGCAGGGGCCGGAATGGCCATATGGCCAAAGCGCGCGGTCGGTAAGGCCAGATTGGCGGTGGCGGAGATTGGGGGGCGGTAGGGGGTTAGCGCAGGGGGCGGGCGCAAGGGGCGAACGCGGGGAGGCGGATGGGCGATCAGGCGGACGGTGCGCCGCTGGCTTGGGGCGGGGGCGGGTCGCTGGGCAGGTTTTCGCGCAGGATCAACTCCATCCGGGGCGAGATCACCGGGCGCGCCTGCGCGCGCGCGGCGGCCATGAGGGTGGCCAGCGCCTCGCGCGCCACGCCGCGCGCGTTCTGGTCGATGACGGCATCGAGCGTGCCGTCGAGCAGCAGCGCCTTGTTGCCCTCGGTCGCTTCATGGGCGACGAAAACGAGGGTGCGGCCGGATTCCTTCAGCGCCCGCGCGATGCCCGATGTGCCGCCGCCCGCATTGTAGATCGCCACCAGATCGGGATGGGCGGCCAGATGCGCCTGCGCCTCGCCATAGGCGCGGTCGGGATCCTCGCGGCTTTCGCGCAACTCCAGCAGGTGCAGGAAAGGCGCGTCCTCGGTCAGGACCTGACGCAGCCCCATCTCGCGTTCCTGATGCCCGCGATAGCCGAGGGTTCCGGCGAAAAGCGCCACGGTTCCGGCGGGATCGGGCCCGAGGAAGCGGGTGATGACCTGCCCGGCCAGACGGCCCGCGCGCAGATTGTCGATGCCGATATAGGCCAGCCGCCCGGTATCCGGCAGGTCGGAGGCGAGGGTGACCACGGGCGTGCCATCGGCGGCGCGGCGGCGCAGCGCCTCGTGCACCAGCGGGTGGTTGAGGGCGATGACGGCGATGCCGTCGATGCGGCCGAGCGCGTCAAGCGCGTCGGCCATGGTGATCGGGTCGAGGTCGGGGATCGCGGGCAGATGCAGGGTCACGCCCGGTTCCGCCTGCGCCATGGCCACCAGATGCGCGCGCAGGTCGGCGATGAAGCTGTTCGGACCGCCGGGCAGAAGGACGGCAAGGCTCAGCGCCGAGGGGGTGCCGGGCGCGTCGGGCAGATAGCCGATGCGGCGCGCGGCGTCCTGGACGAGGGCACGGGTGCGGGGTGACACCCCCGGACGGTTGTTGAGCACCCGGTCGATCGTGGCGGTGGAGACGCCCGAGGCGTCGGCGAGGTCGGTCAGGGTGGGGCGCATGTCAAATGATGTGATATGAGGTGTTCGGGATAGCAAGGAGAATCGACATATACCCCAAAAAACATTGAATATGGTGAATGGTTACAAAAGGGTTGCGGCGCGCGCGCCTCAGAAAACATCACGTTGTGATTGACTTGGAATAGGTTCCGGAGCAACGCTTGACCAACGGGATTGTCCCGGTGCGTGATGGGGGCTGGCCGCCCCGCACTCAGCATCGACCGCCGGGACAGGAGACCGTTTGTTGGGGACCGCGTCGTTGCGAAGGTCGTGCCATCAAGGGGCCACGAGCCGTCGCCTCGCCGCGGTCGGAAGCGGTCGAACTGGGGAGGTTCTGGTGCCGGACGGATCAGGGATCATGCCGCGCGATTATGCGCTGACCGGGCCGGAGGGCGCGCGCGCGGTGGCGCTGGGGCTGGCCTCGGCCGAATGGTATCACTCGGTCGTGCCGCGCAAGGTGATGAAGGACCTGATGCGCCGCAGCGACGGGCCTGCGACACGCGATACGGTGATCTGGCTGGGGTTGCTGGGGCTGACGGCGCTGGGCGGTGTCCTGACATGGGGGACGGGCTGGGCGGTGGCGTTTTTCGCCGTCTACGGCGTGCTTTATGGGTCGGCCTGC
This sequence comes from Rhodobacterales bacterium, assembly GCA_038324445.1. GTDB lineage: Bacteria > Pseudomonadota > Alphaproteobacteria > Rhodobacterales > Rhodobacteraceae > Gymnodinialimonas. Next base: position 1,946 of record JBBQHZ010000181.1, on the reverse strand, counting down.
GACTCTCGCTGGCACGAGTGCGGCCACGGCACGGCGTTCAAGACGCAGTGGAAGAACGATTGGGTCTACCTGCTCGCCAGCTTCATGGTGATGCGCAACCCGGTGGCGTGGCGGTGGAGCCATGCGCGCCACCATACCGATACGATCATCGTCGGGCGTGATCCGGAAATCTCGGTGATGCGGCCCGCCAATCTGGCGCGCAAGGCGTTGGCGTTCATCGGGTTGCCGGATGTGTTCGAGCATTTCGCCGTGCTGGTGCGACAGGCGATGGGGCAGGTGTCCGCGGCGGAGGCGCACTACATTCCCGAAAGCGAGCGGCCCAAGGTGGTGTTCTGGGCGCGGCTTTATGTGGGGGTGCATCTGGCGGCTGTGCTGGCGGCGCTGCTGTTCTGGTCGTGGCTGCCGCTGGTCCTGATCGGGGGGCCGCGCATTTATGGCACGTGGCATATGGTGCTGGTCGGGCTGTTGCAGCATGGCGGGCTGGCCGAGGATGTGCTGGACCATCGGCTCAATTCGCGGACCGTCCACATGAACCCGGTCAGCCGGTGGCTTTACTGGAACATGAATTACCATGTGGAGCATCACATGTTCCCGATGGTGCCCTATCACGCGCTGCCCGCGCTGCACGCGCTGATCAAGGACGATCTGCCGCCGGCCAACCCGTCCATCCTGCACGCCTACCGCGAGATGATCGGCGCGTTGCTGCGGCAACGGGAGGAGCCGGGGCATTATGCGCGGCGCGCATTGCCCGAGGGCGCGCGGCCCTACCGCGAGGAGTTTCACGGGCAGGATGCCATGGTGATTTCGGGGCCAGAGGCGGGCTAGATGGCGGATTGGGTCGATGTGTGTGGCGTGGACGCGGTGGAGGAGGAGGACGTGATCCGCTTCGATCACGGCGGGCGGACGTTTGCGGTCTACCGCGACGAGGATGGCGCGCCGTTCTGCACCGACGGCCTCTGCACGCACGAGCAGGTGCATCTGGCGGATGGTCTGGTGCTGGAGGACGAGATCGAGTGTCCCAAGCATAACGGGCGGTTCAACTACAAGACCGGCGCGGCGTTGCGCACGCCTGCCTGCGTGGCCTTGGCGACCTATCCGGCGCGGATCAGCGCGGGCCGGATCGAGGTCTGCGTGTGATCGACCTGTCGGGCAAGGTGGTGATCGTGACCGGCGCCGCGCGCGGGATCGGGGCCGCGATTGCGACGGCGTGCGGGGCGGCGGGGGCCGAGGTTGTGGCCGTTGACCGGGAGGAGGGCGACCGAGAGGAAATGGCAGGCGGGATCGTGGCCGATCTGGCGCAGGCGGACGCGCCGGGCAGGGTGATGGCCGAGGCATTGGTGCGGGTGGGCCGCGTCGACGGGCTGGTGAACGCGGCGGGGATCACGACGCGGGCGTCGTTTGTCGATGCCGATCTGGCGCGGTTCGAGGCGCTGATGGCGGTGAACCTGCGCGCACCGTTCTTCCTGATGGCGGCGTTGATTGCGCATCTGAGGGGGCGCAACGCCCCGGGAGCGATCGTCAATATCCAGTCGGTGAATGCCCATTGCGGGGCGGCGGATCTGGCGATCTACGCGGCCTCCAAGGGCGGGCTGCAGACGCTGACGAAGAATGCGGCGCAGGCGCATATGGCGGACCGGATCCGGGTGAACGGGATCAATCTGGGCTGGGTCGCGACCGAGACGGAGCGGGCGTTGCAGGACGGCGCGAACGGGGCGGGGTGGCTTGACGCGCAGGGCGCGCGGATGCCGCTGGGGCGGTTCGTGACGGCGCAGGAATGTGCGGCTCAGGCGCTGTGGTTGCTGTCGGACGCCTCGGCGCCGCTGACGGGGGCGTGTATCGACCTGGAGCAGCGCGTTGTGGGCGCGCCGTGTTAGGCGAGCGGTGGTGCTGTCGAGGCGCGGATGACCAGTTCGACCGGCAGGAGTTCCGTGGCGGTGGGGCCGGGC
>JBBQHZ010000180.1:0-6832 GCA_038324445.1 Rhodobacterales bacterium | reverse complement strand
GGCGCCCGGAAAGGAACGCGATCACATCGCTGCTGCGCTTTTCCGGCGGCAGGAAGTTCATGATGAAGCGCAGCGGCCCCGCCATGCCCGAGACCTTCTGATTGTCGAAGATCGTCCAGCGCAGCACCTCGCGGGGATCGCTGCCCGCGAGCTTGCCACTGGTTTCCATCACCCAGTGCTGGATCACGCCCGATTGCGTCAGGATCAGGCCATCGGCATCCAGAACCGGCACCTCGCCCATCGGATTGATCGCGCGGAATTCGGGGCTGCGGGCCTCGCCGTTGAAGAAATCGACATGGCGCGGATGCCATGGAATGCCGGCCAGCTCCATCGCCAGCGCCGCCTTGTAGGCATTGCCGCTTTCGCCAAAGCAGTAGAGCGTGTTGGTCATGGAGCCCTCCCTGGTGCCGTTCTGGTCTGTCTTTGCGGAAGTCGGGGGTTTCACACCTCCAAACCCGCTGCCTTAAGAAGTTGGGGGTTTCACACCCCCAAACCCGCTCCTTCAAGAAGTTGGGGGTTTCACACCCCCAAACCCCCGTGGAGTATTTTCGAAAAGATGAAGGGGCCCGTAACGAATTGTTAACCGAGTTCGGGCACCATGATCTTCGCGGTACAGGCTGGAGAGCCGATGACCGCAAAAGGTGAAGGCGTCGTGTTGATCAGGGATGAACTTCGATGGACCCCGGAGTGACCTTTGACCGATACGACGCCGGTTCCTGACACGTCACCTTTTCAAATTCACATCACCTTTTCAAAAATACTCATCTCTCCCCTTTTCCGCCCGCTTGTCCGCCCTTGGGGCGGCTAGTTTTTCCGCTCGTCGATCTCGGCGTTGAAGATCCGCAGACGGGCCACGAACTTCTCCTCGTTGATCACGCTGCCCCAGTGTTCGAACAGGAACGACAGGAACTCTCCCTCATCCAGGCTGGCCTCCGCCGCCAGCGACCGCAACTTGCGGTAGCCGTCCTCGCTCATCGCGATGTTCGGGCGGCGGGTCAGGCGGAGGCGTTTGGGCATGGTCCCTCTCGAGCGATCTGTGTCTCAGAAATTGGCCGCTTCCAGCGCCATCACATCGGCGCCGCCGACCTGGATACGGGTCAGGTGCATCGCGGTTACTGGCAAGGATCGTTTCATGTAAAAACGCCCGGTGGCAAGCTTCGTCTGGTGGAACACCGGATCTTCCGTGCCCTCGGCCAGCGCCGCCAGCGACGCCTTGGCCATCATGCTCCACATCAGCCCAAGGCAGACATGGCCGAAAAGGTGCATGAAATCATAACTTCCCGACAGCGCGTTGTTCGGGTTCTTCATACCTTCCTGCATGAAGTACATGCCCGCCGCCTGCAGGTCCTTGGACGCGGCCTTGAGCGGCGTGATGAATTCGTCCATGCCCTCGGTTCCGGCATTCTCCTTGCAGAAGGTGTTCACCAGATCGAAGAAGGCCAGCACATGCTTGCCGCCATCCTGCGCCAGCTTGCGGCCGACCAGATCCAGCGCCTGCACGCCATTGGCACCCTCGTAGATCATCGCGATGCGGGCATCGCGGGTGAACTGCGACATGCCCCATTCTTCGATATAGCCGTGACCGCCATAGACCTGCTGCGCCTGCACGGTCATGTCGTAGCCCTTGTCGGTCAGGAACCCCTTGATCACCGGCGTCAGCAGCGACACAAGGCCGTCTGCCGCCGCATCCTGCCCGCGATGGGCGCGGTCGATCAGGGTCGAGCCCCACAGCAGGAACGCGCGCCCACCTTCGACGAAGCTTTTCTGCTCCATCAGGTTGCGCCGGATGTCGGGATGCACGATCAGCGGATCGGCGGGGCCGTTCGGGTTCTTGATGCCGGTCACGTCGCGGCCCTGCAGGCGGTCCTTGGCATAGTCCAGCGCGTTCTGATACGCGGCCTCGGCCTGCGCCAGGCCCTGCATGCCCACACCCAGACGCGCCTCGTTCATCATCGTGAACATCGCGCGCATGCCCTTGTGCTCTTCGCCCAGAAGCCAGCCGGTCGCCTCGTCATAGTTCATCACGCAGGTCGAATTGCCGTGGATGCCCATCTTCTCTTCGATCTTGCCGCAGCTCACGCCATTGCGCGCACCAAGCGAGCCGTCCTCGTTCACCAGGAACTTGGGCACGATGAACAGCGACACGCCCTTGATCCCCTCGGGGCCGCCGACGATCTTGCCCAGCACCAGATGGATGATGTTGTCGGCCATGTCATGCTCACCGGCCGAGATGAAGATCTTCTGGCCGCTGATCTTGTAGCTGCCATCGCCCTGCGGCGCGGCCTTGGTGCGCATCAGGCCCAGATCGGTGCCGCAATGCGGCTCGGTCAGGTTCATCGTGCCGGTCCACTCGCAGCTGACCATCTTCGGCAGATAGGTGTCCTTCTGCGCATCGGTGCCGTGCACCAGAATGGCCGATGCTGCCCCGTGCGTCAGACCATGATACATGGTAAAGGCTTGATTTGCCGCAGAAAACATCTCGCCGGTGGCGGTGTTCATCACGTAGGGCAGGCCCATCCCGCCATATTGCTCGGGCATGTCGATGCCCGGCCAGCCGCCTTCACGGGTCTGCTCGAACGCCGCCTTGAAACCCGTCGGCGTGCGCACCACGCCGTTCTCCATCACGCAGCCTTCCTTGTCGCCGACCGCGTTCAGCGGCGCCAGAATTTCCGAACTGACCTTGCCCGCCTCTTCCAGAATGGCCGAGGTGAAGTCGCGGTCGAGATCGCCATAGCCGGGGATGTCGTAGTCCGAGATCTTGAGGACGTCATGCAGGATGAACTGCGTATCCTTGGTGGGGGCGGTGTAGCGCGGCATGGGTTCCTCCCGGAAGTGGTCTGTCTGGTCTATTCGGCGGCGGCGGTGGAGGCCGAGGTGCGGCTTGTCAGCATCTCGTCCACCAGCTGCATCTGGTTGCGCAATTCGTCGATCGCCTCGTCCAGTTCGGAGCGCTGGCGCTCCATGTCGCTCAGACGGTCCTGCGCGATGGACAGCGTGCGGTTCAACTGCGTCGCCTGACTGTCGCCGACATAATAGAGATCGAGCAGTTGCCGGATCTCCTCCAGCGAGAAGCCGAAGCGCTTGCCGCGCAGGATCAGTTTCAGGCGCGCGCGGTCGCGGCGGGTGAACAGGCGGCGCTGGCCGTCGCGGATCGGGAACAGCAGTTCCTTGGATTCGTAGAAGCGCAGCGTGCGGGGGGTCACGTCGAAGGCGTCGCACATCTCGCGGATGGACAGGGTTTCACTGGTCATGATCTCGGTCCCGGTTTGGTCAAACATGTTGTGTCCCGATGCATTTGCGAGTCGTTGCCGCATTCTACAAGGTTGCATGACGTTTACGTAAACGAGACGTTGCGTCACTCTGCGGATGACGAAACGTTACGCAAGCTGCCGCAGGGGAAGGCGAAAGGATGATGCGCGCCCGTGGGAGGATCAGCGGCTATGCAGGCCCTGGACAGGTGCCCTGAAACCCTGGTTGCCCGTCCGACGTGTCGCAAAGCCCGCCATCGTCCGACTAGACACAGCCGCCGCTCCGGATGTGACGAGAGGTGGTCTGTGGCTACTCGCCCGGCCGCATCGGCACGCGCAAGGGCAGGGTGCCCGGAAGGGCGGCAAAGACCGCCCCGCGCCTCATGTCACGGCCGAGGCATCGCGCAGCGATTGCAATTCCTTGATGATGTCATCCAGCTCGATCCGGCGCGCGCGCAGTTCCTCCAACTGGCGATCCGCCAGCTCAAGCCACGCGGCGCGCTGCACCTCCCACCCGGCGCCCTTGTCGTGGATTTCCAGCCATTGGCGGATCTCCTCCAGCGAGAAGCCGAACCGCCGCCCCCGCATGATCAAGGTCATCCGCGCAATCTCGCGCGCCCCGTAGAACCGGGCGCGCCCCTCGCGGATCGGCGACAGCAATTCGATGTATTCATAGTGGCGCAAGGTGCGCGGCGTCACCTCGAAGCGCGCGCACATCTGTTTGAAATCGAGCCGCTCGTCCTTCGTCGTGCCCGGCATCCTGCCTCCATTCCCAGCGCGACTATGCCGCGTGTGGCGCGACTTGTTAAGTCACTTCCCCCTTGCGCCCGCTGGGGCGCGGCGCGACACCTTGGGGAAGGATGCGGCGCGGGCGAGAGGAGCAGACGATGGCGGATGACAGCAAGACCACAGGCGTGTCGCCCGATGATCTGGCGCGGATCGCGCGGCAGTTCATCGAGGCGATCCCGTTTTCGCGCGCTCTGCAGATGCATCTCGAAACGATCGGGGACGGCGTCGCCGTGATCTCGATGCCCTGGTCCGATACGCTGGTGGGCGACCCGCGCACCGGCGTGATCCATGGCGGGGCCGTCTCGGCGCTGATGGATACATGCGGCGGTGCGGCGGTGATGAGCCATCCTGACGCCCTGACCAGCACCGCCACGCTCGACCTGCGCATCGACTACATGCGCCCCGCCACTCCCGGCGAGCGGATCACGGCGCGGGCGCATTGCTATCACGTCACCCGGTCCGTCGCCTTCATGCGGGCCGAGGCGTTCGACGCCGACACCGCGCGCCCGGTGGCCGCGGCCACCGGCGCCTTCACCGTGATGAGGGACAAGTGATGGCGCAGCCAAGGCCCGAACCCGTTCACGTCATCAAGCTGCGCCGCGACCGGGCGCTGGCCGCCCTTGTCGCGGGCGTGCCCTATATCGGCACCATGGGGATCAGTTTCGACCGCCGCGGGGACGAGCTGACGGCGGTGATGAACTACGATGACAAGCTGATTGGCAACCCGAGCCTTCCCGCCCTCCATGGCGGGGCCATCGCGTCCTTTCTGGAGGTGGCGGCGATCATGGAACTGGGCTTCGCCCTGCTGTGGGACGAGATCGAAAGCGGCCGCCTCAGCGCCGACAGCCTGACGCCCGATAGCCTGCCGCGGATGCCGAAAACCATCGATTTCACGGTGGATTACCTGCGCACCGGCCTGCCGCGCGATGCCTACGCGCGGGCCCGCGTCAACCGGTCGGGCCGGCGCTATGCGTCGGTTCATGTGGAGGCATGGCAGGACAACCGCGAGCGCCTGTTCGCGCAGGCCACCGGCCATTTCCTGATGCCCGAACGGGGCTGAGCCAGCGGTGTCCCTATCCGTGCCCAAGGCACCAACCGCGCTACCGCAGCCGCTGACCCACCGGCGGATTCTGAAGATCGCCCTGCCGATCGTCGTCTCGAACGCCACGGTGCCGCTTCTGGGCATCGTCGATGTGGGCGTCGTGGGGCAGATGGGCGAGGCCGCCCCCATCGGCGCCGTTGGCATCGGCGCGATCATCCTGACATCCGTGTTCTGGATCTTCGGCTTCCTGCGCATGGGCACCGTGGGTCTTGTGGGGCAGGCCGAGGGGGCTGGCGACAGGGCGGAAGTGTCCGCCATCCTGACCCGCGCGCTGATCATCGCGGGGGCGGGCGGGCTGCTCCTGATCTGCGCCTATCCGCTGATCGTCTTCGCCGCGTTTTCCTGGGGGCCGACGACCCCCGAGGTCGAGGCCCTGGCGCGGCAATACCTCTTCATCCGCATCTGGACCGCGCCCTTCGCGATCTCGGTCTTTGCGCTGACCGGCTGGCTGATCGCGCAGGAACGCACGGGGGCGGTCTTTTATATCCAGCTGATCATGAACGCGCTGAACATCGCGCTGAACTTCCTGTTCGTGCTGGGCTTCGGCTGGGGTGTTGCCGGGGTGGGCCTGTCGACAGCACTTGCCGAAATCGTCGGCTCCTGCGTCGCCCTCTGGTTCTGCCGCAGCGCCTTTGCGCGCCCCGACTGGCGCGACTGGCCGCGCGTGTTCGATCGCGCGCGGCTGGTGAAGATGGCGCTTCTGAACAGGGATATCCTGATCCGCTCGGCGCTGTTGATGGCGATGTTCACCTCGTTCACCTTCCTCGGCGCGCAGTTTGGCGAGGTGACGCTGGCGGCAAACGAGGTCTTGATCCAGTTCCTCTATCTGACGGCCTATGCGATGGACGGCTTCGCCTTTGCGGCGGAAACGCTGATCGCGCGCGCTTACGGTCGGCACGATCCGGGGCGGGTCAGGCGCTCGGCCATCATGACCTCGGTCTGGGGACTGGGAATTTGCGTGGTCTGGGCGCTTGTGTTCTGGGCCTTCGGGCCGTCATTCATCGACGTCTTGGCCAAGGACGTGGACGTCCAGGACGTGGCGCGCCTCTATCTGCCGTGGATGATCGCCGCCCCCGTGATCGGCTGCGCGGCGTGGATGCTGGATGGCATCTTCATCGGCGCCGCGCGCGGGCGCGACATGCGCGACATGATGATCCTGAGTGCCGCGATCTATGTCGTAGCAGCGCTCGTGCTGGTGCCGTGGCTGGGCAATCACGGCGTCTGGGCGGCCCTTCTGGTGTCCTTCGCCGCGCGGGGCGTGAGCCTCGGCGCGCGCTATCCGGCGTTGGAGCGTGGGGCAGCCTGAGGCTTCTTGAGTTTTTTTGCCAAGCTGAAAGGGGAAGCCGCGGCGCCGACCAACGGGCGTTTCCCAACGCCTCAGGCCCAGTCCGAAACGCCGCTGCCGGTGGCCTGCGCGACAGTGGCAAACCCGTCGCGGGCAAGCGCCGCATCAAGGCCCCTGGCGATGTCGGTGACAAGGCCCATGCCGCTGTAGACGAGGCCGGTATAGAGTTGCACGGCAGACGCCCCGGCGCGGATCTTCTGGTAGGCCTGTTCCGCCGAGGCCACGCCGCCTACCCCGATGAGCGGGATCGCCCCCCCGGTCAGCCGGTAAAGGCGCGCAAGGACGCGGGTGGACGCCTCGAACAGCGGTTGGCCGGAAAGGCCGCCCTTTTCCGTCGCATGCGGCCCG
>JBBQHZ010000179.1:0-6843 GCA_038324445.1 Rhodobacterales bacterium | reverse complement strand
GGTGGTGATCGACGGCGTGCGCCATAGGCTCGAGACGGGCGATCTGTTCACCATCCCGTCCTGGGTGCCGTGGTCGTTGCAGTCTGAGACGCGGTTCGACCTGTTCCGCTTCTCGGACGCGCCGATCATGGAGCGGCTGGGCTTCATGCGGTCCCATGTCGATCACGGGTGATCGCGGGGAAATGGGTGAGAAAGCGGCGCTCCGGGCGCGGCAAGGCGTCGGGGCGCGTTATGACGCGCCCGAGGCCCCTGTGGATAACCTGCTTTTGGCGCGGCGGGGGACTGCCTACTTTGCGCGCCTATTGAATGACTTGCCTGACAGGGCACTTGTGGACAAGTGCCATCGCGATGGCTGGACCCGCGCCCGTCTGATCGCCACTGTCGGCTATCACGCCCGTGGTCTGGCGCGCCTTCTGGAAACCGCCCGCACCGGCCTGCCCTGCCCCGATGGAATCGATCACGCCACCGAGGTTGCCCTTGGCGCAAGCCTGCCTGCCCGCGCGCTTCGTGGCCTTTTCCAGCACTCCGCAGTTCATCTTGACGTGGAATGGCGCGACCTGCCCGGGCCCGCCTGGGACGCGTCGTTGCGCGATGGCGACGGCAACGCCATCACCGCCCGCGACACGCCCCTGATCCGGGCCCGCGTGATCTGGCGGGCGGCGCTTGACCTCGATGCCGAGGGGCGCGCCGCCGATCTGCCGCCGTCACTCCGCTAGGCAGGTCTCGAACGCCGTCGCCATGCCGTCCAACAGCGCGAGATAGAGGCCCTCACCCGGCTCCAGCGCCGCGCCCAACGGGTCGATCACGCCGATCCGCGCGCCGCTGTCCGACAGGACAGCCTCGGTATATCCGGCGTTGAATTGCGGCTCGGCAAAGACGCAGACCACGCCCAGCTCCGTCACCGCCGCACCGATTTCCACCAGGCGCCCGGGCCCGGGAGAGACGCCATCCCCGACCGCGATCGAACCTGCGGCCTCGATCCCGTAGCGTGCCTCGAAATAGTGGTAGGCGTCGTGGAACACGATGAACGGACGCCCTTGCAGCGGCGCCATGCGTGCGTCAATCCGGGCCGAAAGCGCCTCGATCTCTGTCGCCGACGCGCGGGCATTTTCCGCGTAACACGCTGAATTCTCGGGATCAATGGCGCCGAGGGCGTTGGCGATCGCGCCCAGCCACACCGTTGCATTGACGGGGTCGAGCCATGCATGCGGATCGCGCCCGGAATGGGCTTGGTCATGCTCCTCCGCCTGTTCCTCCGCATGTTCCTCGCCGTGCCCGGCCCCGTGCCCATGCGCGTGAGTATCCTCTGCGGCCCCGAAAACTGCCCCCTCCCGGAAGCCCAGCACCACCGTTTCCGGCACATCCAGCAACCCCAGAACCGCCCCGCTGGCCAGCGCGTCGATGCTGCGCGTTATCGCGGGGCTCAACTCCGGCCCGACCCAGACCACAAGGTCGGCCGCCGCCAATCGCTGTGCATCGGAGGGGCGCAACGCCGCGTCGTGGGGCGAGACGCCGGGCGGCAATATCAGGTCTGGCACCCCCACGCCGGCCATCACCCGCGCCACCAGCGCATGCACTGGCGGAATATCCGCCACCACGCGCGGCACCTCGGCCAGTGCCGGGGCCGCGATCAGCATCAAACCCGCAACAAGATACTTCATCGGACTATCCTTGTGATGATATAACATATCGCTTGATAGCCACGATCGGATAGCATATTCAAGCCCCTATGCAGCCCATCGGTTTTTCCGCCCACGACCATACCCTGTGCATTGCCTCGACGGTCCAGACCGTTGCCGAGCGCTGTGCGCAGGATGGCTTGCAGTTCACCCCGATTCGCCGACGCGTTCTGGAGATTCTCCTGCAAAAACATCGCGCTATGGGAGCCTATGATATCCTCGACGTGCTGCGCGAGGATGGTCAGGTCGCGCAACCGCCGGTGGCCTACCGCGCGCTGGACTTCCTGACGACCAACGGATTCGCGCACCGGATCGAGCGTCTGAACGCCTTCGTCGCCTGCGCGCAGGCCGATGCGGCGCATTCGCCGGCCTTCCTGATCTGCCGGATCTGCAACGCCGTCGCCGAAACCGCCGCCGCCCCTGCCCGTGCGGCCTTGGCCGACACCGCAAAAGGCATGGGCTTCACCATCGAGCGCGCCACGCTCGAGGCGCTGGGTCTGTGCCCGAATTGTCAGACCGACACGCCATGACCGACCTGATCACCGCCACCGGCCTTGCCATCCGCCATGGCCGGTCCGAGGTGTTGCACGGCGTCAATTTCCGCATCTCGCGCGGTGAGATCGTCACGATCGTCGGGCCAAATGGCTCGGGTAAATCCAGCCTTCTCAAGGCGTTGATCGGCGTTCTTCAACCGTCATCCGGAACGCTCAAGCGCGCGCCCGGTCTACGCATCGGATACGTACCGCAGCAACTGGCGCTGGACCCGACCCTGCCGATGACGGTGCGCCGTTTCCTCGACCTGCCCTATCCGACACCTGCCGCCGCCGCCGAGGCCGCGCTGGAACAGGCCGGGTGCGCGGGCCTTGGCAAGCGCCAGCTTTCGGACCTGTCGGGTGGCCAATTGCAGCGCGTGATGCTAGCGCGTGCGCTGCTGGCGTCGCCGGATCTGCTGATCCTTGACGAGGCGACCCAGGGCCTTGACCAGCGCGGCGCGTCGGATTTCTACCGCCGCATCGAAGAAGCCCGCCGTGATAGGGGCTGCGCCGTGCTGATGGTCAGCCACGACCTGCACGTTGTCATGGCCGCGTCCGATCGGGTGATCTGCCTCAACGGCCATATCTGTTGCGAGGGGCATCCCGAACAGGTCGCCTCCGCCCCGGAATACCGGGCGCTGTTCGGCACCGGCACGCAGGGCGCGCTGGCGCTTTATCGCCATGCGCACGATCACGATCACGACCATGACCACGATGACCATGACCACAGCCATGAGGCCGCGGAATGAGCCTGCTGCTCGACAGCCTGTTCCTGCGCGCGGCCCTTGCCGGGCTTGGCGTGGCGCTGGCGGCTGGGCCCTTGGGCAGCTTCGTCGTGTGGCGGCGCATGGCCTATTTTGGGGATGCGACGGCCCATGCCGCCATCCTTGGTGTCGCGATTGCCATTGCGCTTGAGGTCTCTGTTTTCGCTGGGGCGTTGGTGGCGGCGACGGCGATGGCGCTCGGCGTCTCGACGCTGACCGCGCGCGGGCGGTCGACCGATACGGTTCTGGGCGTCCTGTCGCACTCGGCGCTGGCGCTTGGCATGGTCGTCATCTCCCTGATGACGGGCGTCCGGGTGGACGTTCAAGCGCTGCTGTTCGGGGAAATTCTGATCGTTCAGGCACCCGATCTGGCGCTGATCTGGGGCGGCGCGCTGGCCGTTCTGGCCTTGCTCTGGAGCCGATGGACGCGCCTGCTGACCGCGACCCTGTCGCCTGAACTGGCGCAGGCAAGCGGCATCACACCGCGCGTCGAGCAATTGTTCCTGACCCTTGCGCTTGCCGTGACGGTGGCCGTCGCGATCAAGGTCGTGGGGGTGCTGCTGATCGGCGCGCTCCTCGTCATTCCCGCCGCTTCCGCCCGTCCCTTCGCCGCCACGCCCGAGCAGATGGCGCTTGGGGCCACCTTGGGGGCGGTCGGGGCCGTCCTGATCGGATTGGCGGCGTCCTTTCAGTTCGACATCCTTGCCGGACCCGCCGTGGTCTGCGCGGCGGCTGCCATGTTCGTGCTGTCGGCGTTGGTTCAGGCAGTTCGGGCGGCCTAGCCTTAGCCTTCGGAGGCTTTGGATAACTTTGGGGATGGATACTTAATTAGTGCATTTGACTGAGATTTTATTGGCGAAAGGGCGGCGTCACGTATTGCAAGAGTGCAAGCAACTCGGCCCTATCAATTGGGGACAATCGGTCCTTTGACCCAGTCAGGTGACAGGCGCAGGCCAGTGCAGCCGGCGAACACGGCCGCACGTTCCAGTTCCGCCACCAATTGCGCCTGTCTGCCTGCCCCCATGCGCACGCCCTGTTCGGCCCAGAAGGCGCGGACGGCCAGTGTGTCGCCGTCGCGCGCCATGTCGATGCGGCCGATCAGGCGGCTGCCTTCCAGCACAGGGAACACGTAATAGCCATAGCGGCGTTGGGGTGCCGGCACGTAAATCTCGATCCGGTAGTGGAAGCCGAAGAGCCGCTCCGCGCGCTTGCGGTCGCGCAGCGCCGGGTCGAACGGTGACAGGATCCGGATGCGGGGCAGCGACTCGGGAATATTTCCCAACGTTTCCAGATCGTTGGGCCACATCAGACTGCGCCGCGCGGTGCCATCCGCGGCCGCGATATCGACCTCGACAATCTGCCCCGCAGACAAGGCCTGCGCGGTCCATGCCTTGGCTTCAATGGGGGTAATCAAGTCGAAAAACGCGGCCAACTCGCCGCTTGTGGCAAAACCCAGACGGTCCAGCGCCGCCCGGCACGCCCAGTCGATGATCGCCTCCTCCTCGACCCTCGCGTTCAACGCCTCGGGCGGGATCACCCGCTCGGCCAGGTCATAGAACTTGCGGAAACCGGAGCGTTTGGAGATTGCCAACTCGCCAGAGCGCCAGAGGTATTCGAGCGCCACCTTGGAGGGGCGCCAATCCCACCAACCCGTTGATTTCTCCGCCGTTTCCTCCGCCATATCCGAGGTGCAGCACATTCCATTATCGGCCACATGGCGCAGCACGCCGTCGATCTCGGCGTGGAATCCCTGTCCGTGCCAGTCCTTCCAGCGGCCATGCAACCGGGCGCGGTCGCGCTCGAAGCGCAGGCGCCACATCGGGTAGAACGCCATCGGCACAACCGATGCGTCGTGGGTCCAATGCTCGAACGTGGCACGGCTGCGGTCGTTGATCCAGCGCAGTGCCTCGGGGCGGTAGGTCTGCCGACGGGACCACAGGATCAGGTCGTGGGCGCGGGCGAAGGTGTTGACGCTGTCGACCTGAACGAAGCCAATACGCGACACCAGATCGACCAACGCCTGCCCCTTGGCAGCCCCCGACGGCGCTTCCAGAAGCGCGTGACGCGCGAGGAAAAGCCGCCGAGCGGTGGCGTTATCCACAGAAGGAATGGTCATAACCCTCTGACCTTAAACGCAGATCATTCCGGCTTCAGCCATTCCCATGGCCGGGTGAATTCGCCCAGAACCTTCGCCACGCCTGCCTCGTTGGCATCACCGTTGCGCGCGACATGCGCCACCAACCCGCGCTTCTTGTCCTCGGTCACGGCGACGACGCGCGCGTCATGGCCTGCGGCCTTCAGGGCGCCGTTGTAGACCCGCGTGATCGACATTCGGCGCAGATCGGGCTTGAATACCTTGCCGACCGCCGTTTTCGGCAATTCGTCGAGTATTTCCAGATACTTGGGTTGCGCCGCGCGTTCGTGGACATGCTCGGACGCGTAGGCCAGAAGCTCGGCCTGGGTGGCGGTCGATCCGGCCACCAATTCAACATAGACACAGGGCAATTCGCCGGCAAAAGCATCGGGTTGACCTATGGCGCCCGCCATCGCGACGGCGGGATGACCGGCCAGCGCCTCCTCGATCGCGGCGGGGTCGATGTTGTGGCCACCGCGAATGATCAGATCCTTGGCGCGCCCGGTTATCCACAGGTAGCCATCGGCGTCCTTCCGGCCCAGATCGCCGGTGCGCAGGTAGACATCGTGGTGGAACAGGTCGTGGTTCTTATCGACCTCGGTATAGGTCGAGCCGGCGAACACGCCGGGGTTGTCGATGCAGATCTCGCCCACTTCATCGATCCCACATTCCCGAGGCCCCTCAGCGGTTTGCAACAATATCTTCACGTCGCAATGGGGGAAAGGAACGCCGATCGAGCCGATCCTCTTTTCACCCTCGACCGGGTTGCACGACACGAGGCAGGTCGCCTCGGTCAGGCCGTAGCCCTCGACCAGCGCCACGCCTGTCGCCGCTTCGAAGCGCTTGAAAAGTTCCACCGGCAGGGGCGCCGAGCCGGAAAACGCGGTTTTCACGGTCGAGATGTCAGCGTTCACCGGGCGCTGCATCATGGCCGCAATCGCCGTGGGAACGGTGATGATGAAGGTGACGCCCCAGCGTTCCACCAGCTTCCAGAAGTTGTCGAACACCCCCTCGCCGCGATAGCCCTGCGGCGTCGGGAACACCACATGGGCCCCCGAAGCGACCATGGCCATCAAGATGACGTGGCAGGCAAAGACGTGGAAAAGCGGCAGCGGGCAGATCACCACGTCCTTTTCGGTGAACAGAAGCGTGTGGCCGATCCAGCCATTGTAGATCAGGCCGGAATATTTGTGCTGCGCCACCTTGGGCATGCCGGTGGTCCCGCCGGTATGGAAATAGCAGGCGACGCGGTCGGCGCGGACATCCTCGAACGCCAGTTCGCGCGGCTGTTTGGCGCATTCGCGGGCGAAATCCAGCACGCGGGCGCGGTGCTTGACCGGGTTCTTCGGGCGCATCAGCGGCACGATCAGTTTCTTGATCCCGGTCAGGTAGTGCAGCAGATCGACCTCAAGAACCGCCTGAACACCGGGTGCCAAGGCAATGGCATCATTGACCTTTTGCGCCACGTCCGTTTTCGGGAACGCCTTCAGTGTGACCACGACCTTGGCCCGCGTCTCGCGCAGGATGGAGGCGATCTGTTCGGCCTCGAGGAGCGGGTTGATCGGATTCACGATGCCTGCCACGGCCCCGCCGAGCAGCGTGATTGCCGCTTCGTTGCAGTTGGGCAGGATATAGGCGACCGTATCGGTCGGACCGATCCCAAGCGAGCGGAAGAGGTTCGCGGCCTGCGTCACGCGGCCATGCACCTCGGTCCAGGTCAGGGTTTCGGCGGG
>JBBQHZ010000178.1:0-6901 GCA_038324445.1 Rhodobacterales bacterium | reverse complement strand
CGTCAAGATCAGCACAGTAGTTACTGGCGGCCAGGATTGCGGCGGGTCTGCGCGAAAACAGCCAGACCCCTTCGGATTGCATCAGGCGGGCAATTTTTCCGTTTGCGGGCATCAGACGCTCTCCCGCACGCGCAGGCGGGGGTCGATGGCGACATAGAGAAGATCAACCAACAGGTTGATCAGCACGAAGAAGAAGGCGATGACCACGAGGTAGACGCTCAACACCGGGATATCGACGAAGCGGATCGATTCAAGGAACAGCAGGCCCATGCCGGGCTACTGGAACACGCTTTCGGTGACGATGGAAAAGGCGATCACGCCACCGAATTGCAGCCCGATGATGGTGATGACCGGGATCATGGTGTTCGACAACGTGTGCCGGTAGCGGATGGACCGCCAGGGCACGCCGCGCGCGATGGCAAATCGGATATGGTCGGTGCGCATCACCTCCATCATCTGCGCGCGCACCAACCGCATCGTCAGCGTCAGTTGAAACAGGCCAAGGGTCAGCGCCGGCAGGAGCAGCGACTTCCAGCCGTCGACGGTGAAGAGCGATGATCGCCACCAACCGACCTCGATCGTGCCGCCGCGCCCGAAAGTCGGCAGCCATCCAAGCTGCACCCCGAAGAGAAATATCAGCAGGATACCGATCACGAAGGTTGGTATGGACACGCCGATCAGCGTGCCGATCAGGATCGACTGGCTGACCAGACCGCGCGGCCGAAGTGCGGTAAAGACGCCCGCAGGAATGCCCACGATCAGCGAGATCAGCAGCGCGACGGTGCCCAGTTCCAGCTTGGCTGGCAGGCGCGACAGCAGAATCTCGCCAATCGGTTCGCGCGTGCGGAAGGAATAGCCGAAATCACCGCGCACCATATCGCCCGCAAAGCGCACGAACTGCACGACGAAAGGGTCCGACACTTGACCTCGATATCCCTCTTTCCGCGAACGACGGTCTTGTCCGGCAATTTGGCAATCTCTCAGATACCGGCGTTTGGCAGTTCTGGGCCACCGTTCTGTCCCTGCGCGTAGTGCTCGGCCCACCGATCCCGGGTTTTGTCCCCGATGTCACCATCGGTCAGATCGGACCGGGGGGCCGCACCGGCCAATGCCGTGTTCGCCTTGACCGGCTTACGGTAGCGGATCCTCGCGCTGGGGGACAACATCGCCTCCGCCTGATCCCGTCCCGTGCCTGGGAGGTGGCCCAGATCAGCCGAAGGCAAACCTTCCGACCCTTGATGCCCGCGTAGGCCAAAGCGCCGACCAGGTGAATTAGGAACGCGCCGGGCGGCTTTCGAAACCAAGTCTTAACGACCGGGCCGCTACACACCCCTATCGAAGATCAAATCCGGGGATCACCATGCAAGACGCCAAGAAATCGAAAACCGTCTTTGACAGGTTCTCCATGAAGAACTCTCGCATGAAGACAAAGATCTTCCTCGTGATCGCGATGCCATTGATCCTGACCATGTCGATCGGGGTGATCGCAACGATCAATCTCAACAGGCTCTCCAATTCGCAGGAGTGGGTTGCTCATACTCAGCACGTTCTGGAGAATGCCGACCACATCGTCGCCTCGGCCGTGAGCATGGAATCCGGCTTGCGCGGCTACCTTCTGGCGGGGACCGATACGTTCCTCGAGCCGTATCATGCAGGCGAAACCTCTGCCTACGAGACGCTCGCAAGCCTGCGCGAAACCGTCAGCGACAATCCCCTCCAGGTGGCGCGCCTTCAGCAGGCTGAAGATGTCTTGCGGCAATGGCAGGCGGAGGTAGCGGAGGAAGAGATTGCCCTGCGCGCGGCAATCGGTGACGCGTTGACCATGAACGATCTGGCCGATGTCGTCGGCCAGCGCGAGGGACTCGCCTATTTCGACGCCTTTCGGGAG
This sequence comes from Rhodobacterales bacterium, assembly GCA_038324445.1. Classification (GTDB taxonomy): domain Bacteria; phylum Pseudomonadota; class Alphaproteobacteria; order Rhodobacterales; family Rhodobacteraceae; genus Gymnodinialimonas. The sequence goes on along the minus strand of JBBQHZ010000178.1, from coordinate 5,013 downwards.
TTGATCGCAGAATTCTCCGGCATTGAACGGGGTCTTCTGGAAGATCGGGTCGCCGCCCTGAACCGCGCTTTGGCGAACGGCCTCGCCTCGTCATCGGACGTCGCTGAAAGCCTGCAATGGGTGGAGCACACCTATGATGTCATCGGCGTGTCCGAGCAGATCCTGAGCGCGGCTGTCGACATGGAAAACGGCTTGCGCGGCTTTCTTCTGGCGGGGGACGATGCGTTTCTGGAGCCTTTGAACGAAGGCTGGGAACGGTTCAGCAGACTGAGCACCGAACTTGCGGAAACCGTAAGCGACAACCCGGCGCAGGTTCAGCGCCTCCTCGAGATCCAATCGCTCATCGGCGACTGGCACCTGCAGATTGTCGAGCCAATGCTGCAGTTACGCCGCCAGATCGGCGATGCCGCGACAATGGATGACATGGCGGATAGGGTCGGCGAAGGGCGCGGTGCGGTTCATATCAACGAGTTCCGCGCCATCATGGACGAGTTCTCGGGGATCGAAAGCGGTCTTATGGAAGAACGCGAAGCAACTGCCAGCACCCTGCGCAACCAGACAATGCTGCAAATCAACGGCGCCGTGATCTTGTCGGTTCTTCTGGGCGGGTTGTTGGCATGGATCATGGGCAACACCATCGCGGCAGCCATTCAGCGCGTCACCGTGTCGATGCGAAAACTGGCCGATGGCGATGTTTCGGCGGAGGTATCCGGCCAGGACCGTCGTGACGAGGTTGGCGAGATGGCGCGCGCACTGGGTGTCTTCCGCGACGCCTTGAACGAGAAAGAGCAGCTTCAGGAAGCGCAACGCAAGGCGGACGAAGCCCAACATCTCAGGGATGCGGAGCGGAACGAGGTCATGAAAGACATCAGCGGCCGCTTGTCTCAACTGGCAAAGGGCGATTTGACGGTGCTGATCAATCGCGAATTCCCCGAAGGTTATCAACAGCTTCGCACCGACTTCAACGCAACGGTGTCGACGTTGAGCGAGGCCATCCAACAGGTCGTGATCTCGACGGAAAGCATCCGCAACGGGGCCGATGAGCTCAGCAAGGCGTCGGATGATCTGGCGGTGCGCACGGAAGCGCAGGCGGCGACGCTGGAAGAAAGTGCGGCGGCCCTCGAGCAGTTGACGTCCTCGGTGAAATCGTCGGCCGAGGGCGCGCGCGACGCGGAACGCACAACCAACGAAGCCCGCAAGAAGGTGGAAAGCAGCAGTGCCGTGGTGTCGCGCACCATCGAGGCGATGACAGAGATCGAACGGTCATCGAGCCAGATCACCACCATCGTCAGCGTCATCGACGACATTGCGTTCCAGACCAACCTGCTCGCCCTGAATGCGGGCGTGGAAGCGGCAAGGGCCGGGGATGCCGGGCGCGGTTTTGCCGTGGTCGCGTCCGAGGTGCGAGGGCTGGCGCAACGCTGCGCCGACTCTGCGAGGGAAATCAAATCCCTGATCAGCCAGAGCTCGGAACAGGTCAAACGCGGTGTGGCCCTGGTCGGGGAAACGGGTATCGCCCTTGAGGACATCGTCGGCCGCGTCAACCATATCTCGGAACTGGTTGCCACGATCGCCTCGGCGACCAAGGAGCAATCCAATGGCCTGGGGGAAATCAATACCGGCGTCGTGGAACTCGACCAACTGGCGCAAAAGAACGCGGCCATGGTCGAAGAAGCGACGGCGGCAATCCATGCGCTGAATGAGGATGCCAGAGGACTCGCAGAATCGGTGTCGAAATTCAGCCTGCTGAATTCCGGTAGCGGTTTCGCCTCGGTGTCTTCAACTGGGATGGACGCACGGCGGACAAGACGGGTCGCGTGAGCAGGCAACCGGGTAGCTGAGGGGTGATCGCGCTTTGGGAAGCGGCGCGTTTTGCGCCGCTCAGATTGCAGGTTGCGGTGTGAGGGTTTGCGCATGGGGAGCGACGGATGGATTGCGTCGTCGCGAATCTGATTTGACTGGTTTAATACGGCGCGGCGCGGGTGGCCGACATCGTGGATGTGCTTGGGATCAGGGTTCCAAAGCCAGATCTGAAATTCTGAGGGTAAGGCAAGGGCTCATCCTCGATCCTTCGCTGCCTTGACCGAAAATTCGATATGTTTTGCCGCCGTTACAGCAAGGACAGTGCCTCGCGCGCTGCTGTATCTTTCTGTCTCGGAAGCGCAACCAAGACCGCAGTTCGAGGGTCTGTCGATGAGTGCATCGGTTTCATGCTCTGCGTCATGACCCGGTCGCGGCGCCGGCAAGATCGAAACGCTTTCTGAGGCTTCGCAAGCACAAGTCGGTTTTGGAAACATGGCAACGGTTGCAATTGTCAGGGTCTACACGAGAACCTCGCCGATGATCGGGAAGTCCACCCTTTGCAATGCCTGTCCCTTGTGCTTCTTGTTCCCGAAACTCGGGGAGATGTCGTCGGGCGGGAAAGGTGCTTCGCGCTCAAGGGATGGGGCAATCATCCGTTGAATCCCTCACCCGATCAATGTTGGCTGTCTCGATGGGACTGCTTGGTGAGCCAGCAAGTTTCGCGACCCGATTGCGCTCTGCAGGCCTGAGCGGAACTGACGACAGCGTCGGACCCCTGCCCCGTGTTCCTCCGTTGATCGGCCGTGATGTCGCGACCCTTCCCCGGCGACCTGACGTTTCCCCTGACGCTGCCGAGGCTTTGCTTTCCGACGGCAGGCGCATACCGGCGAGGGCAATCTGTCATTATTGCGTTCCGCGCACCGCGTGTCATGGCGACAGCGCAACCAGTCGGCCCCGCCATTGGCGACAGAGCAGCAAATGCCCCGATGCGGCGCCGTTTTCGCAACTGTCTGGAAAGACACGGAATAGTCGCAGAGGCAGCGAGGAAATGCTTGCTGCCTGACGGCTTCCGCATCAAGAAGCCGTCGGAAGCCCCTCTGCCTTCCGCCTCTCCGCCTGCGACGTTTCCGACCCGACGGGGGCCGTGGCCCGCTCCCCCTGCCCTGTCACGCGTCCGGATGGGCGACGCATTCCGCGTCGAGGGCTTGCTCGATGCGGTCGGCGACCTCTGCGGCCGTTGCCGGGCGTTTGGCGGGGTCGGTTGCCAGACAATCGCGGACCAGCGCCAGCAGCTGCGGGAAACGGGGATCGTCTGACAGGGTCGGGGCGGTGGTCGAAACATGGCGCAGGGCCGCCAGCATGTCGTGGCGCGGGATGGCGGGAAAGATGCTGCGACCCGTCAGGATCAGGTGCAGCGTCGAGCCGGCGCTGTAGAGGTCGCTTTGCGCCGTTGCGTGATCGCCAAGCGCAACCTCAGGGGCCATGAACCCGATGGAGCCGGTGGGCACCGCGCCTTGCGCCACGAAACTGTCCTCGGCGATGCCGAGGTCGTTCAGGCGGCCGCCGCCCTCGTGCACCAGAATTTTCGCGGGCTTCACATCGCGGTGGATAACGCCCATGGCGTGCAGAATCCCAAGGCCGCGCACGCCGTGGGACAGGGCCCGCACCCGCTCCAGCCGCGAGAGCGGGCGCGCGGGGCGCGCGAGCGTTCCCATCACGGCATAATCCATCGCGAAATAGAGCCGTCCCTTGTCGTGCCCCGCCTCCAGACAGCGGACCACGTAGGGCGAGGATATCTGCTGCAGCAGGCTGATCTCGCGCGCGACGGCGTTCCACTGGTAATCGCTCGACCCGCGCACCAGCACCTTGATCGCCACATCGCTGTCAACACCGAGGCGCGCCGGGGGCCGGGCGCGGTAGTAAAGGCCGTGGTTGCTTTCGCCCAGAAAGACCAGATCGCGGTAGTCGAGCCACTGGGTCATTTGGCACCTGCCTTGCCGCGGCGATAATCGCCCGCCACGTCGATCCGATCTTCATTCACGCTGGCGTCGAGGTTCACATCCGGCAGTTGGAACAACCGCGTCCGGTAAGTCGCGATCAACCACAACAGCGCCAGCGTCAGCGCAGTACCGACGATGGCGTAGGTCAGCAGCGCCGGGTCGGTGCGCAATTCCTCGAGGAAGATCGCCGTCGACAGCACCTCGGCCAGGGCCAGAAGGGTCACGAACGTCACCAGTTGCCGCGCCGTCATGCGCGAGGCGAGCCAGCTGCCGAACGGCGCGCCCCAGCACACCACCGGCACGGCAGCCAGCCACAGGCCGAAGAGATCGAACTGGATCGGCGGCCCGCCCGGCCCCTCGCCGAAGACAAGCTGGCCTGCCGCGTTCTGCGTGACGGCGGCGTCGCCCAGTTGGACGACATTGCCCGCGTCATCGAGGCCGACGAACAGTTGCTGGTCCCAGATGCCGAGGGTCAGGAACCCGAGGATCGAGATGCAGGCCATGCATACCACGCTGGTCGGCACGCCGACCTTGGGATCAACGGTGAAGAACACCACCATCGCGAGGTAGATGAACACATCCGCGCCGGACCCGACCAACGCCGCGCTGGCGCCACCGATCAGCCCGATGGCGATATAGGTGGCAATCATCCGTCCGTTGAGCGTCGGCAGAACCCGGTGCACCTCGCGCACCTTGATGCGGGTGCCATAAAAAACGATGAATGCCATCGACACCAGCACGATGGTGAAGGTGACCTTCACATAGGGCCCCGGCAGGACGGACGGGCGATAGGGCACCGAGGGGTCGGAGGCCAGAAACAGCATCACGAGAAAGCCCACCGCCGCCGCACTGGTGGCAATCGCCACTGTGCGCCATTCCACGGGGCGGCGGTTGATGATGATGGACAGCGTCGCCGCCCCCATGCCGATGGTCTGGATGCAGAGCGAGAAGGTCCGCGCCACCTGTGCCGGCATATCCAGAATCTTGGTGAATACCGGGAAGGCCACCGCGCCGCCGCCCTGCGGGGTGGAGCCTGCGACGATGCTGCCAAACACCATGGTCAGCGACGCCGGCCATTGCCCGACCACACGCGGCCAGAGGCCAAGGGCCGTGACGGTGATCGCCCAGACCACGGTGATCGTGACCGACACCATCAGCGCCCAGATGGCGCGCTGCCGACGCACCCGCTTGCGCGCGGCCCAGGCCTCGT
>JBBQHZ010000177.1:0-6911 GCA_038324445.1 Rhodobacterales bacterium | reverse complement strand
CCGCCCTCGCTGGCGGGCAGGATATAGGCACGGCCCGCGAACCGGACCGAGGGGGCGCGGTCGCGCACATATTGACGCAGGGTGACCGGCGCGTGGAGGACTTCGCCCGAGGCGGCGGGCAGGCCCGCGCGGAGGGTGAATTCATACCGCTCGCCATGGCGCACGCCCGACAGGCACAGTTGGCGGCCATCGGCCTCGACCGCGAGGCCCGACACGGTGGATTGCACGAAATCGCCGTAGATCACGCCGCCCGCTGCCAAGGGTTCCGAGAAGGTGGCGCAGATGCGGGGGAAATCCGCCTCCACATCGACGCGGGTATCGGTGACGCGAAAGCCGAAGAGGCCAAGGACGCGGTCGAGCGCCTCGTCGCGGGCCTGCGTGCGGTTGTTGGCAATGGCCAGCCGCAAGGCGGGAATGGCATCCGCGCCGCGGCCACCCCGCTCCAGCGCCACGGCCAGCATGTCCAGCGCATCGGCCAGTTCCGCGCCGTCGGAGGCGCGAAGGGCGGCGTTGGTGGCGGCTGTCAGGGCGCGCGCCTCGAACTGCTGCATCTCGGAACCATTGTCGGTCTCGATGGCCAGCAGGTAGCGGGCATAGGCCGTCCAGTCGCGGGCCTGATCGCCGGTGGCGACGGCGGCGCCGATGCGGCGCATGGCACCCTCGGTATCGCCCTCGTCGAACGCGCCCTGGGCGCTCAGGCGCCAGTCTTCAGCCGGGAACTGACCGCTGTAATCGGTCAGGCCGAGGCTATCGGCCTGCGCGTAGGCCGCATCGATATCGGCCTGCGACAGGAAGGCCATGTCGGACCAGCGGCGATTGGCCAGCGCCTCGGCACCCGCCGTCGCCGCGCGGATGATCCCTGAAACGGCGCCGGAAAAGGCCACCGCCTCGCCATAGGCGGATTTGGGGAAACAGGCGTTGCTGCGGCTGTTGAAGGTGAAGGCGGTGCAATCGGGATCGGCCCGGCAGGCGGCGTCGCAAGCGGTCAGCGTGGTGTCGAAGATCGGGCGCAGGTCGCCACCGGGGAAGTCCACATCGCGCACGATGATCGTGGTGCGTTCCGGCACCATGTCTTGCGCCATCGCGGGGTGGCTCAGGCCAAAGGCCAGCAAGACGCAAACGACCAATGGCCACAGATGACGCATCATACCCTCGGAAATGGCTTCAATAAATCAATGTGGGGACGGTGCCACGGGGGGCGCAAGAGTGTCCATGATTCCTCCACGGCAATGGCGGATTAACGCTATATTCAGCGAGTTCGCGCACAACCGCCGATGGGGGATATTGCTTGCCCCTGCTGATGGACACCTGAATGACCGCGAGCAATTTCAACGACCGGATGGCGCAGGAAAGACGCGCCCGCCTGCAGGCAGAGCAGTTGCTGGCCCTGCGGTCGGAGGAATTGTATTCGGCCAATCGCAAGCTGGCCGAACATGCCTCGGCACTGTCCACGCAAGTGATTGAGCAACGGGAAGAAAACAAGCTTCTGCAGGGCAAGACGACCAAGGCGCAGGCGCAATTGGACGTTGCCACCGAACGCGCCGTGACGGCGCAGCGGCGGTTGTGGGACGCGCTGACGGCGACGGAGGATGGCTTTTCCGTCTTTGACCGCGACTGGCGGCTGGTGGCCGCGAATCCGGCCTTCTTCAAGGTGTTCGATGGCATCCCCGACGTCGCCGAAGGGGCCAGCTACGAGGCGATCCTGCGGATTGCGGTGGAGGAGGGAATCGTCGACGTGCAGACCGAGTCGGCGGATGACTGGATCGACCGGATGATCGCCCGGTGGGAAATGAACCCGATCCCGCGCGTCGATATCAAGCTGTGGAGCGGCGCCTATATCCGGCTGAACGACAAGCAGACGCCGCAGGGCGATTACGTGTCGCTGGCGGTGGATATCACCCCCAACATCCGCCGCGAACGGCAGTTGCGCGTCGCCCGCGACAAGGCGCTGATCGCGAGCCGCGCCAAATCCAACTTCCTCGCCAACATGAGCCATGAGATCAGGACACCGATGAACGGTGTCGTCTCCATGGCCGAGTTGCTGCGCGACACCCCCCTGACCGAGGAGCAACAGCTTTACGCCGACACCATCCGAAACTCTGGCGAGGCGCTGCTTGTCATCATCAACGACGTGCTCGACTTCTCGAAGATCGAGGCGGGCAAGATGGCGCTGCACGAGGACAGTTTCGATCTGAACGCCACCGTGAGAGAGATTTTCCGCCTGCTGCAACCGGGAATCGCCGGGCGCGATCTGGAGTTGAAGCTGGACTACGACATCTTCCTTCCCGACCGGATGATCGGGGATCGCGGGCGGATACGACAGGTTTTGACCAACCTGATCGGCAACGCCATCAAGTTCACGCCGAAGGGCAGCGTGACGGTGCAGGTGCTGGCCAGTCCGCAGCCGGTGGGGGACGATGACCTGCACATCAGCATCGTCGTGCAGGATACCGGCATCGGGATTGCGGCGGACAAGCAGGCGCATGTGTTCGGCGAGTTCAATCAGGTGGAGGACAAGGCCAATCGCCGGCATGACGGCACCGGCCTTGGACTCGCGATTTCCCGTCGACTGATAGAGATGATGGGCGGCGAGATGTGGCTGGAATCAGAGCCGGGGCGCGGATCGGCCTTCGGCTTCCGGGTATGCCTGAAGCAAGACCCGGTCGCGCGCTCGCACCCCGTGGCGGGCCTGCCGGTCGATCTGGCGCGGGTGCTGTTGATCGGGCGCGGATCGACGCAGGAGGAGCATGTCCTTGACGCGTTGAGCCGGTTGCACGCGGAAGTGACGCTGCTGCGCCGCGTGCCGACCGCGCGCGATCTGGAAGGGACGCAGGCGGTGATCCTGTGCGACCCGGTCGTTGCGGCGACCGATATCGTGCAGGCGCTGGATGCGGTGGATTTTGCGGGCGCGCGGCTGTGTCCGCCGGGTGACGCAGGAGGGGTCGATGGCTTCCAGGCTGTGATGATGGATCAGGGTCTGGCGGCCCTGCGGGCGCAACTTCTGTGGCGCAAGCCCGCATCGGTCGAGGAGGCAGTGCCTGACGCGCCCGTGGTGCCCGAAACACCCCCGCGGCGCCGCCCGCGCCTGCTGGCGGCCGAGGACAATAAGACCAACCAGCTGGTTTTCCGCACCATGCTCAAGGGTCTCGACATCGATCTGGAAATGACGGCCGACGGGCGCGAGTTGGTGGACGCCTATCTGCGCGACAGGCCCGATCTGGTCATGACCGACATTTCCATGCCCGAGATGGACGGGCTGGAAGCTGCCCGCCTGATTCGCGCCCACGAGGCTGCGCAGGGCCTGCCGCCGGTCCCGATGATCGCGATGACGGCCCACGCGCTTGAAGGCGACAGGGAACGCATCCTGGCGGCGGGGCTGGACGACTACATCACCAAACCGCTGAAGAAGGCTATCATTCAGGGCAAGGTAATGGAGCGGTTGGGCGAGGGCATCTTTCCCAATCAGGAAATGGCCGGCTAGACGCGCCAGCCGGTCAGCGTGTCGGCCACGCGGTAATGGCCCGTCTCGATCCCGTTCCAGTTCCTGATCGGGCCGTGGGACAATTCCCGCGCCACGGGATGAGCGGGGTCGAGCACGCCGAGGGTGCTCAGGATCGAGGTGATCGCCGCCTCCGATCCGCGTGTCGCGCCATCGGCGATTTTCAGGGCGACGCCGATCTTCAGTTCGGGGATGATGGTGATGAACACACCTTCGGCGCCGGTCTTGATCGCGGCGCGGCCGTTCATGGCGCGCATCAGCCGGGTGCAGGCGCGGCCTTCGCCCGCGACCAGATCGGGATGGGCCATCATCGCCTCGCGCAGGCGCACCATGGCCGCCTGCCGGGTGCCGCCATCGGGTCGTGCGGCGGCGAATTCGGCCATCGCCCGCGCTAACCTATCAAGCCGCGTGGCGAAGTTCGGCGCGGAGCAGCCATCGATCGCGAAATCGGGGTTCGCGTCATCGGTAACGTCGTCCCACGCCTCGGAAATCGCCTGCTGCAGCGGGTGGGACGGATCGACGTATTCAGGCCCTGCGCGCAGGTGTCGGGTCAGCGTCAGAAAGCCGGTATGCTTGCCCGAGCAGTTGTTGTGCCGTTGGTCGGGGCCGCAGTGCGAACAGATCAGGGCATCGCGCGCGGGAATGTCGCTGGGCCACTGCACGCCGCAGCGGAAATCGGTCTCGGACAGGTCCAAGGTCGCCAGCCAGCGGTCGACGCGGTCGGTGTGAATGGCGGCACCCTGATGCGACGCGCAGGACAGCGCCAGATGCTCGGGCGTCAGGCCGACGGCATCGGCGGCGCCGCTTTCGACCAGTGGCAGCGCCTGGATCATCTTCGAGGACGAGCGGGGCAAGATCCGCGCCTCGGAATGGCCCCAGGACGCGATCACGCCGTCGCCATGGCGCCAGACAACGGCATGCCCGCGATGCACGGATTCCAGAATCGGCCCGCGATGGACCTCGACCAGCACCTCGGCCGCGTTCGTTGTCTCGGTCATTTGATCTCAATCCCTTCACATCCCGGCAATATTCCGCCACCGGGGCTTTTTTCAGCAAAGCGTTTCGGCTAGGTTACGCTTCACTATTGGTCGGACACCCTGCTATTTGCATGACCCATAAAATGGGTGCCGACCAGAGGCAGAGACAGGGCTGGAGGCTCTTTTGATCATGAAGTCATATCTTGCTGGTCTGTTGGCAGGGGCGATTGCCATTTCGGCGACGGTCGCCCATGCGCAGGACGAATCCACCAACCGCGTGAACGCCGAGACCGATTGGTCGGTATTCATCGAAAGCGATCCGACCCAGTGCTGGGTCGTGTCGACGCCCGCATCGTCGGTGAATACCAGGGAAGGACTGGAAGTGTCCGTGCGTCGGGGCGAGGTTCTGATGTTCGTGTCGTTCTGGCCCGGACAGGAACGCCTGGGCGAAGTCAGCTTTACCGGTGGCTATCCCTTTGCCGAAGGGTCCACCGTGACCATGGACGTCGGCGACACCTCTTTCGAGTTGTTCACCGAGGGCGAAATGGCTTGGGCCGCGTCGCCGCAGGACGATGACCGCATCATCACCGCGATGAAGCGCGGCGCCGAGGCGACATTGACGGCGCGATCCGCGCGCGGGACGCAGACGGCGGACACGTTCAGCCTGCTGGGCTTCACGGCGGCGGTCGAGGATGCCGAGACGCGCTGCGGTAGCTGAGCGCGCCCCTGATCGTGATGGCGCGTTTCTGACGGCGGGTTTGTGAAGGCCCGTTTGCGAAGCCCCGTTTGCGAAGACTGGCCCGTTCCTATATGTGACGCGGGTTGTTACACTAGGAAGTCCGCCATGTCCGCCACCGCTCCCCGTCCTGCGCCCATCACGCAGGACGTCCACACCATCCCCCGCAAACTGCCCGACGGGCCGATCAACCTGATCGGCCTGACCCGCGACGGAATGCGCGCGGCCCTGATCGCGGCCGGCACGCCGGAGCGGCAGGCCGGGATGCGGACCAAGCAGGTGTGGCAATGGCTCTACCAGAAGGGCGAGCGCGATTTTGCGCAGATGACCAACCTGTCAAAGGATTACCGCGACATGCTGGCCGCCACCTTCGTGGCCGAGGTGCCCGAGGTCGTGACCAAGCAGGTCAGCGCAGACGGCACGCGCAAGTATCTGGTGCGGATTGCCGGTGGGCATGAGGTGGAGGTCGTCTACATCCCCGAGGTTGATCGCGGGACACTGTGCATCTCCAGCCAGGTCGGCTGCACGCTGACTTGTTCGTTCTGCCATACCGGCACGCAGAAGCTGGTGCGCAACCTGACGGCGGGCGAGATCATCGGCCAGGTGATGCTGGCACGCGACGATCTGGATGAATGGACCGCCGTGGGCGAAGGCAGCGATGCCAAGCCGCGACTGGTGTCGAACATCGTGCTGATGGGCATGGGCGAGCCGCTGTATAATTTCGACAACGTCCGCGATGCGATGAAGATCGCGATGGACCCCGAGGGGATTTCCCTGTCGCGGCGCAGGATCACGCTGAGCACGTCGGGCGTGGTGCCCGAGATCGCCAGGACGGCGGACGAGATCGGGTGCATGCTGGCGGTGTCGTTTCACGCCACCACGGACGCGGTGCGCGATACGCTGGTGCCGATCAACAAGCGCTGGCCGATTGCGGAATTGCTCGATGCGTTGCGCGCCTATCCCAAGGCGTCAAATTCCGAGCGGATCACGTTTGAATACGTGATGCTGAAAGGCGTGAACGATTCCGACGCCGATGCGCGCCGGTTGGTGCAGTTGATCAAGGGCATCCCCGCGAAGATCAACCTTATCCCGTTCAACGAATGGCCGGGCGCGCCGTATGAGCGGTCCGATTGGGAGCGAATCGAGCGCTTTGCGGATATCGTCTACAAGGCGGGTTACGCCTCGCCGATCCGCACGCCGAGGGGCGAGGATATTATGGCCGCCTGCGGTCAGTTGAAATCGGCGACCGAGCGCGAGCGCAAGAGCCGCAAGCAGATTGAGGCCGAAGCGGGGCTTTGACAGCCGCGTGATGTGGCATGTCCACCTTGCTTCAATATCCCCGCGACCAAAGAAAAAGGCGCCACCTTGCGGGGGCGCCTTTTCGATTTTCTAGCTGATCCGCAGATCAGGAGTGGTGCAGCGCCAGAACCAGCAGCAGAACTGCGATGGCGGGAACCAGAATGCCGCCAGCGGACGAGCCGGTGTCTTCAACGATGACAACGGGTTCGATGACCGCGGGAGCGACAAAACCACCTGCGAAGGCGCCAGTGGCGACAACGGACAGAGCAGCAGCAAGAGCAAGTTTCTTCATAATATTCTCCAAGACAGGCCCCTTTAACGCGCTATGCGCAGGCTGGGGCAACCAAGACTGTACCTCGTGACCCTGTTTAACCAGCATCCCCGATTGATTGCAATGGCG
>JBBQHZ010000176.1:0-6914 GCA_038324445.1 Rhodobacterales bacterium | reverse complement strand
GCAACCGCGACGACGCGCCGGGCAGGACGGCCGCAAGGACGCCCGCGTGATCCATCGCCGCGACGGCGGGCGCGGGGTCGGACGCGGAGAGGAGTTTTCTGATCTCGGCGCCGATACGCTCGGCCGATAGCTGGGCAATGCCGTCGATATTGGCGGCGCAGGCATCAAGCGCCTCGGCGTCGATGCCGCCCGTGGGATCGGCATACCAGGCGTGGAAGCGGAAGAAGCGCAGGATCCTCAGATAGTCCTCGGTGATGCGGGCAGTCGCGTCGCCGATGAAGCGCACGCGGCGCGCCGCAAGGTCGGCCAAGCCCGCGCCGTTGGGGTCAAGCACGTCGCCGTCGCGCGTGGCGTAAAGCGCATTCATGGTGAGATCGCGGCGCGCGGCGTCAGGCCCGATCTGGTCGGTGAAGGCGACGGTGGCGCGCCTTCCGTCAGTGTCTATATCGCGGCGCAGGGTCGTAACCTCGTGCGGTCTGCCATGGGCGATGACGGTGACGGTGCCGTGGTCGATGCCGGTGGGAACGGCCTTCAGGCCCGCCGCCTCGGCCAGATCCATGATCGCCTGCGGCAGAGCGTCGGTGCAGATGTCGATGTCATGGACCGGCTGCTGGAGCAGGCCGTTGCGCACGCAGCCGCCAACAAACCACGCCTTGTGATCACGGAGCGCGTCGAACACCGCCACGGTGCCGGGATGGGTCAGCCAATCCGCCTGCAGCCGCATCACGCCACCCTGTCCGCAAGGGATTTCAGCATCCGCGCGGTGGCGCCCCAGATGTAATAGGGGCCGTAGGGTACGACGTAATATTCCCGCCGCATGCCGCGCCAGCGGCGGCCTTCGATAGTGTAGTTCGCCTGGTCCATCAGGAAGGAAAGCGGCACGCGGAACACCTCGGCCACTTCCCCGATTTCGGGAACCGCCACGAAATCCCGCTCGATCCGGGCGAGGATGGGGGTCACGGTATAACCTGTCACCGTCTCGTGCGAGGGCAGTTCCGCCAGCAGGGTGACGCTGGCCGGATCAAGCCCGATCTCTTCGTGCGTTTCGCGGAGCGCGGCTTCGACCACCGTTTCATCCCCTTCGAGCTTGCCGCCGGGAAAGGCGATCTGGCCGGGATGGTGCTTGAGGTGCGAGGCGCGTTTGGTCAGCACCACGTCGCCCCCTAGCACGCCGATCAGCACGGCGGCGGAGCGCAGCATGCGGCCCGCGGGGAGGACCACCTGCGGATTGAGGTCGTAATCCGACGAGGGCCGCGCCGGGTTCACTAACAGCGCGGCCTCGAGCCTGGTCAGATCAACGCGGTGTCCCATCGGGATCTTTCCGGGCTTCGGCCCCCAAGGTCAGTGGGTCGAAATCGTAATGCGCGCCGCAGAACTGGCAATCGGCGGTGACGATGCCGTCCTCGGTCGTCATCTCGGCAATCTCGGCCGCCGAGTAGATCGAGAGCGAGTTGCGGACCTTGTCGGCCGAGCACGAACACCCGAAGGCTACCGGCTGGGCATCGAAGACGCGGGGGCCTTCTTCGTGGAACAACCGGATCAGCAGGTCGGTGGGCGAGACATGGGGGCCGATCAATTCGATCGGGTCGGCGGTGTTGAGGAGGATGTTGGCACGCGACCAATCCTCGCGCAGATCGCCGTCCACCAGATCCTCGGCCAGCAGCAATCCGTCTTCGCCCGAGGGGGCATCCTTGGCCTCGAGCGAGGATTCCGGCATCACCTGAAGCATCACGCCCCCGGCACGCCACGTCGCCGGTTTGCCGGGTTCGCGCGCCTGTCCGTAGGACAGCACGAAGGAAGTCGGCAACTGCTCGGACTGGGCGAAATACGCCTCGGCACAGGCGGCAAGTGAACCGCCAGCAAGCGGCGTGATGCCCTGATAGGGCGTCATGTCGGGGCCCTGGTCGATCAGGATGGCGAAATATCCGGCGCCGATCTGGGGAAACGCGGGGGCGGCGAGGTCCAGACGGTCGGCATCGTAGGAGGCATAGGCGCGGATGCGCGCGGGTTCCCCCGGCGCGTCGGGCGCGACGAAATCGGTCGCGATCAGGCGGATCGGGCCGTCGGAGCGAACCTGCAACGACAGTTTCCAGCGCAGCTTGATGGTCTGCCCGATCAGCGCGGTCAACAGCGCCATCTCGGCCACCACAGCCTCGACCGGGGCGGGATAGGCGTGCTGCGCCAGCACGCGGTCCAGCGTGGTATCGAGCCGCGCGACGCGGCCGCGAATGTCGGAACGGTCAAGCTGGAACGGCAGAACGGTGTCGTCCCACGCGATTTTCGTGGTCAGTGTCATGGGGCACTCCCCCTTTGGCGTTTATTGGAAAGTCTGGTTCCATATAGGAGACCTGCAGGCAACACCAAACCCCCTGTGCGCCGCAGTTCCGCCTTGCGTCCGCCGCAAGGGATTGGGACATCGGGTCAACAAGAAGCAGGTAAAGCAGACCGATGAAAATTCTATTCGTGCACCAGAACTTTCCCGGCCAGTATCGAGAGCTGTTCTCCTGGCTGCGTGCCAAGGGCGAGCACGAGTTGGTGTTCCTGACCCAGCGCAAGGACGTGCCGAAGCTGGAGAATGCGCGGGTTGTGCAATATGCCTCGCACCACAAGCCTGCCAAGGATGCCTATGCCCTGACCCAGTATTGGGAAGAATGCGCCGGCAACGGGTTCGGCTGCGCGCAGGCCGCACAAAAGCTGCGCGCCGAGGGGTTCACCCCCGATATCATCATCGGTCACGTCGGGTGGGGCGAGTTGACGTTCCTCAAGCAGGTATGGGCCGATGTGCCGATCATCGGCTATTTCGAGTATTACTTTCTGGCCGAAGGCGGCTCGGTCGGGTTCGACCCGGAATTTCCCGCCAGCCCGCATGCGCCCTTCACCATGCATGCGCGGAACGCGGTCAACTTCGCCAACCTGCAGACCGTGGATCTGGGACATTCGCCGACCAACTGGCAGCGCGATACCTTCCCGCAGGCGTTCCGCGACAAGATCTACGTCAAGCATGACGGCATCCGCACCGACAAGCTGCTGCCGGACCCCGACGCCACGGTGCCGTTGGGGCGCCTTGGCCGGTCGGTGACGCGCGAGGACGAGATCTTCACCTACATGGCCCGCAACATGGAGCCGACGCGCGGTTTCCACAGTTTCATGCGCGCGCTGCCGAAGATCCTCGAGGCGCGGCCCAATGCCCGCGCGCTGATCATCGGCGGGTCGGACGTGTCCTATGGCAAGAAGTCCGGCGAGGAAGGCGGCTACCGCGCCGAGATGGAGAAGGAAGTGGGCGACAAGGTGGACTGGTCGCGCGTGCACTTTCTGGGACGGGTTCCTTACGAGGATTACCAGAAGATCATTCAGGTCAGCCGCTGCCACATCTACCTGACGGTGCCGTTCGTTCTGTCGTGGTCGCTGCTGGAGGCGATGTCGATGGGGGCCACGATCGTGGCCTCCGACGTGGGCCCGGTGCGCGAGGCGATCGAGCATGGCAAGACCGGGCTGCTGGCGGATTTCTTCAAGCCCGAAGAGATTGCGAAGCGCGTGGTGGATGTGCTGGAGCGCCCCGGCACCTATGCGCATCTGGGACCGGCGGCGCGCAGGCATGTGATGCGGCACTACGATTTCACCAAGGTCTGCCTGCCCGAGCATATTGCCAGGATCAACGGGCTGGTGCCCGCGGCGAAGCGGATTGCGCTGAAGTAATTTACCATCGCGCCTTTGGCCTTTGACGACAGGGGCCGATCCGTGGCACTCCCGCGCGCAAGGCGGAGATCGGGCAAGGCACTAACCGCAGATGGCTGAACATATACTCTTGACGGGTGGGGCGGGTTACATCGGCTCTCACACCTATGTGGCGCTGGTCGAGGCGGGCTACGCGGTGACCATCCTGGATAACTTCCAGAACGCCAACCGCTCGGTGATCGACCGGCTGGGCCTACTGACCGACAAGCCGGTGACGGTGGCCGAGGCCGATATCCGCGATGCGGACAGGCTGGGCGCCCTGTTTTCGGACCATCGGTTCGACGCGGTGGTACATTTCGCGGCGTTGAAGGCCGTCAGCGAAAGCGTGGCCAAGCCGCTTGACTACTTCGACGTCAATATCGGCGGGCTGATCACGCTTCTCCGAGTGATGGACGCGGCGGGGTGCCGGAAGATCGTGTTCTCCTCGTCTGCCACCGTCTACGGCGTCCCGGACGAGACGCCGACGCCCGAGACGGCCGAGTTCCGCGCGATGAACCCTTACGGTCAGACCAAGATTACCGGCGAGCAGATCCTGAGCCAGCTTGCCAGTGCCGACACGCGCTGGGGCGTCGGGATCTTGCGGTATTTCAACCCGGCAGGTGCCCATGAAAGCCGTCTGATCGGGGAAGATCCGCGCGACATTCCCAACAACCTGATGCCCTATATCGCCAAGGTGGCGGCGGGCGAATTGCCCGCGTTGCAGGTTTATGGCGACGACTACGACACGCCGGACGGCACCGGTGTGCGCGATTACATCCATGTCGACGATCTGGCGCGCGGCCATGTCCTTTCGCTGGGCGCGCTGCTGCGGCAGGGGCAGAGCCATCTGGTCAACCTTGGCACCGGCGTCGGCAATTCCGTGCTGGAGGTGGTCGCCGCCTACAAGCGCGCCAGCAATCGCGACGTGCCCTACCACATCACGGCCCGTCGGGCGGGCGATGTGCCGATCTATGTCGCCAAGGCCGACAAGGCGGAAGAGGTGCTGGGCTTTCGCACCGAAAAGACGCTGGACCAGATGTGCGCCTCCAGCTGGGGCTGGATTACCGGGCCGCATTCCTCGGAGACCCCAGGAACCGGGGACACCGTATGAGAACCGCACTTGTCACCGGTTCGGCGGGGTTCATCGGCTATCACCTCTGCGCGCGGATGCTGGCGGATGGGTGGCGGGTGATCGGGCTGGACGCGATGACCGACTATTACGAGGTGTCGCTGAAGGAACGCCGCCACGCGATGCTGCTGCAATCGCCCGGCTTCACCGCCGTCAATGCGCGGGTCGAGACGCCGGGCGTGCTGCACGACCTGATGGGCCAGAATCGGCCCGAGGCGGTGATCCACCTCGCCGCGCAGGCGGGCGTGCGCTATTCCATCGACCATCCCGAAAGCTACGTGGAATCCAACCTGATCGGCACGTTCCGGTTGCTGGAGGCGATGCGGGCGTTCCCGCCGACGCATTCCTTGCTGGCCAGCACCTCGTCCGCTTACGGCGCGAATACCGAGATGCCGTTTGCGGAAACCGCCAAGGCCGATACCCAGATGTCGTTCTATGCCGCCACCAAGAAATCGACCGAGGTGATGGCGCATTCCTATGCGCATCTCTACCACCTGCCGACTACGATGTTTCGCTTCTTCACCGTCTACGGGCCGTGGGGCCGGCCGGACATGGCGCTGTTCAAGTTCACCAAGGCGATCCTCGAAGGCGATACGATCGACGTCTACAACCACGGCGACATGGCGCGCGACTTCACCTATGTGACCGACCTTGTCGACGGCATCGTGCGCCTGATCGAGGCCGTGCCGGGGACGCAAGCGGTAGAGGGCGACAGCCTGTCGCCTGTGGCGCCGCACCGGATCGTGAATATCGGCAATTCTCAATCCGTGCAGTTGCTGGACTTCATCGAGGCGATCGAGGCCGCAACCGGGCACCGCGCGCAGAAGAACTTCATGGACATGCAGCCCGGCGACGTGCCCGCCACCTGGGCCGATGCCAGCCTGCTGCAACAGCTGACCCATTACACCCCGAAAACGCCGGTCACCGAGGGTGTCGCCAGCTTCGTCGCGTGGTATCGGGACTATTATCAGATCTGATCGCAAGGGCCGCCTCACATGAAAATCACCAAAGCCTCCGACATCGTGCGGGTTGCCGCCCCGGCGGAGTATTTCGTCGGAACCGTTGCGATGGACCCGCTGCACCGTCCCGACGGCCCCGCCGGAACCAATGCCCTGCGGGTGCATTTCGCCCCCGGCGGGCGCACCAACTGGCACACGCATCCGCAGGGACAGTTGCTGATCGTGGTCGAAGGCGAAGGCTGGACCCAGACGGCGGGCGAGGCCAAGCAGGTGATCCGCCCCGGCGATGCTGTGTGGATTCCGGCGGGCGAGCGGCACTGGCACGGCGCCACGGCGACCACGCCGATGGTCCATATCGCGGTGCAGGGATCCGAGGACGGGCGCACCGCCGATTGGGCGGAACCTGTTTCCGACGTCGATTATCTGGGATAAGGCCCGTTCGGCGCGTCTGGTCAAGGACGGCGTCGCGTTTCAAGAGGATACACCACCATGCGCATCACGATGATCGGCACCGGCTATGTCGGCCTTGTCTCGGGCGTCTGCTTTTCGGATTTCGGGCATGATGTGATCTGCGTCGACAAGGACCCGCGCAAGATCGAGATGTTGCAGGCAGGCAAGGTGCCGATCTACGAGCCGGGCCTCGATGCGCTGATGGCGAAGAATGTCGAGGCCGGGCGGCTGTCGTTCACGACCGACCTCAAGACCGCCGTGGACGGGGCCGAAGCGGTGTTCATCGCGGTCGGCACGCCGACGCGGCGGGGCGACGGGCACGCGGACCTGACCTATGTGATGGCCGCCGCCGAGGAAGTCGCCATGGCGCTGACCGGCTACGCCGTCATCGTCACCAAATCCACGGTTCCCGTCGGCACCAACCGCCGGGTCAAGCAGGTCATCGCCAAGGCGCGCCCCGATGCGGAATTCGACGTGGCGTCGAACCCCGAATTCCTGCGCGAGGGAGCCGCCATCGACGATTTCATGCGCCCCGACCGCGTGGTCGTCGGCGTCCAGACGCCGCGCGCAAGCGAGGTGATGGACGAGATCTATCGGCCCCTCTTCCTGCGCGATTTCCCGGTGGTGACCACCGATCTGGAATCCGCCGAGATGATCAAATA
>JBBQHZ010000175.1:0-6976 GCA_038324445.1 Rhodobacterales bacterium | reverse complement strand
CGGAAAGGCAACGGGTCAAGCCATTCTGGCGATCCTGCTTGGCGGGCTCTGTCTGATCGCGACGTTGGCGCTGTTTGTACTGATGGGAAATGCACCCCCTCCGCCTTGACCCTGTTTACGGCCAGTCGTCTGGCCCAGAGAAGGTTCGACTGGTGTCGCGTTCCCTCCGATACTTGGCATTGTTTTCGCGTTGAAATTTACCACCCTCCTGATTTTATTCACATAATGTTCTACATGGCGGGAAACGTTAATGCGACGACGCCTTCTTGTTGCACCGCGAGCCTTAGGAGCAACGGGTTCCTCGATCCCTGTATTGCGCAAGCGTCGCAATGCCCTCGGTGTCGCGCACCAAGAACAGCTGACCTTGTCCTCCGCCGGTATCCATCCCGATTACCCAATCCCGGTCTTACCGGCCAATCGGGGTTCGCATCTGCAACCAGCCGGGCCCGCCAACGTCGGCACTCTCGCGTCGACGACAGCCAGAAACAGGCGCAGGTGGCGCAGGCTTCCAAGGCTCATAGCCGGGTCAGGATGGCATCCAGCCGCGCGGTCAAGTCAGCCTCGCCCGGATCGGCCTTGAGGGCGGCGATCTTGTCCTCCCACTCCGCCGTGGCCGACGACATGAGCCCCGGCAGGCCCAGATCTTCGACCGTGATGGCGACCTCTCTCAGTTCGGACGCGCGGCGCGCGCCATGCACCATCATCCGCTCGAGATTGTAGGCGCCCCGCTTGCGCCAGGCGATATCGGGGTCGGACGCCTCGAGCGAGGCGAGCACCTGTTCCTCCACCCCCGCGCGGCGGGCCGCGAGGAAACATTCGGCCACCAGCGCCTCAAGCCCCTTGATCATGACCGAGCGGATCATCTTGATCGACGAGGCATGGCCGATCTCCGGGCCGGTGATGGTCGGTTTCATGTCGAGACCAAGCAGCGCCACCTCCGCCGCTGCGGCATGGGGGCCTGCGATGTTGAGCGGCACATGGTGGCGCTTGGGATAGACCGGCGCCATCACCGCGACATCGACATAGCGCCCGCCCGCCGCCTCGATCACCAAAGCCGCGCGGCGCTTGGTGGCGGGCGCGCAGGAATTGCAGTCGAACCAGAAGGCGCCCTTGGGCAAATGCGGGGCCGCCCTCTCGGCTGCGGCAAGTGCCAGATCGGCGGTCACAACGGAAAAGACCATCGCGGCCCCGGCCACCGCCTCGGACGGGGAGGCGCAACCGCGCACGCCCGCCGCATGGTAGCGGGCGGTCATCGCCTCAGCGGTGTCGCTCTGTTCCGTCTTGATGTCATAGGCGGCCACGGATGTGGGATCAGGCAGCGCCCAGCCCGACAGGAAAGCACCTGCCGCCTCGCCAAATCCGATGAAGGAAATAGAGTCTTTTGCCGTGCTCTCACCCGGTCCACTTCAATCTTGCCGCACAGGCCAGGCTTGCATGCGGGGGCGCCCTCTTTCCATGCCTCATGGCAAAAATTTATGGAGCGGGTGGAAGATTTGGCTCGAACGTCCGGGAGGGCAGGGGATGCCATCCCGCATCGCGGCTTGGGGTGTCGAACGGTGCACCTTCGGAAGACCGCATCGGTCCATGTCGCGGATGTCGTCCGGCGAGGTGGCGACGCGATTGCCCTTTCGGCGGCAGCGCCCTAGCCGGTGAGGCCCTGCCAGATAAGCCGCAGGGAGATCAACACGAGGATCACATCGAGGGCCCTCTTGAACCCATGATCGCTGATCCGGTTCAACACGAAGCGCCCCATCAGCGTGCCTGCCAGTCCCGCCGCCACCAGCGCGACGATCACCATTGCCCAAGGCCCGAAGGCAAAGCCCAGAAGCCCGAAGATCACCACCTTGAGGCCGTGTTGCACCGTCATCAGCGCCGCGTGCGTGGCCACATGGTCATGGCGCGGGAGGGCAAGAGACTTGGTGTAATTGGCCACGAAAAGGCCCGTGGCTCCGAAGAACATGGTGAGAAAGCTGGATATGCCCCCCGTCAGCCAAGGCAGGCTCGACAGCCATTTAGGCGGACGCGCGAAGACCGAGTAGATCACGAAGGCCCCGACCCCGATCTGCACCACGTTGGGCGGCAGTTCCACCACCACAGCGCCCCCGATGCCAGACCCCACCAGCGAGCCGATCAGAAATCCGGGGATCACGGCGGCCCAACTGATGTTGCGCCAGAGCATGACCGCCCGCCCGCCGTTCGAGCCCAGTTGCACCACGCCATGCACGGGGATCAGCGCGGCAGGCGGCACGAGGCTTGCCATGATGGCCAGAAGCAGCCCGCCGCCGCCGATCCCCATGGCGACCGTGATGAGCGAGGCGATGAAGCTTGTGACCATCAGCACCCAGAACGAAACGGTCGACAGGCCCTCAGGCAAGGTGAACAGTAGGTCCATCACGAAAGGGCCTCC
Source organism: Rhodobacterales bacterium (assembly GCA_038324445.1). Taxonomy (GTDB): domain Bacteria; phylum Pseudomonadota; class Alphaproteobacteria; order Rhodobacterales; family Rhodobacteraceae; genus Gymnodinialimonas. The sequence continues at coordinate 4,569 of JBBQHZ010000175.1, read as the reverse complement.
TCGCCCGAAACAGGAGAGACCGGATGCAACCGACCTGCGACCTCTACGATCACTTTCTCGACCAGGCAGGCGTATTGCCGCCCGGCTTGCAGCATTTCGGCGGCAGGCGCGCGTTTTCCGGCCCTGCCGTCACGATCAAGACACATGAGGTGAACACCTGCGTCCGCGACCTTGCGCACAGCCCCGGCGAGGGGCGGGTAATGGTTGTTGACGGCGGCGGCTCGCTCCGGCGGGCGCTGATGGGCGACATGATCGCGGCGGCAGCGGCCGAGAACGGCTGGGCCGGCGCAATATTCTACGGCGCGGTGCGCGACATCGACATGCTGGCGCAGACCGATCTCGGCATCATGGCGCTGGGGCGAACACCGCGCAAATGCCTCCGCAAGGATGAAGGAGAGGTTGGGCTGGTGCTGGAGATCGAGGGCGTGCGCATCGCCCCCGGCGACATGATCGTGGCCGATGCCGATGGCGTGCTGGTGATCCCCGCGGGTCTGGCACTGCCCGGTTGAGTTTGACACGGGACTTATCCCAGAACCTCGGGGTTGATCATGTGGATAGGCTGGCCTGCCGCATACGCGTTGATCTGGGCGTAGATATCGGCGAATTGCAGGTCCAGTTCATCCTCGGTGACATAACCGATATGGGGCGTGGCGATCACGTTGGGGTGCAGCACCATGGGATCGACAGGGGCGGCCATCGGCTCACGGTCGAAGACATCGAGCGCAAGGCGACCGGGGCGGCCTGCTGCCAGCGCTGCCTCCAGCGCGCCCTGTTCCGCAAGGCCCGAGCGGGAGGTGTTGATGAAGCTGGCCGTCGGTTTCATCGCCAGAAGATCGTCGCGGGTGATGATGCCCTTGGTCTCGGGCTTGAGCCGGACATGGACCGACACGAAATCGCTATCCGCGAAGAAAGCATGTCGGCTCTCGGCCACCGGCTCGCCTTCGGCCTGTGCCTTGTCGCGGCCCTTGTCCGATGCCCACCAGACCACCTTCATGCCGAAGGCGCGGGCGTAGGTGGCGACCTGTCTTGCGATCCGGCCATACCCGTAAAGGCCGAGCGTCCGTCCGCGCAGTGACTGGCCCGGTGCAAGTTGCCACTGCCCCGCCTGCAGCGCCGCCATCTGCTGCGGGATCTGGCGGGCCGAGGACAGGATCAGGGCGAAGGTCAGTTCGGCTGCGGCGACGGAAGGCGCGTCGGAGTGCATGTTAGAGCACAATAGCACGCCAGTGGCCGTGCAGGCGGGCACATCGACATGGGGGTAGACGCTGCGCTGGCTGATGAGTTTCAGGTTTGGCAGTTGCTCCAGCAAGGGCGCGGTGACGCTCGTGCGTTCGCGGAAGAGCACCAGCGCCTCGGCGGGCTGAAGCCGGTCGGTCAACACCGCCACATCATCGGTATGGTCATTCCAGACCGTCACCTCGTGCCCGTCGAGCAGGCCAAAGCTTGGTATGGTGCGGAGCGTGTCGAACCAGTCGTCTAGGATATGGACCTTCATCCCGGGGCATTCCTTGGTATGATGTGGGGCAGGGCCCGCACTTGGCATACTGTGGTATACCGTTTTGAAGTCAAGAGGTGTGACGGGCTATACTGCGGCTAGTTCGGGGTGCGCACGGCGGATCACGGGCGAAAACACCCGATCGGAAATTGGCACATCCCAGACAGCCGCCCCACCCTTGGCCGCGAAGTTGGCGATGAGCGCGGGCAGCGCGTCGAGATCGATGATCGTCTCGCCCCTGATGCCGAAACCGCGCGCGATTGCGGCCAGATCGGTGGGGCCAAAAACCGCGCCTGCATCCGACAGCCCCTCGGCACGCAGCTTGTGAATCTCGGACCCGTAGGCGCGATCGTTCAGGACGATGATCAGGATATTGAGGCCATGCCGCCGGATCGTCTCCAACTCCTGCACATGCATCAGGAAGGACCCATCCCCGTCGAACAGAACCACAGTTTCCCCCGGTCGCGCTGCGGCGACACCCATGGCGAAGGAGGTGCCGTTGCCGATCGCCCCGAACTCGCGGATCGTGAGGAAAGTCTCGTAGGGGCGCGACGGCATATTGGCGAAGTAGTAGGAGCAATGGCCCGAGGAATTCACCATCTGCCAGTGGCTTGGCAGATGCGCCTCCAACGCCGCAACTACGGCGCGGGGGTCGTGCAGGCCGGGCTCTGCGGCGAAGGTGCTGCCATCGGCGGGCGCGGTCGCGATGCGACGTGCCAGATCGGGCGTGCAGATGGTGGCGGGGCGACGGGCGACGGCAACGGCCAGCGCTTCGGCCCCCAGACGCGCATCGGCGCGCAGGTGGGCATGGGCGGCAAGTCTGCCTTGTGAGACGGCCTGCGGGTTGGTGTCGATCTGCAGGATGCGCGCGCGGGGCCAGAGTTTGCCCGCATCGGCGTTGTGTGAGGCGAGCGAGCAGCCGATGGCAATGACCAGATCAGCCTCGGCAAAGACGGCGCGCGCCACGTCCGACGAAAAGCCCCCCGCGACGCCGAGGCAATGGGGATGGCCCGCGAAAAGCCCGCGCGCGGGCAGCGTTGTGGCAAGGGGCGCGTCGAGGGTTCCGGCAAGCACTTGGCACGTCTCCGCCGCGCCCGCCTCTGCCGCGCCAAGTCCTGCCATGACGACGATGCGCGCGGAGCCCGCCACAAGATCGGTGGCGCGCGCCACATCGGCAGGGTTGGGCGGCATGGGCGAGACATGGGGCAGGATCGCGGTCGACGGAGCGGGCAGATCAAGCGGCCCCGTCCACGCGTTTTGCTGCAGATCGAAGGGCACGCCCAGCACCACCGGCCGCCGCGTCATCCGCGCCTCGAGGAAGGCGTCGCGGATGGCGGTGGGCATCCGGTCTGGCCAATGCAGCGCGCGGTAGGTGGCCCCGGTGGCGGTCACGAAGGGCGCCTGATCTATGGCCTGATTGTACCAGCCTTTCGAAATCGGCGCCTCCCCCGCCAGAACGACCATCGGGATGTTCGCGCGCACGGCGGCAGGCAGCGCCGTCATCAGCTGTGTCAGGCCCGGCCCGCAGGTGACGGTGGCAAGTCCCACCTCACCCGTCTTGCGGGCATAGGCCATGGCGGCGGCAACGGCGCAATGCTCGTGCCGCACATAGATCATCCGTATGCCTGCCTCGGCCAGTCGGGTCGCGACATTCATGTTCGCATCGCCCAGCAGCGCGAAACAGGTGCCCGTCCCCTCTTGCGCAAGGGCGCGGGCGAGCATGTCGAACACCATCGGGCCGCTGCCATGGGCCATGAATTACCCCTCCATCAGATGCGATGGCACGAAGATCTCGCCGCGCGCGATCATGCGGGCGGTGCGCACCACACCTGCCGAATAGAACTCGAAGGCGTTAGCGTCGCGGGTAAAGGTGACCAGCACCTCCATCACGCCCATCGGATGCTCGATATGGATCATTGCGGGGCTGCCCGCGACGGGCGCCGCGATGCCGTCCGCCACCGTGCCCGGCGCAATCGCGCAGGCCGCCAGACATTGTGAGCCGGTGACGGCAAGGGACGGGTGCGTGTCCCAAGGCATGAAATAGCGGCTGGCGAAATGCGCGCCAGGAACGCGCGCGGGCGCGATCAGGCCCAGCTTGGGAATGACGGATTTCGTCACATCACCGAGGCCCATCATCCGCCCGGCCTTCAGGCGGATCGCCTCCATACTGGCGAAGAGCGCCTTGTTTTCGTTCAACTCCGCAGCCGTCTCGTGGCCCGTCACGCCGAAATGGGCGGCGCGTGCGATGATCATCGGCATGGCAACATCGACGCACGAGACCTCGATGCCGTCGATCACGTCGATCCGGTTGCCGGTCGGGAACATCTTGCCCGTGCGCGAGCCCACGACCTCGAGAAAGTTGAGCGCGACCGGCGCCGCCGTGCCCGGCACGCCCGCAATCTCGGTGTCGCCTCCGTAAGTCACCCGTCCACCGGGCGTGTGTACCTGCGCCTCGATCAGGGCGCCGGTATTGACGGCGCGAATGCGCACCGGCGTGATCTCACCGGTGATGGGCATAAGGCCCATCTCGATCGCGGCGGGGCCTACGCCCACAAGGATGTTGCCGCAGGTCGGCCCGAAATCGACCATACGCTCCAGCACAGAGACTTGACCGAAGAAATAGTCGATATCTGCCAAGGGGTCCTCGGACCGCGACAGCATGGCCACCTTGGTCGTCACCGCATTGCCGCCGCCGACACCGTCGATGTTGAGCGGATGGCCTGCGCCGACGGCGGCGATCAGCACCTCGGCCAGCCGGTCGCGATCCTCGGGCAGGTCGGCACGGTTGAAATAGGGCCCGCGCGAGGTGCCGCCGCGCATGAAGTAGTAGGGGATCGCTGTCTGGGTCATCGGTCTGCCTGTTGGATATGGTCAAGGATGGTGCGGGTCATGGCCCGCGTGCCCGCGGTGCCGCCCAGATCGGGCGTGCGGGTTTGGGGCTGGGCGAGCGCTGCATCGAGCGCCGCCATGATGCTGTCAGCGGGGCCGGTTTGCCCCAAATGGGCCAGCAGCATCGCCACCGACCCGATGAGTGAGCCGGGATTGGCGCAGTCCCGCCCGGCGATGTCGGGGGC
>JBBQHZ010000174.1:0-7002 GCA_038324445.1 Rhodobacterales bacterium | reverse complement strand
CTGGCTCTTGTCGATCAGGGCTTGCAGCATCTCCCGCTCGGGCGAGAACCAGAAACCGTTGTAGATCAGTTCCGCGTAACGCGGCATGATGCTGTCCTTCAGGTGGCCCGACCCTGAATCGAGCGTGATCTGCTCGATCCCGCGATGCGCTTCCAGCAGGATCGTGCCGCCGGGCGTCTCGTAGATGCCGCGCGATTTCATGCCGACGAAACGGTTCTCCACCAGATCGAGGATGCCGACGCCATGCTTCGCGCCCAGCGTGTTCAGGCGGGTCAGGATCGTGGCGGGGCTCAGCGCTTCGCCATTGATCGACACGGCATCGCCCCGCTCGAACCCGATCTCCACCATTTCGGCCGCATCGGGCGCGTCCTCGGGGCGGGTGATGCGCTGCAACACGTAATCCGGCGCTTCCTCGGCCGGGTTCTCCAGAACCTTGCCCTCGGACGAGGTGTGCAGCAGGTTCGCATCGACGCTGAACGGCGCATCGCCGCGCTTGTCCTTGGCGATGGGGATCTGGTTGGCCTCGGCGAATTCCAGCAACTTGGTCCGGCTGGTCAGATCCCACTCGCGCCACGGCGCGATCACCTTGATATCGGGGTTCAGCGCATAGGCGCTGAGTTCAAAGCGCACCTGATCGTTGCCCTTGCCGGTCGCGCCATGGGCCACCGCATCGGCCCCCACCATCGCCGCAATCTCGACCAGCCGCTTGGAAATCAGCGGCCGCGCGATGGAGGTGCCCAGCAGGTATTGCCCTTCATAGAGCGCGTTGGCGCGGAACATCGGGAACACGAAGTCGCGCACGAACTCCTCGCGCACATCCTCGATGAAGATCTCGGACGCGCCCATCATCTCGGCCTTCTTGCGGGCAGGCTCCAACTCCTCGCCCTGACCGAGATCGGCGGTGAAGGTCACCACCTCGCAGCCATATTCGGTCTGCAGCCACTTCAGGATGATCGAGGTATCGAGGCCGCCGGAATAGGCAAGAACGACTTTCTTGGGGGCAGGCATTCGCGATCTCCATCACAAGTAGTTGACCGCGCGGGCGATACCGGGTTTTCAGAGCAGGGGCAAGCGAAGGGACGGGCTGCGCATGGATTACGGCTATCGGCTTTTGCGCCATGTGGTGGCGCAGGTTTTGGGAAATCTGGGGGCCGCGCTGCGCATCACCGCGCCCCTGGTGGTGATCCCCTCGGTGATCTTGTTCGTCACCAACCCGGAGGTGATCCTGCAGTCGATGCAACCGGTCGATCCCTTGGCCCCGCCCGACGCGGCGGCATTTCCGGCGGTCAACGTCCCGGGCCTTGCCATCGGCCTGATCACGGCGCTGATCGGCTGGCTTTGGGCCGCCGTCGCCTGGCACCGGTTTGTGCTGCTGGAGGAATATCCCACCAGCGTCCTGCCCTCCTGGCGCGGGTCGCAGATCGTGAACTATTTTGGCAACTCGCTGCTGATCGGACTGGTCCTGATCGGCGTCGTGCTGGCATTCGGCATCGCCATCGGCCTGATCACGGCGGTCCTGCAAAGCCTGTCGGTGGCGGTGGCGCTCGGGATCGGCCTTGCCATCGGGGCCAGTTGGGTGGCGCTGCGCATCGGCCTGATCCTGCCCGCCACAGCCATCGGCGCGCGCTTGGGGATCGGCGAAAGCTGGCGCGCCACGGCGGCGGTCTCCGGGCAATTGCTGCTGCCGGTCATTGTGCTGGCGCTGGTCTTCGGCCTGATAAATCAGGCTGTCTCGCTGGCCCTCGGCCCGACACTCGTGGCCGCCGCCGTGGGTATCGCCATCTACTGGGTCCAGCTTTTGCTGAACCTTGCCCTGATGACGACGCTTTACGGCAACCTGATCGAGGGGCGGCAATTGAACTGACCCTCTGGACAGGGGGTCGCAGACGCGCCAAGCCATCGCCATGACCGATTTTGCCCACCACGCCCGCGCCGCCACCGACCGTTTGCGGGATCTGTTCCCCGCCACCCCCCTCCTGCGCAACGCGTATCTGAGCGAGCGTTTCGGGGCCGAAATCTACCTCAAGCGCGAGGATCTGTCGCCCGTCCGCTCCTACAAGCTGCGCGGCGCGTTCAATGCGATGGGCAAGGTCCGCACCACCCATCCCGAACAACTGGATTTTGTCTGCGCCTCGGCCGGCAACCACGCGCAAGGCGTGGCGTTCGTCTGCGCCCATTTCGGGGTGCGCGGGCGGATCTACATGCCGGTCACGACGCCGGAGCAGAAGATCCTCAAGACCCGCACCTTCGGCGGCTCTGCGGTCGAGATCGTTCTGCAAGGCGATTATTTCGATGAGACGCTGGCCGCCGCCAAGGACTATTGCGCCAAGGCCGGCGCGCATTTCCTGTCGCCCTTCGACGATGCCGATGTGATCGAAGGTCAGGCCTCGGTCGCAGTGGAGATGCTGGAACAACTGGGGGCCGCCCCCGACCATTTGGTGCTGCCGGTCGGCGGTGGCGGGCTTTCTGCCGGCATGTTGTCCTACCTGCGCGCCGTCGATGCCCATACGCATCTGACGCTGGTGGAACCCGCCGGGGCCACCAGCCTTGCCGCCGCGCTGCAGATCGGTGCGCCGCAAACCATCGAGGTCACCGATACCTTCGTCGATGGCGCGGCCGTGGCCCGCATCGGTGACCGCACCTTCGCAGTCCTGCGCGGCACAGCGCCGGCCGATGTGTTGGTCGCGCCCGAAAACCGCATCTGCGTCACGATCCAGGAGATGCTGAACATCGAAGGCATCGTTCTGGAACCCGCGGGCGCGCTCTCGATCGACGTTCTGGGCGACATCAGGGAAAGGATCGCGGGCAAGACCGTGGTCTGCGTTACCTCGGGGGGTAACTTCGATTTCGAACGCCTGCCCGAGGTGAAGGAGCGGGCGCAGAACTGGCAGGGGTTGAAGAAATACTTCATCCTCCGCCTGCCGCAACGCCCCGGCGCCCTGCGCGACTTTCTCGATCTGCTGGGGGCGGGCGACAACATCACCCGGTTCGAATATCTCAAGAAGAACTCGCGCAATTTCGGCTCGGTTCTGATCGGGATCGAGACGGACGCACCGGGCAGTTTCGGCGCGTTGACCGCGCGTGTGGCGTCGCGCGGATTTGGCTTCCGCGACATCACCAACGACCAGATTCTGGCCGATTTCCTGATCTAGCGCGGTTCCGGGTTTCAGGCGGCACAGGCAGCAAACTGCCCGCCGCAAGGGTGCCCCAGACGGGATCGACCACGTCCGCCCAACGCGCCCCGGCCTAAGCCGCGCGGATCAGCGCGGGCACGCGGGGGCCGACTTCGGCCATCGCCTCGGCAAAGGCCGCGCGAACGGCCGCAAGGTCGGGGGATTGGCCGTCATTGCACGCCGCCTCGGCGGCCAGACAGGCCGCCACCAGCGCGACAAATCCCAGGTTGGACGCGGACCCGCGCAGGAAGTGAAAGTCGCTGGCGATCGCCGTGCCTTCCGTCAGCCGGTCCAGCGTTTCTTGCAATTCGCCCACGAACATAATCGCGACATCGGCGAAATCCTCTTCCCCGATATCGTCGCGCAGTTCGTTCAGGCGGTCCCAGTCCACTGCAGCCATGGCCAATCTCCGATTAAGCACTCACACGCATCTGGCGCCTTGTGCGTTAAAAAACCGATCGACCCCAAGGGAATTTCCCCTCGAATTTTTCCTTTCACGGGACGTTAAACAAAGCGCGCGATGGTCCGGGAGAATCCGAGGTTGAGGCGGACCGAATGTTGAACATACTCGCGTTAGCGGACGGCGCCCGCAGTGGCGCCCCTCCCACCCTGCCCGTGCATGGCACCCCACAAACCGTGCTGGTGCTGGATGACAGCCCGGCGCAGCGTACCATGGTCTGCGCGATCTTGCGCAAATGGGGGCACACGACCATCTCGACCGGCGATCCCGCCGAGGCGCTGGAGCATGCCCGCAACCCGGACGTGTCGCTGATCTTGTGCGACTGGATGATGCCGCAGATGACCGGCCCCGAGTTCTGCCGCCGTCTGCGGGACGAGGTCACGGACAATTATATCTATGTGCTGCTGCTGACGTCCAAGAACGACGGCAACGCCCTGTCCGACGGGTTGGCGGCGGGGGCGAATGATTTCATCTCCAAACCGGTGCATCGGCCCGAATTGCTGGCGCGGATGAATGCCGGCGCGCGGATTGTCGCGATGCAGCGCGAGTTGCGCGCCAAGAACGCGCTGCTGGAAGCCTCGCTGGACGAAATACAACTCCTCTACGGCGCCATCGACCGCGATCTCGACGAGGGGCGCCGCCTGCAGATGGCGCTGTTGCAGGACCAGTCCCGCGCCTTCGGCCCAGCGCAGGTGTCGCTGCTGCTGGAGGCAAGCGGCCATGTCGGCGGCGACATGGTGGGCTACTTCCGGGTCAGCGAGAATGTCATCGGCCTCTACAGCATCGATGTCTCCGGCCACGGGGTTGCCTCCGCGATGATCGCCGCGCGTATCGCCGGCATGTTGTCGGATGCCTCACCCGATCAGAACATCTCGCTGATCCGCCGCCCGGATGGCACCCTGTGCGATCTTCCCCCCGATACGGCTGCCGCCTTGCTGAATGATCTGATGTTGAAGGAGGTTCAGACCGACCGCTACTTCACCATCTGCCTGGCGTTCCTGAACCTCGACACCGGGTTGGTCCGCATGGTGCAGGCGGGGCACCCGAACCCGATGGTCCTGCGCGCCGACGGCACGGTGGACGCGGTCGGCGATGGCGGCATGCCCATCGGCCTGATCCCCGGTGCCGCGTTCGCCTCCTTCGAGGTGCAGCTTGCACCCGGCGACCGGCTGTTGATCTATTCCGATGGCGTCACCGAATGTCCGCGCCCCGATGGCACGATGCTGGACGATGATGGGCTGATCGCCCTGATGCGCGCCAACCGCGACGCGTCTGGCCGCGATTTCCTCGACCGCCTGCGCGCGGGTCTGGTGAGCTATGCGGGCACCGACGAGTTCCCCGACGATGTCTCGGCACTGCTGCTGGAATTCAACGCACGACCCTAGGCAAGGCGCGGATGCCGCGCCCCAGATAATGCGCCACGAAATGCCGGTCGCCCGACACCGCCAGCTTTTCCAGCGCCACGTCCCACGGCAGGAACACCGCGCTGTGCCCGGGCTCGGTCGGGGCGGACAGGCGGCGGCCAAGGCGGGCGGCGTAGACATGGCACTGCTTGTGGGCGAAGCGATCGTAATCGGGCATGAACGTGTGGCGATGGAACATTCCCAGCCGCCGCACGGAATGGATGCCGTATCCGGTCTCTTCCCGCACCTCGCGGTGCAGCGCGGCCAAGGGCTGCTCGCCTAGATCGATGCCACCGCCGGGCAACTGGAACTCGGGCACCGGGCTTTCCTGAAACGACGCCAGCAACCCGTCGCCCGTGTCGATGATGACATAGGCGCCGGGGCGTATGGGGTAATACCGGCCCTTGTCGGGCGCCTTGTCAAAACGGCGATTCATGGCAACCGTTCTGCCATGCCTTGCGCGCGGGGCCAAACCCAATCCGCTCGCCAGATCCCCTCGCCCAATCCGCTCGCCCAATCCTCTCGCCAACTCTCGCCGCACCCGTTAAACGGGCGGCCATGGATGATCATCACCACCCCTCCCTCCGCGCCACGGGTGCCCGCGTTCTGCGGACTGAGGCGCGCGCCGTCGCCGCCATGGCCGACGCCCTGCCGCAGGATTTCGAGGCCGTGGCCGAGGCGATCCTTGCCACCAAGGGTCGTGTCATCCTGTGCGGGATCGGCAAATCCGGCCATATCTGCCGCAAGATTTCCGCGACCTTCGCCTCCACCGGCACGCCCTCGGCCTTCGTCCATGCGGCCGAGGCCAGCCACGGCGATCTGGGCATGGTGATGCCCGGCGATCTGGTCATCGCCATCTCGAATTCCGGCGAGACCACCGAGTTGCGCGATATCGTGGCCCATGTGGCCCGCTTCTCGATCCCCCTTGTCGGCATCTCCAAGGCGCCCGACAGCACGCTGATGCGGGCCGCGGATTACCGCCTTACCCTGCCCGATGCCGAAGAGGCCTGCGCGCTGGGCATGGCGCCGACCACCTCCACCACGCTGGCGCTGGCCTTGGGCGATGCGCTGGCCGTGGCCGTGATGGAGCGTCGCGGCTTCCTGCCCGAGCAGTTCCGTACCTTCCATCCCGGCGGCAAGCTCGGCGCGCAACTCTCTACTGTGGCGCAACTGATGCATGGGCCCGACGCCCTGCCGCTGGTGCAGGCCGATACCCCCATGCTGGACGCGCTGATGGTGATGAGTGCGAAAAGCTTCGGCATCGCCGGCGTGGTCGAGCGTGATACGCTGATCGGCGTGATCTCGGATGGCGACCTGCGTCGCAACATCACCCGGTTGATCGACCAGAATGCCGGTCAGGTCGCCACCCGCACCCCGCGCGTCATACGGCCCACGATGCTGGCGGCCGAAGCCATGGCGATGATGTCCGAGAACAAGATCACCGCGCTTTTCGTGGTGGATGACGGGCAACGCCCGGTCGGCATCCTGCACCTCCACGACCTTCTGCGCGCGGGCCTCGCCTGAAACGCAAACAGCCCCGCCGTGGGGCGGGGCTGTTGCTGGTTGCCTTGCGGGCCGATCAGTTGTCTTCGCGGCTCTCAGCAGCCAGTTGAGCGAAGATGTCCGCTGCATGGGCCGGGGTGCGGGCGAAGGTGGTGACGAAGCGGCCGTCGATGCGGTCGCTCGCCATGTCGGCCGACGCGTTGTAGTTCGCAATCGCCGCGCCAAGCGCCGACGAGTTGCGCGAGGAGACCGTGGTGCCGTCGGTCAGCGGGCTGGCATTCACGAGGATCAGGTCACCAAAGGAGTCGACCGAGGCATTGTAGTTTGCGACGGCGATTTCCTGGGCGGATTGGGCAAAGGCCGGTGCGGCGACGGAAGCGGCAAGGGCGGCGACGAGGGCGAGAGTTTTCATTGTGTCAGTCCTTTTGTGTGTCTGGGAAGGGGCGGCTTCAGCTCAAGCCCC
>JBBQHZ010000173.1:0-7004 GCA_038324445.1 Rhodobacterales bacterium | reverse complement strand
TGCGCGGCGGCATAGCCCATGTCGAAGCTTGAGAACGCGGTCTGATAGATCATCAGCACCAGCGGCTTGGTGGAATTGAGCGGCCCGCCCGGATTGGCGGAGGTCATGTTGAAGACATGATCGAAGATGCGCAGGAAGCCGATGGACGACAGCACGACGATGAAGACGATGGTCGAGCGCAGCAACGGCAGGGTGATTTCCCAAAGCACGGTCCATGTCGAGACACCGTCAATCTCCGCCGCCTCGTAGAAGGTGCGGGGGATGGCGCGGAGGCCTGCCATGAAGATGATGATCTGGAAGCCAAGCCCCGCCCAGATCGCGGGCGCGAGGATCGAGGGCAGCGCGTTGGTGGTGCTGTCGAGGAAGTCGATCTGCGGAATGCCGAAATTGGCGATGGTGTTGTTGATCAGCCCGATCGGCACATCCTGATAGAACCAGCGCCAGACCCAGGCCATGGCGACGGCAGAGGTCATGAAGGGCACGAAATACAAGGCGCGGATCGTGCCATGCATGAAGCGCACTTTATCCAGGTGGTAGGCGATGATGAACGAGATCACGAGGCTGATCGGCGTGCCCAGCAGAAGGTAGACGAAGGTGTTGCGGAACACCTGCCAGAACACCGGATCGGCGAAGAGGGTGCGGTAATTGTCGAGGCCCGCCCAGGTTCGGTCGCCCAGAAGGTTCCATTCCTGAAACGACAGCACCATGGCGTTGCCGGTCGGGTAGAAGCGGATGACGACATAGAACAGGATCGGGACGGACAGGAAGGCCCACGCCCAGACGGTGCGCTTCTGGCCGATGCTGAGGCGGCCATAGAGGCCGCGCGGGGCGGCGTGGTCTGGCGCGTCGCTGTTGGTCTGGATGCTTGCCACGGGGGGTGCCTTGGGTCTGTGGAGAAGGAAGGTGCCGGGCCTGCGGAGGGGCAGGCCCGGCATTGGGTGACCGATTGGTCAGTCGGCGAAGTAACTGTCGAGGATGGCTTGTTCGGCAGCGGCGGCGACCGACAGACTTTCAGCCGGATCCATACCCTGCAACTGCACCCGTTCGATCATGTCGACGAGCACCTGACGTTGTGCCGATTCATCCGCGAAAATGGTCGTGTGAGCGTATTCCAGGCCACGGATGAAGGGACCGAAGACCGGATCGGAGGCGTTCTCCTCGGTCATGCCGACCGCGACACGGGCGGGCAACTCGCCGACCACTTCAAGCCAGACCTCCATCGCCTCGGGAGAGGTGAGGTATTCCATGAACCGCACCGAGGCGTCGTACTCCGGGCCTTGCGCGCTCGACGTGATCGCGTTGACCCAGTAGGAGGCGTAGTTCGACTGCGACCCGCCGGGACCTGTGGGAAGCTCGGTCACGCCCCATTGCAGGCCCCGCTCGCCCTCCAGCGCACCGATGCGGAACGACCCGTCGATGTGGAAGGCGGCAAGACCCGCTCGGAACGCGGCCTGAGGTTCGTCCATGAAGGTCGATTGGGTAATGCCCTGCTCTTCCAGCCCAAGGTAGAAATCGAGCGCCGCGCGGCCCGCGTCGGTGTCGTAGTTTACCGTCTGGTAGTTATCGAGATAGGGCTCGCCACCCATCTGGCGGATCAGGACCTCGCGGAACCAGTGATGGTCCTGCGCGGTCATGCCGGAGGTCAGCCCGACCTGGGTGATATTGCCTGCACCATCGCGTTCGGTCGTGGCGATGGCGGCGGCGACCAGTTCGTCAAGGGTGGTGGGCACTTCGACGCCGGCGGCCTCCAGGATACGCTCGTTATAAAACAGCGCAAGGGAGCGGACGGCGGTGGGCAAGGCGTAATAGGCGCCATCACGCTCCATCGCGCCGACCATGGGGAAGAATTCGGCTTCGATCATCTCGGCGGAGAACCGATCGGCGGGCAGGGGCTGGATCAGCCCTTCCTCAACATAATCGTTGAGCCAGCCGTAGAACAACTGCACCACGTCCGGGCCTTCGCCCGCGGGTACGGCCACGGCGGTGCGGGTGCGGTAATCGGCCAGCGGGAAATGCGTCATCTCGACATTGATGTCGGGGTTCGCCGCCTCGAAGTTTGCGATGAGCTGGTCCATCGCGGTGACGCGGGCCTCGAAGAAATACTGCCAGTATTCGATGGTGACCTGCTGGGCAGAGGCAGAGCCTGCGGCCGTCAGCGCGGCGGCGGATGTGGCAAGAGCGGCAATCACAGTGCGGAATGGGCGGTGCATGGGGTGTCTCCCTGAAAACCATGACAATGGGGCGGCCGGCGTTGTTTCGCAGGCTCTGGAATGACGCTAGCGCAGCGCCGTTGAACTATCAAGCGAGTTGAGTTAATCGGATTGGATGACCCCTGCTTCAGGCCCCCCCGGATCGAATGCCGAACGCAGCCGCGCCTATAATCGCGGTCTCGTCCTCGACAACATCCGCCGTCAGGGAGAGTCAGGAAGGGCCGAGATCGCGCGGGCCTCGGGCCTCAGCACGCAGGCGGTCAGCAACATCATCGCCGATCTGCAGAAGGATGGCTGGGTCACGGAAACCGGGCGCAGGCCGGGTTTGCGCGGGCAGCCCGCCGTCACCTATGCGTTGCGCTGCGATGCGGGTGCCGCCTTGGGGCTGGAAATCCGGCCCGACGCGGTGCTGGCGGCGTGGATCGACATCGGCGGGCAGGTTCTGCACACCGAGCGGATCGCCCTCAAGCACGCGACGCCCGACGAAGTGTTGCCGATCGTGGCCACCCTGGCCGAGCGCGGCAGGCGCGCCGGGATCGCGCTGGCGTCGGTAATCGGGGTAGGCGTGGTGATGCCAAACCCGGTGGGCGCCATCGGGCTGGACGGGCTGGCGACCGAATTGCCGGGCTGGGAGGGGACCGATCCGCAGACGGCGCTGGAGGCCGCCCTTGGCCTGCCCGTGACGGTCGAAAACGACGCCAATGCCGCCGCCATGGCCGAGCGGGTGCTTGGCCCCGCGCATGGGATGGGCACGTTTGCGTGCCTCTATTTCGGGCGCGGTCTGGGGCTTGGGCTGGTGACGGGCGGCGCGATCTATCGCGGAGCCTTCGGGAATGCGGGAGAGATCGGGCACATCCCGGTGCCGACGCCCTTGGGTGTGCAGCGGCTGGAGGATGTGGCCAGCCGCGTCGCGCTGGTGCGCGCGCTCCATGCCGACGGGATCGTGGCCGAGACGGTCGATGAACTGGCGGTGCTGCACGGCCAGCGCCCGCCCGCCTACGAGGCCTGGCTTGAGGGCGCAAGCGCCGCCCTTGGCCATGCCGTGCAGGTGTTGGAGAACCTTTTCGACCCCGAGGCGATCTTGCTGGCCGGGGCCATGCCCGCCGCGATTCTTGAGGAATTGGTGGCGCGGATCGTGCTGTCGGAGCACTCCGTCGCCAATCGCCCCGACCGCAAGCACCCGCGCCTGATCGCCGCCGGGGCGGGGCGCATGACCGCCACGCTGGGCGCGGCCGCGCTGGTGGTGAATGCCGCCCTGTCCCCCCGCCTTGTCGTCGCCCGTTAGGAGCCGCTTATGCCCAATATCGTCCAGTCCCGTATTCTGGCAGAGGCCCATGATCCCCTGATCGCCCGCCTGTGGCGAGCGTTGGCGGGGCTTCGGTCTGTGGTGACCTTCATGAATACCGGCGCGCATCCCGATGACGAGACCAGCGCGATGCTGGCGACCCTGTGGCTGCGCGACGGGGTGAACCTGTCCTATGCGTGTTCCACAAGGGGCGAGGGCGGGCAGAACGATATCGGCACCGAAAGCGGCAGCGATCTGGGCACGCTGCGCACCGCCGAGATGGAGCGCGCGGCGGATGTTCTGGACATGCGGCTTTACTGGCATGGGCAGAGCGCGGATGACACCATCACCGATTTCCGCTTTTCCAAGTCGGGGATCGAGACGATGGGCATCTGGGGGCGCGAGCGCTTGATGCAGCGGTTTGTCGAGATCATCCGCACCGATAGGCCGGATGTGATCTGCCCGACCTTCCTCGATATTCCCGGCCAGCACGGCCACCACCGCGCGATGACGGAGGCCGCGCATGACGTGATCGCGCTGGCGGCGGATGCTGCCTATGGCGGCTCTGATCTGCCAGTGTGGCAGGTGTCGAAGATGTATCTGCCCGCCTTCTCCGGTGCCGGTGGGGCCTATGATGACGAGGTGCCACCGCCCCCCGCAACCGTCGTTGTGGCGGCCAAGGGCGGCGATGCGATGCTGGGCATGTCCTATGAGCGCGTCGGCCAATTTTCGCGGCAATTCCACCGCACGCAAGGCATGGGAAGCTGGATCGCGCCGGGGCGCGAGAGGGATTGGCCGTTGCATCTGGCGTGGTCGGGCGTGGGGGCCGATGTTGGTGCGGTGACGGACAATCTGCCGGGCGATCTGGGCGATCTGGGTCTGGCCGAGGCGCAGGCAGAGGTGGCGGCGACGCTTGCGGCGTTTCCCGATACGGGCGCGGTTTGTGCCCACGCGGCGCGGGCCTATGCGCTGCTGGAGGAGGCGGAGGTTGCGCCGGAACATCGCCACCGTGTAACGCGGAAACAGGCGCAACTGGCGCGGGTGATGCGGCTGGCCGCGGGCGTGTCCGTTCGTGTGCGGCCATCGCGGGCGACCGTGTCGCCGGGCGAGGGTGTGGATCTGACGGTCGAGATCGGCGGGCCGGTGAGCGGCACGGTCAGTGTGTCGGTCCAACCGGGGGAGGGCTTGCAGGTGACGGAGGACGGGCTTGCCGCCGCCGCAGATGCGGCCCCGACCGACCCCTATCCTGACAGCTTCGATCCGCTGGCACCGCGCGCCCCGGCGGTTGCGGTGGCGTTGACGATCGAGCGCGTGACCGCGCGCAGCGTGGTGCCGTTGGAGACGCCGCTCCTTGTGCTGCCGAGCCCGAGGGCGCGGCTGGCGGAAACCTCGGCCTTCGTGAACCTTGCGACGGGGGCGCGGCAGATCACCTTGTCGGTGCCGGAGAAAAGCAATGGGGCGGCGGCGTTCGATCTGCCGGAGGGGTGGACGCAAAGCTGGCAGGGCGGCGAAGTAGTGCTGCACCTGCCGCAGGATGTGACGCCGGGCCTGCACCATCTGCCGCTGACCATCGGCGGCAAGCGGGCCACCAGCACGCGGTTGATCGACCATGAGCATGTGGACCTGCGGGTGAACCACCGCCCCGCTGGCCTGAGCCTGCGGCTGGCGGAGGTGGCGCTGCCGGAGGCGCGGATCGCCTATGTCGGCGCGGGCAATGACCGGGTGGCGAAATGGCTGCTGGCGGCGGGCTGCGACGTGACCGAGATGGAAGACGCGGCGCTGGCGCGGCCAGATCCGTTCGCGGGGTTCGATACGGTGCTGGTGGGCGTCTTTGCCTACCGCTTCCGGCCGGCGCTGAAGCCACTGGTCGCCGACCTGAACGCCTGGGTCGAACAGGGCGGGACGCTGGTGACGCTCTATCATCGCCCGTGGGACGACTGGACCCCCGACGCCACGCCGCCCGCGCGGATCGAGATCGGGCAACCTTCGCTGCGGTGGCGGATCACGGACGCGACGGCGGAGGTGATGGTGCAGGCCGACGGGCATCCCGTGCTGGCGGGGCCGAATATGATCGGGGCCGGGGATTGGGACGGCTGGCAGAAGGAACGCGGCCTCTATTTCGCCAAGTCCTGGGCAGAGGCCTACAAGCCGTTGCTGCGGATGGCCGACCCGGATGAGCAGCCGCTGGATGGCGGATTGCTGGTGGCGGATATCGGCGCGGGGCGGCATGCCCATGTCGCGCTGAACCTGCACCACCAGCTTGCCCAGCTTGTGCCGGGGGCCTACCGGCTGATGGCCAACCTGCTGAGCCCGCGACGACCTTGACCGGGGCCGCGCCGGCAAGCCGGTCCGACAACCTGCGCGGCACGGCATGGCTGATTGCAGACATGTCGCTGAACATCTGGGCGCTGAGCATCGTCAAGGCGATGGGGGCGGAATATCCCGCCGCGCAGATCGTGTTCCTGCGGGTGGCGGTGGGGCTGGTGCTGATTGCGCCATGGGTCTGGCGCGACAGGGCAAGGTTCGCGGGGATGGCGCATCTGCGGCTCCATCTGCTCCGGGTGTGCCTGTCGGCGGTGACGCTGATGGCGTCTTTCTTCGCCATCGCGCATGTGCCCTTCGCCACCTTCACCGCGATCAACTTCACGAGGCCCATCCTTCTTATGGTGATGGCGGCGCTGATCCTGCACGAGCGTATTGCGTCGGGGCGCTGGAAGGCGGCGGCGCTGGCCTTTGTCGGCGCGCTGATCGCGGTGGGGCCGGGCAGCCTCGAACTCGGATGGGGGTTGGCGAGCCTGTGCGTCGCGGTGACGACGGGCACGCTGGCGATCATCCTGACGCGGCGGCTGAAGGGCACGCCGGAGGTGGTGATGATGCTGGTCTACACGCTGGGCATCGCCACGTTGATGGCGCCGTTGGCCGCAGTGGGCTGGGTGCCGGTCGATGGTGGGCATTGGCCCATCCTGCTGCTGGTGGGCGTTTTCGCGCAATTGGCGCAACTTTGCTTCCTGCGGGCGCATTGGTTGGGCGATGCGGGGGTGCTGGCGTCGGTGTCGTACCTGTCGCTGGTGCTGTCGACCTCGGCCGGGTTCTTCCTGTTCGACGAGGTGCCGGGATGGCCGCTGATCGTGGGGGCGGCGTTGATCGTGGCGGCGAATGTGGCGGTGTCGAGAACACGCTCGGAAGCGGCTTGAGCGCGTCTGTCTGGACAAAGGACGCAATCGGGAATTGACTGCACCCTGCCTTTGGGGCGAACGCAACGCCCTGACGCGGTTGCCCGACACGGTTGCCCGACACGGTTGAAGGAAAATTCCTGTGCAAGAAGTGACGACCTACGCCTTTCCGCCCGGCGGGATGCCCTATCCCGATGCCGACCCTGTCGGCACGGCGGTTTTCACCACCGCGTATGCGGTGCTGCCCGCCAATACCCAGCGCGATATCGTCACCAGCCTGCTGCCCGGCTGGACCCATCACCGCGTCTGGATCCTTGCCCGCCCCCTGACGGGTTT
>JBBQHZ010000172.1:0-7506 GCA_038324445.1 Rhodobacterales bacterium | reverse complement strand
TCCACTTCCGATTGCGCGACGCATTCCTGCTTTAGCACCTCGACAAACAGGTGCTGCTTGTCGGGGAAGTAGCTGTAGAGCGTGGCCTTCGACACGCCCGCATCGCGCGCGATTTCGTCGACCGAGGCACCCTCGAACCCTTCGCGCATGAAGACGGCCCGCGCGCCCGCGATGACCTGATCGTATTTACGACCCTTCTTGATCTGGGTTTCCGCATTCATGGGTGTTTGTCGCCTCTCCTGACATCAACTGTAAACCATTCGGTTCAGTTCCGGCAAGCCGGACGTTTGGTCAGGCGGCCCGCTGGACAGTGGCGTATCGGTATCGTAGCGCGGGGACATGATCGAAATCTTCCTCAAGACACTGCCGTTCTTCGCGCTGATCGGACTGGGATACCAGGCCTGCCGCTCCGGGTTCTTCACGTCGGAAGGGGCGGCCTACCTGACGAAGTTCGTGTTCTACTTCGCCCTGTCGGCCATGTTGTTCGGCTTCGCCGCCAACCTTTCGCTGGCCGAGATCTTCGATTGGCAGTTCGTCGGCGCCTACCTTTCAGGCTGCTTCGTGGTCTACGCCCTGGCCACCGCCGTCGCGATGATCCGCAAGCGCCCGATCACCGAGGCCGCGTTCGAGGCTCAGTGCTCCATCATCGGTAATGTGGGCTTTCTGGGCGTGCCGATGCTGATCGTCCTGTTGGGCGAGGCTGCCGCCGGGCCGGTTCTGCTGGTCCTGTCGCTGGACCTGATCGTGTTCTCCAGCCTGATCGTGATCATCGTGACCGGATCGCGCGATGGGCGGATGTCGCTCGGCGTGTTGCGCACCGTGGGGATCGGTTTGCTGAAGAACCCGATGATCGTGGCGATCACGCTGGGCCTCGCATGGTCCGCGACCGGCTGGACGCTGCCCGGCCCGGTCAACGATTTCATGACCATCCTCGGCGCCGCCGCCACCCCCGGCGCGCTCTTCGCCATCGGCGCGTCGCTGGCCAGCAAATCGGCCGAGCGGTTGTCGGTCGCGGTCTGGCTGACCACCTGCAAGCTGATCCTGCACCCCGCCGCCGTCGCCATTGCCGCGCTCTACCTCTTCGACGTGCCGGACTACGAGGCCGCGGTGATGATCGCCGCCGCCTCGCTGCCCGTCGCGGGGAACGTATACATCCTCGCGCAGCATTACGGCGTCGCCCCACAGCGTGTCTCGGCCACGATCCTGATCTCGACGGCTGTGTCGATTTTGACGGTTTCCGCCGTGATCGCCTGGTTGGCACCGCTTTCAGGCACGTAACCGTTGCGTCCCCGCCCATCGCCGCGCTAGGCAGGAAAAAAAGACGGTTTGGGGGATCGAGCCATGGAAACCATATCTGAAAACAAGTGCTTCGGCGGCACGCAAGGCGTCTACAAGCACGCGGCGGCGACAACTTCCTGCGACATGACTTTCGGGTTGTTCCTGCCGGAAGAGGCCGCCTTCGGCCCGGTCCCGGTGCTGTGGTATCTGTCGGGCCTGACCTGCACCCACGAGAACGCGATGAACAAGGCCGGAGCGCAGGGATGGGCCGGCGAACAGGGAATCGCCGTGATCTTCCCCGACACCTCGCCGCGCGGCGAGGGCGTGGCCGACGATCCGGCCTACGATCTGGGTCAGGGCGCGGGTTTTTACGTGAATGCCACGCAAACGCCGTGGGCGGCGCATTTCCGGATGTGGGATTACATCACCGAGGAACTGCCCGAGCTGGTGTTCAAGAATTTCGCGCTGGATGCCGGGCGGCAGTCCATCACCGGGCACTCGATGGGCGGGCATGGCGCGCTGACCATCGCGATGCGGATGCCGGATCGCTTCGCCTCGGTCTCGGCCTTCGCGCCGATCTGCAACCCGACCGAAAGCGATTGGGGGCGCAAACAGCTTGCCGCCTATCTGGGCGACGATACGGACGCCTGGGCCCACCATGACGCTACCTTGCTGATGCATGCGGCGGGGTTCGATGGCCCGATGCTTATCGACACGGGGACAAAGGATCAGTTCGGCGACCTGCTCAAGACCGAGGCGCTGGCCCATGCCGCCGCCGCGCGGCGTCAGCAGATGCAGTTGCGGATGCAGCCGGGCTACGACCACTCCTACTTCTTCGTGTCGAGCTTCATGGAAGACCACGTCGCCTTCCACGCCGAAGCCTTGTATTCCGCCTGATGGCCCCGCAGAAACAGCCGGTTCAGGCCGTCATCTTCGATATCGGCAACGTGCTGATCGAATGGCAGCCCGAGCTGCACTTTGACCGTGTCATCGGCGCCGATCGGCGCCGCGCGATGTTTGGCGCCGTGGACCTGCACGCGATGAACGACCGGGTGGATCAGGGCGGGCATTTCCGCACGGTGGTGGCGGAAACCGCTGCCGCCTATCCCGACTGGACGCCCGAAATCATGCGCTGGCATGATGATTGGCTGTCCATGGCTTCCCCCGCCATCCCCCTGTCGGTGGCGCTTTTGCGCGCGTTGCGCCGTCGCAACTGCCCGGTGTTCGCCCTGTCGAATTTCGGGATCGAGACATTCGAGATCGCCAAGCCCGCCTATCCGTTCCTGACGGAGTTCGACCGCTCCTACATTTCAGGTCACATGGGCGTGACGAAACCCGATACGCGGATCTATGCCATGGTCGAGGCGGATTGCGGCCTGCCGCCTGAAAGCCTGCTGTTCACCGACGACCGCGCGGATAATATCGAGGCCGCGCAGGCGCGCGGTTGGCAGACCCATCTGTTCGACGGACCCGAAGGGTTCGCCGACCGGTTGGTTGCCGAGAAACTGTTGAGCAAAGAGGACGTGCGCCCATGACCCTTATCATCGGACCCGACGCAGAGGCGAAACTCGACTGGATCGCGCTGACCGATGCGATCGAGGCGGGCCACCGCCTGCCCCGCGCCACCATCGAGGACAACTTCCTCTACCGGGGCGACGACACGTTGCTGAACCGTGTCGCCTGGATCGACGGCATGGGGCAACTGACCAAGACCGCCACGATCTTTCCGGGCAATCCGGCGCGCGGGCTGCCGATCGTCAATGGCGGGGTGTGCCTGTTCTCGGACCGTGACGGCACACTGGAGGCGATCATCGATTTCCACCTGCTGACCAAGTGGAAGACGGCGGGCGACAGCCTGCTGGCGGCGCGCAAATTGGCGCGGCCCGACAGCCGCAAGATCCTGCTGGTGGGCGCGGGCAACGTGGCACGCTCGCTGCGGCAGGCTTATGCGGCCGCGTTTCCGCAGGCGGAGTTCACCATCTGGAACCGGACGCTGGCCAGCGTTGCGCCGCTCCGCGCGGATTATCCCGACCTGTCCATCGCGCTGGACCTGAGGGAGGCCGTGGCCGAAGCCGATATCATCGGCACCGGCACGATGAGCACCAATCCGGTGGTGCGCGGCAAGTGGTTGCAACCGGGCCAGCACCTCGACCTGATCGGGGCCTACCGCCCCGACATGCGCGAGGTCGACGACGACGCCCTGCGCCGCTCGCGAGTGTTCGTGGACAGCCGCGCCACGACGTTCGGCCATATCGGCGAGTTGAAGATCCCGCTGGAGGCAGGGGTGTTCTTTGAATCGGACGTGGTGGGCGATTACTACGACATGGACCTGTTTCGGCGCGAGACAGAGACCGAAATCACGCTGTGCAAGAATGGCGGCGGGGCGCATCTGGACCTGATGGTGGCCCGCTATATTCTGGAGGCGGTGCAGGCCGGGTAGGGAGGGGTGTCGCCGCGCGTTCCGCGCGTCGACCGGCCGGGGGCCAGCCCCCGGACCCCCGGGATATTTGGGGCACATGGAGGGGGGAAGGGGGAGATCACGCGGCGACGGGTGTGCGCCGTCCCAAGGGGATTTCCTTGATCGGCAGGTGCACGATGGCGCTAAGCGCCCCCACGCCCACACCGACCCACCAGACCGCCGTGTAGTTCTGGTAGATGTCGTACATCCAGCCGCCGAGCCAGACACCCAGAAAGCTTCCGATCTGGTGGCTGAGGAACACGATCCCGTAAAGCGTGCCCATGTAGCGCAGCCCGTAGATATAGCCGACCAGCCCGCTTGTCAGCGGCACGGTCGCAAGCCAAAGCGACCCCATCACCACCGAGAACACAATCACCGACAGGGGCGTGATCGGGAGCAGGATGAACAGCCCCGCAGCGACAGTGCGACCCACATAGATGCCGGCCAGAAGGTTCTTCTTGGAATGGGTCTTGCCGAGGTAGGCGGCCAACAGCGTCCCGCCGATATTGGCCAGCCCGATCAAGGCGATGGCAAACGCCCCCAAGGCGGACGTTGTCGTCACGCCGAGAGAGTGGAGCACGCCGCCGGGGGCGATGGGGCCGCAGAACTCGATGATGAAGGCGGGGAAATGGGCGGTGATGAAGCCCAGTTGGTAGCCGCAGGAGAAGAAGCCCACGAAGATCAGCGTGAAGGATGGGTCGCGGAAAGCCTTGCCGAGGATCTGGGTCAGCGTCTCTTCCAGCTCGGGCTTCGACGCCTTCTGGGGCGCGCGCAGTAGGGGCAGGAAGAGGAGCGACGCGAAAACGAGGCCGGCGAAGATCAGGAAGACGGTCTGCCAGGGGAAGTTGGACAACAGCGCTTCGGCCAGCGGCGGCCCGACGATCTGCCCGGCAGAGCCTGCGGCGGTGACGATGCCAAGCGTGAGCGAGCGGTTCTCGTCCGACGCGGCGCGCGCGACCATGGCAAGGATCACGCCGAAGCCGGTGCCGGCGATGCCGAAACCCACAAGGATCTCGAGCAGTTGATGTTGTCCCGGCGTGATCGCGTAGGACGAGATGGCAAGTCCCGCCGCATAGAAGCCCACGCCAAGCGCAATTGCGCGACGCTCGCCCAGTTTGTCCGCGAAAGCGCCAAAAAACGGAGTGGCGATCCCCCAGGCCAGGTTCTGGATCGCGATTGCGAGGCTGAAATCCGCCCGAAGCCAGCCGAAATCCTCGGCGATCGGGATCTGGAACAGGCCGAAGCTGGCGCGCACGGCGAAGCTGATCAGGATGATGGCGCAGCCGCCGACAAGGACGGGAGTTATCAGGCGGTCCGGGCGGTCCATGGCGTGGCCTTTTGCGAGATGTCCGCGCACGTTGGCGCAGCGCGGGGGCGGCGTCAAATCAGTCCTTTTGACATGTCGGTTCAATTTCGGTGAGGGGCCTGATTTTCGTGGGCAAATCGCGGCGGTATCCGGTAGACAGGCGCCCATGTCGCAGCATCTGACCGCCCTCTATGATACCCGCGTGGCCGAGGGATTGCTGCGCCCCGACCCGGCGCAGCGCGCGGTGATGGAGCGGCTCGAGGCGGTGCGCGAGGGGCTGGAAGCCCCCGCCCGCAGCGGCTTTCTGGCGCGGTTCCGCAAGGCGGAGCCGAGCGCGCGGCAGGGCCTCTACCTCTGGGGCGGGGTCGGGCGCGGCAAGTCGATGCTGATGGACCTGTTCTTTCAGCATGCCGCCATCGCGGGCAAGCGGCGGGTGCATTTCCATGCCTTCATGCAGGAGGTTCAGGCAGCCCTGCACGAGGTGCGAAAGACCGGCGTCGATGATGCGATCAAGCCGGTGGCGGAAGGCATCGCGCGTGGCCTCCGGCTGTTGTGTTTCGACGAGATGCAGATCACCGACATCGCCGATGCGATGATCGTGGGGCGGCTCTTCGAGCGGCTGTTCGAGGCGGGCGTCGTCATCGTCACCACCTCCAACCGCCCGCCGCTCGACCTCTACAAGGACGGGTTGAACCGGGCGCTGTTTCTGCCGTTCATCGCGCTGCTGGAGGATCGGATGGAGGTGACGGAGCTTGCCGCCTTCACGGATTACCGACAGGACCGGTTGGCGGGGGAACAGGTCTGGTTCAGCCCTTCGGACGCACAGGCGAAGCGCAGCATCGACCTGATCTGGCGCGATCTGACGGGCGGCAGGGAAGAAGCCTTGACCCTTGAGGTCAAGGGCCGGCAGGTGCCGATCCCGCGCTTCTGGGCCGGACAGGCGCGCGCAAGCTTTGCCGATCTGTGCGCAAAGCCCCTAGGGCCCGCGGATTACCTGGCACTGGTGGGCGCGATCAAGCTGCTGGTGCTGGAGGATATCCCGGTGATGAGCCTTGCCAAAAGCAACGAGGCCAAGCGTTTCGTGACGCTGGTGGATACGCTCTACGAGAGTCATGTGCGGCTGATCGCCAGTGCCGCGGCCGAGCCGGAAGCGCTCTATGTCGAAGGCGTCGGCGCGTTCGAGTTCGAGCGGACGGCAAGCCGCTTGCGCGAGATGATGGGGGCCGAATGGGGCGAGGCAACGGCCCCTGCGTCGGCGTAGCAGGTCGGGCCTTCACCCCAGGGTGGCGCGCCGTGTCCCGTGACCTACCTGCTGCGCCATGACCGATTTGCCGCCCATCGCCCTCTCCGTTCGCCAGCCCTCGGCCTGGGCGATCATCCACGGCGGAAAGGATGTGGAGAACCGGTCGCTCGGGTCGATCCGGGCGGGGCGGATGGGGCCGGGGCGCATTGCGATCCATGCCGCGATCGGCATGAAGCAGGACGAATACGATTACCTTGTCTGGCGCTGGCAACGGGATGGCGTGGCGGTGCCAAGGCCCGACGCGCTGCCAAGGCGCGCGATCATCGGGACGGTGGAGGTGGTGGGCGTTGTCACAAGGTCCGACTCTGTCTGGTTCGGGGGCGAGGCAGGGCTTTTGCTGCGCGATCCGGTGCCCTGCGCGCCGGTGCCCGCGAGCGGGGAGTTAGGCTATTTCGAGTGGCATGCCGGTGGGGCGCTGGCAAAACCGCTCCCGTGGATGACGGCGTGGGGCGGGGCAGAAGGCGGCATGTTCGACGCCTTGCCGGTGCAGTTTCGCGAGGTGCCGCGCAAACCGTTCGGAACAGGGAAAAGTTCGAAGGGACGGCGGGGTCAACCCCGCCCTACGGACCGTTGAGGGTGTCCTGCACAGCCGCGAAATAGGCGCCCACCTGCGCGCCGTCGACCAGCGCGTGATGCACCTCCAGCGTCATGGCCATGGACCAGCGGCCCCCCGCCTCGACGATCTTGCCCCACGACACACGGGGGATGCAGTCGTCGGGCCCGGGCAGGGCGTTGTTGATCGACGTGTAGTCAAGCCACGGCAGGCACGAGAGGTAGGCGACATCGTCGCGGTGGCCGGAATTGGCCGAAAGGTCGGTGGACTGCGCCGCCGCCGCGATCAGCGCGCGGGCCTGCGCGTCGAAGGCGGCGGCATCGGGCACGAAGGGCACGTAGGCGTAGTTGAAGCTGCCCGCCGCCGTCGGCACCGTCATCGATAAGGCTACAGTGTCATGGCGCACAACCGTGTCACCGCGAAACCGCATCAGCAACTCGGGCACCGCATGCAGGCCCGAGCCGATAGCGTAAAGGCTGGCGCGGTAGGGTGACGCCCCCAGCGCCTTGCGGCGTGCCATCAGGTCGGTCACGTCGACGCGGGCTGTGGTGGCATAATGCGGACGGTCGTATCCCCGAAAGAAGCGGAACTGCGCGGCGCGGGGCCAG
>JBBQHZ010000171.1:0-7566 GCA_038324445.1 Rhodobacterales bacterium | reverse complement strand
GCCTTCGGCATCCTCCTCGTCGGCGCGTCCTCCCCCGGACCCGCCGTCGCGATGATCATGGGCCTTTCGGTCAGCCAGGGCCGCACCCCGGCGCTGATCGCCTGCGCGGGCATCGCCACCGGCTCGTCCACCATCAACATTCTGACCAT
The DNA here is from genome assembly GCA_038324445.1 of Rhodobacterales bacterium. Taxonomy (GTDB): domain Bacteria; phylum Pseudomonadota; class Alphaproteobacteria; order Rhodobacterales; family Rhodobacteraceae; genus Gymnodinialimonas. The sequence continues at coordinate 7,417 of JBBQHZ010000171.1, read as the reverse complement.
CCTCGGCGTCGGCCTGATCCTGTCGCAGGCTGCCTGGGCGATGATGGCTCTCAAATTCGTGGGCTCCGCCTACCTGACCTATCTGGCCTACGGTGCCTTCAAGAAGGCGATCCGCCCGCCCCAGGTCAGCGCGGTGCAGATGCCGCGCCAATCGAGCCTCGCCCTCTTCATCAAGGGCTACCTGCTGCAGGTCACCAACCCCAAGGCCATCGCCTTCTGGCTCGCCATCGCCGGCATCGGCGCGACACAGGGCGCACCCCTCTGGATCATCGCGCTTTTCGTGGCCGCGATGTGGACGATCTCGTTCCTGTGCCACGCCGCCTGGGCGCTGGCGCTGTCGGCAAGCCCGGTTCGCGCCGCCTACCACCACGCCCGCCGTTATATCGAGGGCGCGCTCGGCGCGTTCTTCCTCTTCGCCGCCTACAAACTTGCCACAGCCCCCCTTACTGGCCGGACCTGACGCCCATGGACTTCATGACCATCCTGCAACTGCTCGACTCGACGGTGCGCCTTGCCACGCCGCTGCTGCTGGCCTGCCTTGCGGGCCTGTTCTCGGAACGGGCGGGGATCTTCGACATCGGGCTTGAGGGCAAGATGCTGGCCGCCGCCTTCTTCTCGGCGGCGATCGCGTTCACCACCGGCAATGTCTGGATCGGCCTTCTGGCAGGTGTCTCGGCCTCCGTCGTGCTGTCGCTGCTGCACGGCGCGGCCTCCATCACCTTCCGCGGCAACCAGCTGATCTCGGGCGTCGCGATCAACTTCCTCGCCGCGGGCCTCACCGTCGTCATCGCCCAGACGTGGTTCGCCCAGGGCGGCCGCACGCCGCCCCTCACCGGCGCCGCCCGCTTCAACGAGATCATCCTGCCCGGCGCCGCGTCGCGCATCCGCGACATTGCGCAACAGGGCCCTCTGGGTCAGATCTACTCGGAACTCATCTCCGGCCACTCCATCCTCGTCTACATCTCGCTCCTGATCGTGCCGCTCTCGTGGTGGGTGCTCTACCGCACCCGCTTCGGCTTGCGACTGCGCGCAGTCGGCGAAAACCCCGGCGCGGTGGACACGGCGGGCATCTCGGTCGTGGCGCTGCGCTACGCCGCCGTCGTCATCTGCGGCGTTCTCTGCGGCCTTGCCGGCGCCTACCTCGCCACCGGCCTCTCCGCGGGCTTCGTCAAGGACATGAGCGCCGGGCGCGGCTTCATCGCGCTGGCCGCGCTCATCTTCGCCAAATGGCGGCCCTGGTATGCGCTCTATGCCTGCCTGCTCTTCGGCTTGCTTGACGCGGTGGGCAACCGCTTCCAGAACATCGAGATCCTGACCTTCACCGTGCCCGTTCAGTTCATGCAGGCGCTGCCCTACATCCTGACCGTGGTGATCCTCGCAGGCTTCGTCGGCCGCGCCATCCCGCCCCGTGCGGGCGGCGAGCCCTATGTGAAAGAGCGCTGAGCCTTCGAAGCGCCCCCCTTTCATCTTGGCAGAAAACCTCTCGGGGGGCGGCGCCGCAGGCGACGGGGGGCAGACAGCCCCCCTCCTCCGCCCGCCAAACTTACCGGAACCAGTAATTCCACCCGCGCTCATAGGCCGCCACCAGCGGATGGCCCTGCAGCGAGTTCACCGGCACCTCCCCCACCGGCATCTGATCCGCCCCAAAGGCCTGCGCCGCCTGCCACACCTCGGGCGTCAGATGGCGCAACCCCTCCGGCAGATCGGGCATTCGACCCAGGGCGGGCAAGGCGGGCCCGGCCAGAATGAAGCCCCAGTTGCCGAAACTCGGCAGGTAGGTCTGATAGGCCAGCGTGTCCAGCACGCCCCCCGGCTCCTGCGGATTGCGCGTCGCGGCCAGCGTCGCCTCTGTGATCCAGAACGCCTCGGTCGCGAAGGTTGGCGACCCGGCATGGGTCACGATCAGACCATGCGCCGACAGATGCTCGACCAGCATGGCGTAGAACTCGATTGAATAGAGCTTGGACAACGCGACGCTCTTGGGGTCCGGCAGGTCCGCGATGATGACGTCATAGGCCTCGCCCTCTGCCTCTGCCGCCCAGACCCAGGCATCGCGGTTCACGATCTCCACGCGCGGGTCCAGCAACGATCCGCCATTCAACGCGACAAGATCCGGATTGGTCGCGAACAACTCCGTCACGCGCGGGTCCAGATCGACCAGCGTCACCTCTTGCACCCCCTCGTGGCGCAGCACCTCGCGCGCGGCCATCCCGTCGCCACCCCCCAGGATCAGCACCCGCGCAACCGACGGGGCAAGGCCCATCGCCGGATGCACCAGCATCTCGTGATAGCGATGCTCATCGAGTGAATCGAACTGGATCGAGTGATCGAGGAACAGCCGATAGCGCTCGTCGAAGCGGGTGATGACGATCGACTGATAGGGCGTCGTCTCGGAAAAGATCACCTCGTCCTCGAACAGCCGCGCATCCACCGCCGATACCAGCCGTTCCGACATGACCAGCGCGACCAGCATGGCCAGCAGCAGCCCCGCCCACACAAACCGCAAGCCCCCGGGCAGCCGGTCCTTGAACACATAAAGCGACACCCCCGCCACCAGCAGGTTCAGCCCGCCAAAGGCCAGCGACGCGGACATCAGCGGCAGGTTCGGCACGATCAGCAGCGGAAACGCCAGCGACGCCGCCAAGGCGCCGATGTAATCGGCGGTCAGCACGTTCTCGAACCGGAATTCCGCAGCACCTATCTCCTTCATCACGCGGCTGATCAGCGGGATCTCCATCCCCGACAACACCCCGATGGCGACCAGCCCGCCATATAGCGGCAGGCCGACAGCGCCGTAGATGGCATAGGAGAAGAACAGCACCGGCCCCAGCGCGCCGCCGATCACGCCCAGCGCGATCTGCGCCCGCACGAAGCCCAGCAGCGCGTCGCCGACATAGCGCGACACCCAAGCGCCCACGCCCATCGCGCTCAGGAACACCCCGATCACGAAGCTGAACTGGCGGATCGAATCCCCCAGCAGGTAGGATGAAATGGTCGCCGCGATCAGCTCGTAGATCAGGCCCGCCACAGCCACCGCAAAGGTGGCTGCCAGCAGCCAGGCGACCTTCGGCGTCACCTCGGGCGACGCCATGCGCGGGGTCACGACAGGACGACAGCCGCGATGATGATCGACATCGAAATGAAGACCGCGCCGATCAGGATCGCCAGCGCGGTATTCTGATCCTCCTCGATCTCCTTGATGATCGGGAACGGCGTGACCACGTCGATGATCTTCCACGCGATCCACAGCAGGATCATCCCGATCACGGTGTAGACCACCATCGAGATCACTTCCGAAGCGATTATCTGATCGAACATGTCAAAGGGCTCCTTGTCCCAAACTGCCTGTATCGGCGTTACTTGATCCGGCCAAAGGCCGCGAAACCGCCGCCCGATGATCCGGTGCGGATCGATTGCGTGCTGCTACCCAGATCGGTCGAGGCGCGACCGACACCGTAAAAGCTCATGTATCCCGCTCCCAGAAGCGAGATCACCGCGCCGCCCAGAATGATCATGCGTATCGGTGCCATGGCGCCCTCACTCCTCGTCCGTCCAGTCGGAACCGGCAAAGCGCCGCTTCTGATGCCAGGCCGTGCGCCCCATCAGGGCGATCCACCCAATAGCGGCGACGGCGGCCAGCGCAAAGACCCAGAACCCGGTCGGCTTGCCCTCCGTCACCCGCAGCGCGACCGTGCCGCCGGCGCCTTCGCCATCCAGCCGCTCCAGCGTGACCGAATGGGCCCCCTCCGTCGCCGGGCGGAAGCGGAACGAGTTGGTGCGGCTGCCCTCGCGCCATGCCTCGCCCCCCTCGCGTCCGGAAAAGAACGATACCGTGCGCTCGCCCGCCAGCAGGATTTCCCCGTCGGGGCCGCGCAACTCGGCGGCCATGCTGGCCCATTCATCGCTGAAATTGGTCTCGAACTGCACCCGCGCCAGCTGCGCGGTGTTGCTGATCTCGAACTGATAGGTCTGCGGCATCTCCGCCGTCGATATGCCGGGCGTCAGCAACACCTCGCGCCCCGGCATCGACCAGAAGATCAGGCCCATCACCCCGGCAATCACGGCCGTCGCGGCCAAAATCCGCTTGATCCAGCCCTCTTCGCGCACCGGCACATAGGGCGTCAGCGCGTGCGGCGTCTCGGGGCCTAACGCGCTGGCCGCAAAGCCCATCTCTGTCGCCGTCGCATCGCGCGGCAGCAGGCGGGTCATCTCCACCTCCCGCTCGTTGGCCGAATTCACCAGCCCCAACATGCCGTCCGGGCCGAGAAGGCTGACCACCTCCACCTTTTCGCCGAGCTTCGGCACCCAGTTGAACTCGCCTTCCATGAAGTCGATTTCGGCCACGCTCGTCTCGTAATAGCGATAGCTCTGCCCGCCATGGCTCAGGCGCGGCGGCGTTTCGGCCGCCTCCACCTGCGCGGGCGTCAGCCAGTAGCCCATGTCGAAATCGCGGACCTTGCGGCTGAAGGTCAGCGCGCCGTCCTCCACGTTCAGCCACAGATAACCATGCGTCGGCGAGAATATCTGGTGCTCGACCCAGCGCCAGCGCATCCCGCGATGGTTCTCGACCATCCCCAGCGTGCCGATCACCGTGAACTGGACGCCAACGAGCGTGCAGGTCTGCCCGATCTGCACCGGGCTCGCGGGATGGTTCCGCTTCCCGATGCTGTCGAGCACCTTGTAATTGTCCTGCGCATCCAGAACCGCGCCGCAATAGCCGCAGACCTGCGCCAGCACGCGGCCGCCGCCCAGCACCGACAGGCCCGCCCCGCATGAGGTGCAGTTGATCGAACTGAGGCCGACTGTCCCGCTCATCGGGCCGATCCCCCGTCGGCGCGGAGCACCTGCAGATCGAACGGATCCATCCACATGCCGTCAAACCACTGGCTGTCGCCGTCCCAGAATTCGCCCGACAGCAACTGCCCCGACGGACCGGCCGCGTTGATGAATTGATGTGCCTCACCGATCTGCATCACCTCGGGGAATTCGCCCCGGACGGCGACCAGAGTGGCACTGTCCGCCTCGGTCACGGTGTATCTGCGGCCGCCATACTCGATCGTGTTACCGATAGGGGGCGGATCGTCGCGGAGCGGCCCCCTATTGCCGGAAGGGGCGGTCTGGAACACCACGTCCCCCTCATCGACGGAAATCCACGCGCCGGCACCCTGCCCGTTCTCCACCCACATCTCGTCCCAGGTACCACGCCCGTAATCATAGCGCGCATGGCCCACAACGGTGTAGCGTTGCCCCTGAACAACGACGGTATCGCCCAGCGAAAACAGCATCGGCCAATCATGCATCTCGCCATGGTTGCCCAGCGGCTTCAACTCTACCCCCTCGCGGAACAGCGTCGTGTCGCAGGACGGGCAATCGAACATCCGCGTGGATTTTCGCAAGCCGTCGAAGCCATAGCCGCAATTCGGGCAAGTGACGTGGGTATCTGGCATGTAACGGGTCGGTCCGGTCAAAAGGGCTACTGTAATGGCGCAACTCTAGCCATGCGGAAACCTGCAGGTAAAGCGTTTTGACCACTCGAACGCCGGTCCGCCCCCCGGTCACGGCGCGACAATCGCGCCGCAGACTGACCCCGAAATCATCCCGCCGTCGCCCAGATTGCGTCCCAATCAACCGGCAGTCTGCCGCTCAACCGATAGCCATCAGAAAGCAGTAACTATGACCCCCCAGAGTTTCCTCCTCTCCGAATCCGGCGCCGTCACTGTCGATTGGGTGGTGCTGACCGCCGCCATGGTGGGCCTCGGCATGGCGGCGATGGCCGTTGTGTCCGGCGGGGTCGAGAATGCGTCCGGCGAAATCTCGACCGAACTTGCCAGCCTCGAAGTCGGCTTCAGTTTCGCCACCGACGCCGTCGCGGCCATGGATTGGTCCGCCTATGCACCCCTGTCGCCGCAGCATGGCACCAGCTGGGGCAATAACGGCCTCGATGGCCAGGGCCTCACCTGGGCCCAGAACACCTATACCGGGTGGAGTCAGTTGGACGACACGCAATTGCAGGCGGTCTATGCCGAGCACTACGCCTTTGCCACGTCCAATCCCACCGGCTGGATGGAAACGCAGACCCGCGCCGACTATGTGGCGATCTCCGAACAGATCATGCTGGAACGCGGCCTGACCGTGCCCACCACCAACCTGTCCGCCAGCGCCCTGCGCGCGACGTTCTGAACGCTTGCCCCTGAGGCCGCTAGGGCGTCAGGCCCTCGGCGTCCCGGTCAATCGGCCGGGCGGCAAGGGCGGGAAAACCGCTTGTTGACCAATGGGGTCGGGGATGGGACCGTGGGCACACCCGTGTCCCAACCCCCAAAGGCCGCCATGTCCCGCACCTCTCCCCTCATCGGCATCGCCGTCCTTGTCCTGTCGATGGCCGCGCCGCTTGGCGCGGGCGCGCAAGTCACGCCCCCCGCCACCCCGGATGCCGCTCCCCAAGCCACCCCCGAAGCCGAGGCCAACGCCGCCCCCGAAGTCGCCCCCGAAACCGCCCTGCGCGTCATCGGCGCCTTCCGCTCCAACGACTGCATGCTGAACGCCGACCAGGAAGAGCTTTTTGCTGCCGACATGGATGTCACCCCCGAAGACTACACCGTCATCCTCGCCGACCTGATCGACCGGGGCTTTGCCACCGGCGACGCCGCCCTGCCGGGCGCGGTTGCCCTGACGCCGGAATTCTGCGGCCCGCAACATGCCGACCCGGCCGAGGTGATGGTTACCGTCATGCGCTGGAACGGCTGCTCCATGACTGGTCAGGAAGCCCCGCAACTGTTGTTGCCGATGGGCTTCTTTCCGCCCGATGTCGCCAACCTCGTGGCGCAACTGCGCGACGAGGATCGCCTGATCATCGAGCCGACGCTTCTGACCCTGACGGACGAGGCCTGCGCCGCCCCCGCTCAGTAGACGCCCCGCCCAATAACCGCCCCCGCCCCGGCAGACGCCCCCGCCCGGTCGTCATCCGCACAAAACACCCTTGCCTCAGGGCCCGCTCCGTTGTCAGCCTGACGGGCAACAGGCAGGGGGACAAACACCATGACCAAAGGCAACAGCGGCTTCGACGCGGCGGAATTCGCCGCACGGCTTTCCAGGACACGCGCGGCGATGGCCGAGGCGAACCTCGATTGGCTCATCGTCGCCGACCCCTCCAACATGGCGTGGCTTACCGGCTATGATGGCTGGTCCTTCTACGTCCATCAGGCGGTCATCGTGCCGCCGACCGGCCTTCCGCTCTGGTGGGGCCGCGCCATGGACGGTTTGGGGGCGGTCAGGACCGTTTATATGCCCGACGACCACGTCATCGGCTATGACGACACCTATGTGCAGAACCCGGCCAAGCATCCGCATGAGACTTTGGCCGACCTGATCCGGGGGCGCGGCGGCGCCCGCGCGGCGATCGGCGTCGAGCTTGACAACT
>JBBQHZ010000170.1:0-7866 GCA_038324445.1 Rhodobacterales bacterium | reverse complement strand
GCGGCATTTCTGGCGCGATGGATCGACGTTGGATCTGTTCGACGATCCCGACGCTAGCGTCGACGCTGTTCATGTTTTTGCCGGGGCGAAGGCAGCCTCGCAGTTCCGGCGGTTTTCGGCGTCTGCAAAGGCCCTCTATCAGGCGTTTGAGGAGCCGGTCATGCAGGCCGAAGCGCCATCGTTGGCGTCGTTGACCGCCCATGTCCTGCGCAATCCGTCGCTGATCCCGGCCTTGGCACCGGGCCTGAGCCTTGCGCGAAAATTGTGGCTCGATTTCTCCGACCCGCGCCTGCGGCAACTATTCGGACGGTATGCAACCTATGTGGGCGGCTCGCCTTATCAGAGCCCTGCCGTGCTTGGATTAATCTGGCATTCCGAGGCGCAGGGGGTGTGGCGCATCGACGGCGGCATGCACGCCCTTGCCAGTGCCCTTCACCGGCTTGCCGAGGCGAAGGGCGTGAGGTTCCGTTTCGGCACCGGCGCGCGGCGGATCGCCCATCAGGGCGGGCGCGTATCTGGCGTCGAATTGGCAGATGGCGGCCGGTTACCGGCAGAGGTGGTTGTTTTCAACGGCGATCCGAAAGCCTTGCAGGAAGGTCTGCTCGGCGGATCGATCTCGAACACGGTTTCCACAAGCGGCACCACGCCGCGCAGCCTTTCCGCCTTTGTCTGGGGTTTTGCCGCGACGCCGAAGGGCGTCGATCTGGCGCATCACAACGTCTTTTTCGCTGCTGATCCGTCGGTCGAGTTCGGTGATCTGGCCAAGGGCCACATGCCGCGTGATGCCACACTTTATGTCTGCGCGCAGGATCGCGGCCCTATCGCGATGCAGGGTCCGGAGCGGTTCGAGATCATCATGAATGGCCCTGCAGGCCACCAGACCACCGAAGAGGAGAAGGAAACATGCCGAACGCGCACGTTCGAGACATTGCAAAGGATGGGGCTGACCTTCTCCCCTCCGCCAACAACCTCAGCACTGACGACACCAAGGGACTTCGCTCTGGCCTTTCCCGGCTCGGACGGTTCCCTCTACGGGCGGAGCCCACACGGGATGCGGGCGACGTTTCAGCGACCCACGGCGCGGACCAGCCTTCCGGGCCTGTATCTGGCGGGCGGGGGCACGCATCCGGGGGCGGGGGTGCCGATGGCCTGCCTCTCCGGCAAGCACGCGGCCGCGGCGATCTTGAGCGACCTTGCTTTGACATCGCCGTCCCACCGGACGGTTACGCCTGGTGGTATGTCGACGGGATCAGCGACGACGGCGAACAGGCGATCTCGATCATCGGCTTCATAGGCTCTGTTTTCAGCCCATGGTATCGCTGGAGCGGGCGGAAGAATCCGGCCGATCATTGCTGCCTGAACGTTGTGACCTACGGGCGCGGCGGTCGGTGGACGATGACGGACAGGGGCGAAGAAGCGCTTGGCCTGTCGCGTGACCGGCTGCAGATCGGGCCTTCTGCCATGGTGTGGAAGGGGGATCGGCTGGAAGTGCAGATCAACGAGGTTTCCACGCCCCACGCGCAAAAGGTTAAGGGGACCGTGACGATCCATCCCAGTGCAGTGACGGATCAGGAATTGCCGCTGACCGAGGACGGCGCGCATATCTGGCGGCCATTTGCGCCGACGGCCCGCATCGAGGTGGATCTGAACCGGCCCGGTTGGACCTGGACCGGGCATGGCTATTTCGACGCGAACTTCGGAACACGGGCATTGGAGGCGGATTTCGACTATTGGACATGGGGGCGGTTCCCGCTGCGTGATGGCTCGGCGTGTTTCTATGATCTGGAGCGGCGCGATGGCACGGTGTTCTCGACCGGGATGGGGTTCGCCGACGACGGCACGCCCTATGCCATCGACCTGCCGCCAAAACAGACGATGAAGCGCCCCCTCTGGCTTGTGCGGCGCGAGGCGCGAAGTGATGCCGGGTTCCAGCCGCATCAGGTGAAGGCGATGCTGGATGCGCCGTTCTACAATCGCTCGGCGATCAAGACGCAGATCAACGGGGAAGAGACAGTGGGGGTTTATGAGGCGCTGGACCTCAACCGCTTTCGCGGACCGTGGTTGATGCCGATGCTGGCGGTCCGGGTTCCGCGACGCAGGCATTGGCCCGCCGGATAGGTTGTCGGCAAGCCTTGGGCTGTCCATATAGAGGCCAAGCAATTGGAGGCCCCTTATGGCGCAGCAAGATTTCCCCGGTTGGCACGGCACCACGATCATCGGCGTCCGCAAGGGCGGGCGCGTGGTGGTGGCAGGTGACGGACAGGTCAGCCTTGGACAGACCGTCATCAAAAGCACAGCGCGCAAGGTAAGAAGATTGAGCCCGGGTGGCTATGACGTTGTCTGCGGTTTTGCCGGATCCACGGCGGATGCGTTCACGCTGCTGGAGCGGTTGGAGGCCAAGCTCGAGGCCTCGCCGGGGCAGTTGCAGCGCGCCTGTGTTGCGTTGGCGAAGGATTGGCGGACGGACAAATACCTCCAGAAACTGGAGGCGATGCTGATCGTGACCGATGGGACGGATCTATACATCATCACGGGCGCAGGCGACGTACTGGAGCCGGAACATGGGGTTGCAGCCATCGGTTCGGGTGGGAATTACGCGCTGGCTGCGGCGCGCGCGATGATGGATGGGCCGGATGATGCAGAGGCCGTGGCGCGCAAGGCAATGGCGATCGCCGCCGATATCTGTGTCTACACCAACGGCAACCTTACCGTTGAAAGCATTGGCGGATGAGCGGGTTCTCTCGCGATGATATCCGTGCAGCCGTGGGCGCGGGACTCCTGAGCGAGGCGCAGGCCGTTTCACTCATCACGCTGGCGGAAGAGCGGCAGGGCGTGCGCGCGCAACGCTCAGGGCTGGATGAACCGTTCGAGTTGTTCGAGGGCTTCAACGAGATCTTCATCGTGGTGGGGCTGTCGATCCTTTATGCTGGTTGGGCCGGGATTACCGGATTTTCGATTCTGGGGGCCAACCGAGGATACGTTCTCGATTCGGTTTTCGCGTTGATCGGGATGGGCGTGGTGGTTGCGCTGGCGCGTTACTTCACATTGACACGCCGCATGGTGGCGCCGTCGATTGCGCTGTCGGTCATGTTCGGCCTCTCGGCGCTGACATTCGGCTTATCCGTGGGCGCCGCGCTGGACGCCGAATTCCAGCTTGGCTGGATCATCGGCGCAAGCATCGCCGGGGCTTTACTAGTGCTTTACTACTACCTCTTCCGGGTGCCTTTCACCGTCGCCCTGATCGCAGCGTCGATCGGCATCGTCACATTCGGCGCGGCGACGCTAAGGGGATCGATTCCGAATTCGGTGCAGGATTTCTTCCTGTTGTCCGCTGACGGGCCCTTCGCGATCCTGACGATCGTGCTGGGCCTATCCGCACTTTGCGTCGCCATGATTTTCGACATGAGCGATCCGCACCGCGTCACCCGCCGGGCGGCATCGGGGTTCTGGCTGCACGTGATGGCAGCGCCGGCCATTGTGAACACCGTGGCACTTACCCTGTTCCAACAGGACGGCGTTGGCGCGAAGCTGGGCCTTCTGGTCTTCATACTCGTGATGGCGATCTTCGCCGTCGTGATCGACCGGCGATCATTTCTGGTGTCGGGCGTAGGCTATGTGGTTGCCCTGTCGATCTCGGTCGTCGAGGGCAGCAGCGCGTTTCTGCTGATCCTCGCCCTTGGCGGCGGCCTTGTCCTCTTGGGCGCACAATGGGAACGTTTGCGAGGTGCGATCATGCGAACGCTGCCCGCCTTCCCCGGCAAAACCCGCCTTCCCCCCTGGACATCCAGCGAGGTTTTGACATGAGCGTCGGCACATCCTCCATAAAGCAGCTGTCGGGGAGCCTCGATGCAGCCTCTGTCGTGCTGGATAGAGATGAAATCGCCGCCACAGACGCCACTCCACTCGCCAAGCGCTATCCGGAATGGTTCGCGTACATGATGCTTGACGACACCCACGCAAAGGCCCTGACATGAGTGACCTGACCCCCCGAGAGATTGTTTCGGAACTTGACCGCTTCATCATCGGCCAGAACGACGCCAAACGCGCCGTCGCTGTGGCGCTGCGCAACCGGTGGCGGCGCAAGCAGCTTGGCGACGATCTGCGGGACGAGGTTTATCCGAAGAATATCCTGATGATCGGGCCTACAGGTGTGGGCAAGACCGAGATCAGCCGCCGTCTGGCCAAACTTGCAAAGGCGCCGTTCATCAAGGTGGAGGCGACGAAATTCACCGAAGTCGGCTATGTCGGCCGCGATGTGGAGCAGATCATCCGCGATCTGGTGGACGCCGCGCAGGTGATGATCCGCGAGCATATGCGTGAAGAGGTGAAGGCGAAGGCCCATGAAGCCGCCGAAACGCGCGTGATCGAGCTGCTGGCTGGCGATACGGCGCGCGACCAGACGCGCGAGATGTTCCGCAAGAAACTCCGCTCGGGGGAACTGGACGATACCATCATCGAGCTGGAGTTGACGGACACATCCAACCCGCTGGGGGGGTTCGAAATTCCCGGTCAGCCGGGTGGCATGGGGGCCGGGATGATGAACCTGGGTGAGCTGTTCAAAGGGATGGGCGGGCGCAAGGTTCGGCGGCGGATGACGGTTGCTGCCAGCTATGAACTTTTGATCGAGGAGGAAGCGGATAAACTTCTGGATCCCGAGATGGTGACGAAAGAGGCTCTGCGTGCGGTGGAACAGGGCGGGATCGTGTTCATCGACGAGATCGATAAGGTCTGTGCGCGCGCCGACACGCGGGGTGCTGACGTCAGCCGCGAGGGGGTCCAGCGCGATCTGTTGCCGTTGATCGAAGGAACGACGGTTTCAACGAAGCATGGGCCTGTCAAGACCGACCATATCCTGTTCATCGCTTCCGGCGCTTTCCACATCGCCAAGCCGTCGGACTTGTTGCCGGAATTGCAGGGTCGTTTGCCGATACGTGTGACCCTACGGGCCCTGACAGAGCATGATTTCGTGCGAATCCTCACCGAAACGGATAACGCCTTGACGCTGCAATACACTGCCCTGATGGCTACCGAGGAGGTGACAGTGACCTTCACGCCCGAGGGGATTGCCGCCTTGGCCAAGATCGCGGCAGAGGTCAACGAAAGCGTCGAAAATATCGGGGCGCGACGACTTTATACCGTTCTTGAGCGGGTTTTCGAGGAACTGAGTTTCACCGCGCCGGACCGCTCGGGCGAGTCCGTGACAGTGGATGCAGACTTCGTGGAGGCCAACCTGGGCGAATTGACGCGAAGTGCCGACCTGAGCCGCTATGTGCTTTAACGCCGCCGCTTGAGGTAAACGTAATACGCTCCACCGCCCCCATGGCGCTGATGAGCCTCGCGGATATCGAGGATCATGGGCGCGAGCGGTGGGGCGGACAGCCAGCCGGGCACCTGATGGCGCAAGATGCCGCGCCTTATCGGGATAGGACCACCGGTGTCGCGATCCTTGCCTTTGCCCGTAATGATGATGACAAGCCGCTTTTCGGCCTCTGAAGCCGAGAAGATGAAACTGATCAGGGCGGGGTGCGCCTCTGACAGGGTCATGCCATGCAGATCCAGGGTGCCTTCGGGCTTCAGCTTGCCGCGCACCATCCGCTTGTGGGTGGCGTGATCCATCTTGATCGGCAGGTTGGCCTTGCGACCGGCCACGGTCTGCATGGGACCGTTTGATAGAGTGGCTTTCTCTCCAATGCGGAAGGCGGGAAGCCTTGGTGCGGTGGCGGTCGGTGCGGGGTGGAGGGTGAAAGGGGCTGTGCCAGCGTCATCCATGGTGATCTTCGGGGCGCTTTTGCGGTCCATAGGCGTGGCGGTCGCCGCAACGCGGGTCCACAGCGCCTTGTCGTCTTCCGACAGGCCACGTTTTCCGCGACGCGCCACGGCTCAGGCGTCCGGGATCAGTTGGTGGGCGCGCTCGATCGGCAACAGCACCATCATGCGGCCGGGATCGCGGATCACCCCCGCCGCGTCCCCAGCCAGATCGCCGAAGCCGAAGAAGATATCCGCCCGCTGCGCACCCCGGATCGCGCCGCCGGTATCTTGGGCAATCATCAGACGACGGATCGGTCCATCGCCGTCCTTTTCGATCCAGACAGGCGCTCCGAGGGGCGTGAATTCTGGATCGACGGCAATGGTGCGGTTGGGCGTGATGTTGAGGTTCATCGCGCCGAGGGGGCCGAGGTCGGGATCGGCGATATCAACCTCGCGGAAAAAGACATAGCTGGGATTGTGATGCAGCAGGTCGCGTCCTGCGGCGGGGTTGTTGCGGACCCAAACCTGGATCACCTGCGCCGAGACCTGGTGGGACTGATAGATGCCGCGGCGGACCAACTCCTGCCCGACAGAGCGATATTCGTGGCCGTTGCGACCACCATAACCCACACGGATGTAGCTCCCGTTGGACAAGCGAATTCGGCCAGAGCCTTGGATTTGCAGAAAGAAAAGCTCGACCGCGTCGTCGACCCACGCAATTTCAAGGCCGCGGCCTTCCAGGACGTGGCTTTCCTCGATCTGGGCTCGGGACAGCCACCGGCCTGTAGCCTCGGGCGGCAAGCGGTAGACGGGAAAGCGGAAACGGCTGGTTCGGGTGCGGGAGCCGTCAAGTTCCGGCTCGTAATATCCCGTGAAAAGCGCCGGGTTCTCGCCGCCGATCAGGACTGGACGAAAGAACAGTTCGAAGAAGGTGCGCGCGTCAGGGGCGGTCTCGGCAACGGCGCATAGCGCCTGCCAATCCGATCCATCCAGAGCCCCGCAACTGTTGCGGAAAACGGCAAGCGCGGCGGCGTGATCATCTGTTTCCCAGCCATCCAGATCATCGAAAGACAGAAGCTGCACAGGATCATCCGCCAACGCCATGGTGGTCGAAAGAACCAGGGCAAGGGCTGCCGCAAGCCAACCCATTGATCATCCGTCAGTTGCCACAAGGACCCAATTCGGATCATCCACCCCCATCGAACGTGCGAAGGTCCAGACATCGCGCTGACGCTTGATCTCGGTCTTGTCACCTTCAATGATCTGGCCGTCGGCGTTGCGAACCACACTGGTCACTTCGCCCACGAAACGAACAGTGATCTCAGCTTCGCTGGCAGAGCGATCAAATGTGGCGTTTTGCAGGGCAATCTCTCGGATACCGATGAACTCGGCCTCGATCCGCAAGCCCTGCTCATTGCGTTGGTTGATGACCGTCTCGAAGGTATGCATTACGTCATCGGCAAGGAAGGGGCGCAGGCCCACCACATCGCCGCGCTCGAAGGACATCAGGATCATTTCGTAGGCCTGACGAGCACCTTGAAGGAATTCACCAACGCGGAAACCCGGCTCGGCCATTTTCATGGCCGCGAGTGCCTTGGCGCTGTCGCTGTCGGCCGCAACATGGTCGATGATATCTTCATCCGGGCCGCCGTCGATTACTTCGAAATCCCGACGCCTGTCGGACTTCACTGCACCCGGACGGGCGGGCGGTTTCTCGAACCCTTCTCGCGTTCCGAGAACGGAGCGCAAGCGGAGGATCAGAAAGATCGCGATGCCAGCCAGCACCAGCAACGACAGAAGGGAGGAATTCATGGCACCTCAACGACGAATGGGTTCATTTTTTACGTATGAGGCACATATGTAGGGCAGGGGGTCGGTCAAGTCCATCGCGCCAAAGCTGCGAGTGGGCAGATTCCAGTGAATGCGGCAAGCTAGCCGCCAATGTCGGGACAAGAGAGAATGTGGCTGTTTTTCATATTCATGGCCGTTGCACTGACCGAAATCGGCTTGTTCATTCAGGTTGGCGGCTGGCTTGGGCTTTGGCCGACAATGGCGATCGTGTTGCTGACGGCCATGGCAGGCTCGGTGCTGGTCCGAAGCCAAGGCGCGCAGGTCATC
>JBBQHZ010000169.1:0-7924 GCA_038324445.1 Rhodobacterales bacterium | reverse complement strand
CGGATGCTTCAACAGCGCCACCAGCGCCTCGGCTGACAGGGGCGCCGTCGCGGCCTCCGCGACTTGCCGCAAGAACCGGCCGGGTGCCGTTTGCGCCAACACATCGCCCGCGCTGTCATCGGGCGATATGCCCCAGCGATCCAGTTGCGCCGTTACCTTGCGGGCCAGCCGCCTGTCGGGCGTGACCAGCGCCGCGCGTTGCCCTTCCTCAACCGCCTGCCGCAAGCGAAGGGCGATCGCCGTCGCCTCCATCTGCGGCGACGGTGCTTCCAGCAGCGTGACGCCTGCCATGGACCCCGCGACATCGACCAGCGATGGCCCTTCGGCCCGCCACTGGTCCGTCACCGGCGCGGGGCGCAGCGCCAGCGACACGACCGCATTGCGGTTGGGCGAAGCGGGCATCGCCCGGCCCCATAGGGCCACATCGTGAGGTGCCAGGCCCAACGCCTCAAGGAACCGCGCGAGGCGATATTGCGGATGGTCCTGCCCCGACATACCGCGACCGCCATCCGCCAGCAAGCTGGCCCAGATCGTTGCGGGGAGGTCAGCGTCGAGGCCGGGCAGGATCACTGCGCCCTGCGGCAGGCCCGCGACCGACTGCATCAGGCGAAACGTCGCCCGCCGCGAGCCGGTGGAGCCTGCGACAATCACAGGATGGCGTGGCGGATTGCGCTGCCACTCGGCGGCCAGACGGTCGACGACCATGGCTTGCCGCGCCTCTGGCGTCGGGCGATGGTCCGCTTGCAGCACCGTTGCAGCAATGCCCAGAAAGTCGCGCGCGCGCGTCCAGTGTTCCGAATGATCGCCCATGTCGAGGGCCGCGATATCGGCAGGCGAGACGCCTTCCTCAACCATCTCGCCCATGAAATCCGCCAGGCTGTCGGCGAAGTCATAAAGGGCGGCGCGCGGAGCGAGGTCCGGGTTCGCGTCGATCAGCCCGGCGATCAGTTGGGCCAGTTCCAACCTCAACGCCAGTGGCGTCATCGCGGGTGGCAACCCCTCCATATCCGCCGTCTCGGACAACGACAGGATCGGGCGGACGCGGGGCAGCAATCCCGGCCCGCGCTGGGCGTAAAGTGTTTGCAGACGACGCTGCATCCGGGCGTTGGCGACGTGGATCTCGACCCGCGCCAGCGCCTCTGGGCCCTGTCCCGCAAGGCGCGTGTCGATCCCCTCGATCAGCGCGGCGCAGAAATCGACGCCAAGCGGCGTAGCGTAGACGCGGGGCGTTCCGGACGGCTCAAACATTCGATCGCTCCAGCAGGTCGCGGGCGGCGGCAAGGCCCTCCGGGTGGCCAACATCGCCCCATCCGCCGGGATGGATCAAGCCGAAAAGGCGGCCCTTAAGGTGCTGGTCGGCCCAGATATCACGCAGCGAGAAGATGTCGAGCGGGTGGGTCTTTGCGGGCGTGGCGTCAAGAATCTGCGCACCGGTATAGACCAGCGCGTCGTCGGTCTTTTGTAGGGTCAGACGGCCGTCGGGGTCCATGGCAAAATCTCCGGGTCCAAGCCGCCCCGTCGCCCGGTCGCGCAGGACCAGAAGCAAAGGCGCGCCCATCCTCGACGGATCGAAGGCGGCCTGAAGCTGTGTCAGCGGATTTGGCCCGGTCCAGACATTGTCGGCGTTGAGCGTCATCACGGGACCATCCGGCCAGCCTTTTGCAACGTTCTTCAAGGCGCCGCCGGAGTCCAGAATATCGGGCGTCTCGTGCAGAAACGTGACGTCGTCTTGGCTGCGCAGATGCTGCGCGATCTGCTCGGCACGATAGTGGGCGTTGACGGCTATGGGCTGCGCCCCTGCCTCTCGCGCCACGTCCAGCGCGCGGTCCAGCAGGCAGCGGCCTGCCACCTCGATCAGGGGTTTGGGGCGATCGGCCGTCAGGCTCCCCATGCGCGTGCCGAAACCTGCGGCAAGGATCAGGCATGGCAGCGTCACGGCCGGGTCCATGGCGCGGTCCGGTCGAGCAATTCCATGACGTCAGCTTGGAGCGGAAGTCCCTCGGCGGCGCGGGCCACGAGGGTCCGGCAGCGCGGCAGAAAGGAGCGATAGCCCGGCTTGCCGTAGTGGGTGGCGAGGCGGTGGAAGATGCCAAGGATGCGCAAGTTGCGTTGCAGGGACAGAACGCCGATGCGCCGCGGTGTGCTGTGGGCGGCAATCAGGGCTTCGCGCCACGTCTCTGGCACCTCGCGGCGTGGATCGTCGAGGAGCGAGGCCAGATCGTAGCCAACAGGAAGCAACAGCGCATCCTGAAAGTCGAGCAAACCGATTTGCGCGTGGCCATCGCGTTCCGGCAGCCATAGCAGGTTATCGCCATGGACATCCCGCAGCGACAGGACAGACGGGCCAGAAGCATGGGTTTGCAAGGCCTCCGCCAGTGCGGGCAGCAGGCGCGCGCGCAGCGCGTCGCTATCGGGCAGCAGATCGAAGGTAAGACCCGCCATCTGCGCCATGCCCGCCGCGCCCGGCGCGGCAAGGCGCGGCGGGTCGGTTCGGGCGAGGTTGGCGAGGAGGTCGGCGGTGGCGGCATAGGCGTGTTCCGCCGTCGGCAGATCAAAGGCCAGAAGGCGCGACAGAGTGTCGTCGCCAAGATCCTCCATCACGATCAGGCCGGCATCCGGGTCGGCAGCGTACTCCATGGGAGCGGAAAGGCCCAGACTCCGCAAATGCGCACCGATCTGGCGGAAGGCGGCAAGGCTGGCGCGATCGAAGTCGGAGGCGGTTGGCGCCTCCATCAAGATCGCGCTTTCTGCCCCGCGCCTCAGCCGGGTATAGCGGCGGGTCGAGGCGTCGGAGGCCAGCGGCGTGGCGACCGCCAGCCCCCAACCCGCGGCGTCGAGCAGGACTTGCCGGGCGGTCAAGGACGCATCGCCGGGATCAGGCGGCGCGACAGCAGGCTGTGCGGCGGTGCCAGCAACAGCGCGACGCGGCTTTCGTCGCGGGCACGCTCAAGATGCAGCATCACTGCCGCCTCGGGCCAGTTGGGGGCAAGGCGGTCGGGCCATTCTATCAGGCAGATCGCGTGGTCCAAAGCCTCATCAAGGCCGAGTTCCAGCACGTCGCCGGGATCGCCCAGACGGTAGAGATCGGCGTGCCAGATCTGCGCTCCGTCCGGGGCATCGTAGATCTGCACCAGCGTGAAGCTGGGGCTTGGCACGGGCTCCGCCGGCGAAGACAGGCGGGCGCGGATCAGGGCGCGGGCGAGGTGCGTCTTTCCGGCCCCCAGCGCGCCGGACAGCAGAAGCGCATCGCCGGTTGCCAGCAGGCGCGCAAGTTGAATGGCTAACGCCTCGGTCGCGGCCTCGTCGCGCAGGATCAAACGCCCCGCCTCCGGCCAATCGGGGCGGGCAGGGGCATCGGCGTCAGGCAGGAACAGGGGACCGGGCACAGGCATTGTGGGGCGAGTCTAGCGATCCGCCGCCGCGCCGCAAGCGGACCCTGCCGTCACGCGGAGGCGGCGGCCTTCTTCGTGCCGACGGCACGCGCGGCATCCAGCAGCGGCGTCGCGGGACGCGTGTCCATATCTGCCAAAGGGTCGGTCATGCTGATGTCGAGTTGCAGGAACTGGATCACGGTGGCACGGCCCCGTGCCGGTGCCATGCGCACGGCGATGCGGGCGCCGTCCTTCGTCTCGATCTGCTCCACCCAAGGCGCGCGCTCGCTGTCGTGGCTGACGAATTGCCGGATCTCGCCCCAGATGCCACTGGGTTTGCATTGATCGGCCCAATAAGTGGTCGCCTCCGTCAGGCGCAGCATGGTGGCCGACGCCTCCGGGGTAGCACCCCACATCCGCTTGTAGCCTTCGTTGGCACCGACCATCACCCCATCGGCCTGAAACACGGCGATTGCGGCGGGCACGGCATCGAGCACGGCCTGAAACATCTCCAGATCCGCGCGGAATTGGCGGGTAAGCGACACCTCGGCCGTGATGTCTTCGAACATGAAGGCAATCGCGCCATCGGGATGCGGGCGGCCCTGAACCCGGAACGTGGTGCCGTCCGGAAGCTCCCAAAACTGTTGGTAGGTGCCGCTTTCGGCGCCTTCCTCCAGTTTGGCGATCTCATCCCGCCACGAGCGATAGTTGCGTGGCTCTGGCATCCGCTGCCTGTCGCGAAGGCGATCGAGGAAGGCTGGCAGGTCTGGGCGCGAGGACAGAAAGTCGAGGCCGGCATTCGTCAGCGTCGCCAGGGCCGGGTTGAAGGTGACCAGTTCGCGTTTGCGGTTGAACACGGCAAGTCCGACCGGAAGGGCGGCGAAGGTCTTGGTGGTGGTCTGCACGAATTCCCGAAGGTTGATTTCCGCCCGGACCAACCGGTCGACGGGCTGCGCCGTGAAAACGGCGTTGCCGCTGGTCAACAGGTCGCGGCTGACCTCGAACCACCGTACCTCTTCCGGATCGGGGCCCATATTTGGGCCCGAATTTGGAGTCGTGATCTTGCAACGGCGCGCGGTGCCATCGGTGGGTGCCGGGTCCAGTTGATCGGCAAAGATGCGGGGCAAGGGCCAGCCGGGCGCTTCGCCGCCGCGATGGTGTTCCACCAGATCGAAATAGGCGGCATTGGCCCATGTTACATGCCGTTCGGCATCCTCGCGCCACATCGGCGTGGCGCTGCTGTCGAGCGCTACCCGCAAATCGAACAGTTCGGACTGCAGGGCGGCAAGGGTGGCGGCATCGACCGGCTGTCGCCCTGAAACAGCGCCCGATGGCCCGACGGACAGGATCATCACGTCCTCTTCATCCAGCCGCCCACCAATGAGGACCGCATCATTGCCGACGCGTCCGTCTAGCAAGAAAGCCTCTCCCTTCGTCTCGAGGGACTTCAGGCGGGACGTGAAATCGGGGGTCAACGGCGTCAGGGCGGTCACAAGCCGCTTGAATGCGGCGCTTCGGTCGGTGTCGAGGTCAAGATAGGCGTCATCGGCGTCGAGGTCGGACAGCAGATACTTCTCGCGGAAGCGGTAGATCCGCAGCACATCCGACCCGCGCGACGTACCGCCAGACCGCGACGCGCGGGCCCTTTCGGCCACCCCCCGCTGCGCCAGAAGTTGCGTCGTCAGAACTACCGCCAGAGCGGCAGTGAGCAATGTTATTGCAAGGAAAATGAGTGTTCCGGCGTTTTCCACACTCGTCCCCGTCCGTCTGTCCCAACGACGGAGAGTGGCAAAGAACAGTTAACGGCAGGTTAACTAATTTGCCGCTTATTGTTGCCATTATAGAGACAATGAAGGCGAAATCAGTCCACTATCAGTCGATTCTGCCCCAATCCGCTGCCCGTCTCCATGTCGGGGCGCAGCGCGACGTCCCTCCACGTCACCTCGACACGGGCGCCCGAAAGGCCATCGGCATCGGACGCCGTCAAGAACGGATCGCCCGCGTTGAGGAACCGGATGTCGGCGCCAGAGCGTTCCAGCAGGGTCTTGGCGATGAACAGGCCCAGACCCATTCCCTCGTATCCCGGTCGCAGGTTGTTCTCCTCGCGATTGCGGCGGCGCAGGAACGGGTCGCCGAGACGGCCCAGCAGATCGGGTGGAAAGCCCGCGCCATCGTCGGTAATGCGCAACAAGATCGTCCCGCCTCCCCATTCCGCCTCGATCCAGACCTGTTCGGTGGCAAAATCGACGGCGTTCTGCACGAGGTTGCGAATGCCGTGGATGACCTCGGGCTTGCGCCAGATCTCGGGTTGGGGGGTTGGATCGGTTTCGTCGCGGGCGTGCACGTCGAACTGCAGCGCAATCCCGCGGTGGGCGTGGGGTTCGGCGGCCTCGCGCAACACGGCCTCCAGCGGTGCGCGGCGCAGGTGCAGGTCGTCCTTACCGGCCCGCCCCATGGACCGCAGGATATCGCGGCAACGGTCCGCCTGCTGGCGGATCAGGGCGGCATCTTCGGCCCAGGCGGGATGGGCATGCAATTCTTCGACCAACTCGGTCGAGACCAGCTTGATCGTCGCAAGGGGCGTGCCGAGTTCGTGGGCAGCGGCGGCGATGACGCCACCCAGATCGGTCAGCTTCTGTTCGCGGGCCAGCGCCATCTGCGTCGCAAGCAATGCCTGACTCATCCGGTGCGTTTCGAACGCGACGCGGCGCGCATAGGCGGAGAGGAACAGGATGCCGATGATCAGCGACACCCAGAATCCCAGGATGAACAGCCCCGGAAGAGCCAGCACCTCGCCCGAGAGCGTCGTCAGCGGCAGATACCAAAGGCTGAGACAGGTTATGAGGAAGATCGCAAGCAGGCCGAGGATGATGGTCGAGCGCATCGTCAGCGCCGTGGCCGAGATGGTGACGGGCGCCAAGATCAGCAGCGAGAACGGGTTGTTCAGTCCCCCCGTCAGGAACAGCAGGAACGCCAGCTGCGACAGGTCGAACAACAGGGTCAGCATGGCATCCCTATCGCTAAGGCGCTGATTTTCCGGGAAGATATACATGGCGGTGAGGTTCGAGACGACGCTGGCCCCAATCGCCAGAAAGCACAGCCCGATCTCGACCCGCAGGCCGATGTAGAAGGCCGCAATCACCACCGCGACGGTCTGCCCCAGGATCGCCAGCCATCGCAGCACAAGCAGCGTGCGCAGGCGCACCCAATCGACGCGGCTGTCTTGTTGCACCAGAGCAAGGGCAGGATCGTAGGGGGCATCGCTTATGGCCATGGTCGTGGCATCCTGTCACACAAACGCTGTCGTGAATTGATAGGGCGGCAGAAGAATGGTTTCAACGCGGCTAAGCCTTGTAGGAGCGCCTTTATCATGACCAGAACCTATGCCCTTGCTTCCGTTGCCTTAATCAGCACGCTGATCGCCGGGACGGGGGCCGCGATCCTGATGTCGCGGGGCGGTGACGATCCGTTTGCGCAATGCCGCGAAGGGGTGGTTGCGGGTGGCGCGGGCAGCGTTGGCGGGCCGTTCACGCTGGTGTCCGAGACGGGCGATACGGTGACGGATGCGGATGTCATCACTGGGCCCACGCTGGTCTATTTCGGTTACACCTTTTGCCCCGATGTCTGTCCACTGGATACGATCCGGAATGCTGAAGCGGTTGATATTCTTGATGCTTCGGGCCGCGATGTGTTGCCGGTCTTCATCACGCTCGATCCCGCCCGCGACACGCCCGAAGTGATGGAGGCCTATACCGCTAACGTCCACGAGCGGATGTTGGGCCTGTCCGGAACCGAGGAGCAGACCAACGCCGCCGCGCAGGCCTACCGGGTGTATTACCAATCCCATGCCGACGGGACGGACCCCTATTATCTGGTCGATCATACGGCCTTCACCTACCTGATGATGCCGGGCGTGGGTTTTGTGGATTTCTTCAACCGCGAAACCACCCCCGACCAGATGGCAACGCGGACGGCCTGCTTTATCGACGCCGCGGCCTGACCCGTTCAGCCTGCCCGCACGCCATCTGTGGCGGCATAGTTCTGGACGAGTGGCGCACCGTGCGCTTCCAATCAACTGAAAAGAAAAGGGCGGCCCTGCTTAGCTGGCAGGACAGCCCGAATTACCCAAAACGATCGCTAGCGATCAGATCTTGTCGCCCAACGCGCCTTTGATCTTGCCGGAGGTTTGTTGCGCGTCACCTTTCAGCTTCTGCGCCTTGCCTTCAGCCCGCAGCTTCGGATTGTCGGTTGCATCGCCAATGGTATCCTTGATTGCGCCGGCAGCCTTGTTGGCAGCGCCTGCTGCCTTGTCTTTCATCTCGCCCATGATTTTAATCCTTCAAGCGTCGCGCGGCACCTTTGGGCCTGCGACAGGACCGATGATTGGCATCGGCACCGGGACCGCATGTGATGCGCTCCGGGAAAGTGAACAAGAAACGCTGGTTGGGATGACTTGGTTCCATGGGCGCGCGGTGTCGGAGGTGCTTTTCCTTGCGTGCCCCGCTGGCGCAGCATCGCCACGCGCATGGAAAAAGGGCGCCCGTCGGGGCGCC
>JBBQHZ010000168.1:0-7995 GCA_038324445.1 Rhodobacterales bacterium | reverse complement strand
GATGCATGGCATTGGTTGTGGCACGACCCACGACATGCGGTCTGTCTTTACCGGAGTTTTTCTTCCGGTCTGGCAGTGTCGCGCCTACACCCTTTCCGAAAAGATCGACATCTGGCGTGGCCTGTCATTTTCACGGGGGTTCCTGTGGGATCGGTTCCTGCGGACCGATCTGACCCGAGAGATCACGGCACTTGACCTGCCCGTGTATTTCCTGAGCGGGGAGCATGATCTGACCGCCAACAATGCCATGTCGAAGACGTTTCTCGCGCAGATCAAGGCTCCGACAAAGGGTTTCTACACCTTCAGAAACTCTGCCCACAGCCCGCTGTTCGAAGAGCCGATGCTTAGCCGCAAAATCCTGACACAAGACGTGGTTTCGCGGGAAACCTCACTTTCGGATGAAGCGACGCCGGGCTGATGCAGGTCAGGGCCAGAAGCAATCTGATGCTGCAGGGTCGGGTTCAACCCTCGCGAGGAACCACCCCATGTTGCGACCGCTGACCCTTATCTGCTGCCTGTTGGCCGCACCCGCTCTCGCGGAAACGTCCGTGCTGTCAATCGCACAGGACCTCTACGAGGCAGGAGAGACCGTGCGGTTTGACGGACCGCCGGGGCAGGACCTGTTCATGGCGGGCAACCGGGTAACCGTGGCGGCCCCGGTTGGCGACTCGGCTCATCTGGCGGGACGGCGCGTCGTGGTAGAAGCGGCGGTGACGGGCGATCTGTTTGCGGCGGGTTACAGTGTGATCGTCACCGCCCCCATTGGCGGCGACGCCTCTGTTACCGGCTATGGCGTTACCATCGGCCCCGTCACCGGCAACCTGCGCGCGGCGGGGTCCGAGGTTACGGTCGCCTCGGTCGGGGGATATGCACTGATCACGGGGGAAGACGTGTCCTTGCAGGGGGCGATTGCCGGGGATGCGGTGTTGGTGGCCGATGAGATCGTGTTCGGTCCGGGGGCGAGTGTGGCTGGGGCATTGACGATCTATGCCGAAGACCCGGCCAGCATCACCGTGCCCGAAAGTGTGGCCCCGGCAGGACGGGTCAAGATCGAGACGCGGGAAAGCTATGATGGGGCTGAGTGGTCCGACCGGATGTCGATGAAGGTGCCGGTCTGGCGCATCATCGCGGGGTTTGTGATGGGGGTGCTGCTCTCGGGTCTGATCGCGGCCATGGTCATCGCTGTGGCGCCGAAGGCCGTTCAGAATTGGCGTGAGCTGGCGTTGGCGCATCCGGGCCGGGCGATCTGGTCGGGGTTTCTCGTCACCTCGGCGCTGGCGGGGTCCGGGTTCGTGTTGATGCTGACGATCATTGGAGTGTTCCTGTTGCCGGTCATGCTGGCGCTCACAGGCGCGGCGATCTTCGCGGGCTACGCGCTTGGGTCCTATGTGCTGGGGGTCGGGCTGTGGCTGGCCGCCGGGCGCGTGATGCCCGCCGATTTGCCGGGCAAGTTCGCGCTGGCCTGCCTTGGGGCAACTCTCGCCGGGTTGGCCTGGCTGGTGCCGGTGGCCGGATGGTTCTTCGTGCTGGGCGTGACAATGCTGGGGATCGGCACGCTTGCCGCCTTTGCGCTGCCCAATGGCTGGATGCTGCGGCGCGATGCGGTGGCCCTGTGATGTTGCACCGCAGGGGTCTCATGCTCGGCGGGGCGGTGGCATTGGGTGTTGCGGGCGCGGGTTGGGCAGGCAGGCGACAGATGGGGTCGGCTGGCGACATGGCAGAGTTGGCCGCCCGTCAGCGGGTGGCGCTGCCCGCCATGCCTTTGTCCCGCGACCTGATCCGCTATGCGACCCTAGCCGCGAACGGGCACAACACCCAAAGCTGGCGGTTCTCCGAAACCGAGGCGGGCATCGACATCCTGCCGGACCTTTCGCGCCGCACCCCTGTGGTGGACCCGGACGACCATCACCTGTACGTCAACCTTGGCTGTGCTGCGGAAAACCTGTCCCTCGCCATGGCCGCATATGGGCGGGGCGGCGCGGTCACCGTTGACTCTGATGGCACCGTGGATGTCGCATTCGCCACTGCCCGCAGCCCGGACCCCGCCCTATTTGACGCCATCCCGCTGCGGCAATCCACGCGGTCCGACTATGACGGGAGCCCCGTACGCCCCGCCGATCTGGCCCTTCTGCAGGCCGCGACGGTGCAGAGGGTGGACCTTGTGCTGATGACGGACCGAGCGCAGATCGCCCGCCTCGGCGAGTTGGTGATTGCAGCAAACACCGCCCAGATGGCCGACCCTGCCTTCGTGTCCGAGCTGAAACACTGGCTGCGTTTCAGCCCCCATGCCGCCATGACAACCGGTGACGGGCTATTCAGCGCTGCCAGCGGCAGCCCCGCACTTCCCGACTGGCTGGGGCCAATCATGTTCGACATGGCCTTCACTGCCAAATCCGAGAATGCAAAATACGCCCGCCAGATCGCCTCCTCCTCCGGCATCGCCGTGTTTTCTGGCGTGTCTGCGACACCGGAGCACTGGGTCCATGTGGGGCGCGCCTGTCAGCGCTTTGCCTTGCAGGCAACGGCGCTGGGGTTGAAACACGCCTTCCTCAACCAACCGGTCGAGGTACCCGAATTTCGGAGTGGTCTCGCCGACCTTGCGGGCTTGCCGGGGCGCAGGCCCGATATCGTGATGCGGTTCGGAAGCGCGGTTCCAATGCCGTTCTCGGCACGCAGGCCGGTCGATGCGGTGATGATTTGATGGTTGGCCCGACAACTTCCGGTCACGAGCTAGTCGATGGATCGCATGGCATTACCACTCGACCATTACCACTTTTGGCTTTTTTCGCGCTGACCTTCGGATGGACATGGGGGTTTTGGGCAGCCGTCACCTTAGTCGGTCCGTCAGCGCCGCGCCTGAGCGGGGCGCTGATTCTGGCATCAGCCTTCGGCCCGGGCGTGGCAGCGTTCGTCACGGTTCTGGCCTTCGGGGGCAAGACAGGCATCATGCACTTGCTCAGACGTTGCCTGCGCTGGCGGCTTGGATGGGGTTGGTATGCCCTTGCGTTGCTTGCCGCACCGCTGGCGATGGGAACCGCGCTCGGGCTCCATGCTGCGTTCGGCGGTACAATAGCCCCAATGCCCGTTCAGGGTCCGGTTCTGATCATCATCGCGCAATTCGCTGTCATCACGGTTCTCGGTGGCCCTTTGGGTGAGGAGTTCGGCTGGCGCGGCTACGCGCTGCCCGCGCTGACGACCCTCTACGGCTGGCGGTGGGCGGCGGTTCTGATCGGTGTCGTCTGGGGGGTATGGCACCTCCCATTATTCTGGATGCCCGGCACGGCGCAGGCTGATTTGCCGATGGGACTATTCTTGGCAAGCACTGTCGCGCTCTCGGTGATTTTTGCGCGGTTGTCCGTGAACACGCAATTCAGCGTCCTGCCCGCAATTCTGCTGCACGGCGCAATCAACTGGTCGTCACTGGTGCTGCCGGTCATGCCGGCAGCTGGCGATCCACGACCCTACACGATCGTCATGGGGCTCGTGATGCTGCTTGCGGTCGCTGTGTTGTTGAAATCTGGTCCGCATCCTGCCGTGGCGGGCAATCCTTCATGATAGTCGTCTACGTCCTGCAAACACTTTTGCCCTTGGCACCGGTCCTCTGGATGGTGCTTTTGCCACCGCGCAATCTGTCCGGTTTCTGGTTGCTGTCGCTTGCCGCCGCTCTTTTGATCTTGATGGTGGCTTTGCAGGGCGTATGGGTGTTTCCGCCGTGGTGGGTGCCATATCTGCTGGCTCTGGCGCTCGTTGCCGCCGTGACGTGGCATCTGATCTGGGCGCCAGCCAGACCCGCCTTGCCTACCAGCCGTGTCGGATACATGCCCAGCGCTGTTCTGGTCGGCGTCGCCGGTTTTTCCGGCGCGCAATCATGGGCAGCCATTTCGGCACGTCGGATCCCCGAAGTCCGCGCAATCGACCTTGGCTGGCCACTGGCACCCGGGATCTATCTTGTTGCCAACGGCGGTGCATCGCCATCGATCAATCCGCATGCGGCACTGCTTGACGCTTCGCATCCCTTGCGCGCAGGGTTTGGCGGCAGTGGCTACGGCGTCGATCTTATCGCCGTCAATCGCTGGGGGGTGCGCACCACAAGTATCCAGCCTTCGGATCCTTCTGCTTATGCCATCTTCGGCACACCTGTGCTCGCCCCCTGCGCGGGCGAGGTCGCTTTGGCAATCAATGACCGTCCCGACATGACCGTGCCCATGGTCGACGCAGGCTATCCGGCTGGCAGCCATGTCCTTCTGCGCTGCGACGATATCGATATCCTGTTGGGTCACTTCCGGCAGGGCAGCGTGCGCGTCGTGACGGGCGATAGTGTCGCAGCGGGGCAGCAGATCGGCGAAGTTGGAAATTCGGGCGAAACCGGCGAGCCGCATCTGCACATTCATGCCCAACTCCCCGGCACGTCGGAGCGGCCATTCTCGGGTGTCCCTGTTCCCATCCGCTTGCAGGGGCGCTTTCTGGTCCGCAACGACATCGTGGACACGACCTTGTCGTCACCCCCGCGCAGCCCGGAAAGGTGACCCAAATGGACATTTTGAAATGGTCCGCCGCTGCACTCATACTGCTGGTCCTGCTCTATGGCGGAGTCGTGGCCTTTGGCGCGTGGCGTTGGAAAGAGGCGACGCGAGAGCTTGTCGCCCAGCTAGATGCGGCAGAAATTGCTGACGACACGGGGCGCTACGATGCCCGCATGATCGCCGATCTTCCTGCGCCGGTCAGGCGATACTTCGAGCGGGTTCTGACAGACGGTCAGCCGATGATCCGGTCGGTCGATATTGAGCTCACAGGAGTGTTCAACATGAGCCTTGATGCACCGCAATGGAAGCCGTTCACCTCAACGCAGCGCGTCGTTGCGAACCGCCCAGGCTTTGTCTGGAATGGCCGAATTGCGATGTTTCCTGGCGTACCCGTTCGTGTGCACGATGCCTATGTGGCGGGGTTGGGTGTGCTCACACCCGCGCTTTTCGGGCTATTCTCTCTCGGTACAATTCGCGGTGAAGGGGAGATCGCGCGGGGAGAGTTAATGCGCTGGCTTGCGGAAAGCGTTTGGTATCCGACCGTCCTGCTGCCCGGGCAAGGCGTGACCTGGCAACCCGTGGATGAAGCGTCGGCGCAGGTGACGCTTACAGAAGGGTCGATCACGCTGATCATGCTGTTCCGCTTTGGCGAGGATGGGTTGGTGTCCGGCATCCGTATGAAAGCGCGCGGCGCGCTGGTGGGGAACGAGACAGTCATGATGCCATGGGAAGGCCGATTCCGGGACTATCGCACTCAGGACGGCATGATGGTCCCATTTTACGGCGAGGTGGCATGGATCACACCGCAGGGAGAACGGCCCTATTTCCGGGGAACGGTCCGTCGGGTTGTTTGGCAATTTGCACAATAGCAGATCAGAGCGCAGCGCGGTGGCAGGGGTTGTATATTTTCTGAACAATGCACGTGCCATATCGGTAAAGCTCTCAGGCAGACGGTACACGATAGCTGAAAGCAGATTTCACCAATGGCCTGCAACCGGACACTTTATTCTCTGCCCTGATCTACATCAGAGACCGACCGGGCGATCTCATGAGAAGAAGCATACTGGCAGTCCTGCCGGAAAGGGAAGGTTGACGGATGACGATTGATCCTTATCGCGCACTTGGCCTTACCAAATCCGCCACAGCGGACGACATCAAGAAAGCCTACCGCAAGCTGGTGCGCACCAGCCACCCAGATCTGCACCCCGACGATGCCGGAGCTGAAGCGCGGTTCAAGGAAATTGCCGCCGCCCACGACCTGCTGAAAGATCCCGAAACGCGGGCAAGGTTCGATGCCGGCGAAATCGACGCCACAGGGACGGAACGCCCGCAGCGCCAATACTATCGCGACTTCACCGAGAAGACGGGCAATCCTTACCAGCAGGGGCGTGGTTTCGAAGCGCAAGGCGATCCGGCGGATATCTTCGCCGAGATCCTGCGCCAACGTACGCGGGGTGGCAGCTATGGCGATCCGCGCGACCAAGGGAGCTACATCGTCCCCGGCCCCGACTTTCAATATGCGCTTGAAGTTCCGTTCCTCGATGCGGCGCGGGGCGGTGAGATGCACATCACCCTGCCGGACGGCAACGGCATTTCCGTCAAGATCCCGCAAGGCGCACGCGATGGTCAGACCCTGCGTCTGCGGGGCAAGGGCGGCCCGGGCTATGGCGGCGGCCCGGCTGGAGACGCCCTGATCGCGCTGACCGTGCGCCAGCACCCCGTGTTTCGGCGCGAGAACGATGACATCGTGCTGACGCTGCCGATTACCATCGACGAGGCCGTGCTGGGTGGAAAGGTCGTCACCCCCACGATTGACGGGCCGGTCACCCTGAGCATCCCCAAGGGTGCCAACTCTGGCCGTGTCCTGCGCATGCGCGGTCGCGGCGTGGGTCGGGCGGGCGGCAAAGCCGCTGGTGATCAGCTTGTCGAGCTGCGGATTGTGGCGCCGCCGTCGATCGACGACGCGTTGCGAGATTTCTTGAGTAAATGGCGCGAAACCCATGCCTACGACCCGCGCGTGGACCTGCTGAACGAGGCCCTGTCATGATCGAACATCTGACCGAAGACGAAGTCATTGCCGCTGTCCCCGGCCTCACGCGCACGCGCCTCGTCGCTTTCATTGAGACCGAGGTCGTCGTTCCCCTGTGCCGAGACGACGGAGCCGTCTCGGCTCTCGTCTTCCGCCAAGTGGACGTCACCCGCATGACGTTGCTGTGCAACCTCGCCGAGGACCTTGAACTCGACGATGCCGCTTTGCCCGTTGTCATCGCCTTGATCGACAAACTGCATGCGACCAGGCAAGACCTTCTGGCGATAGCGCGAGCCGTGGCAGCCGAGCCGCCCGACGTTCGGGCCCGCATTGGTGCGGCCGTCCTTACGCCTCGATAAACGCATCACGAGCGGTGCGAGTCGATGGGCACTCTGCGCGGTCCGTTAGAGCTCAGCGACAAGATCTGAACCCGTCAGCCCCAGATCAGTTACGTCAGCTTCAACTGTGGTGGACTCCACCAAGGCAGAGTCCACTGGCATTCATCTGGACCCCGGAGTCCAGGGTATCCACCCCGGGTCCACCAACCAAGTGCCCGTTTTATTGATGTATTTCAGCAGTTATTGGGTGGATTCCCGGTAAGGGTGGCTTCCCAGAAAAATCCTTCTGACGCTAGCGATGTTCCGCGCTGTGCCCTCCCGTATACGGAATGGCCAGGAAGGAACCATACAATTCAGAGGGATAGCAGTCTGGACCCCACGTGGACCCCGGCGCGGATTCCGAGGTCCATAGAGATTCCGGTCACGGCTCCGGCGCCTCGGGTTCGCCGGGCCGCGGACCATACAGCTTATCGCCCAGCTGTCGGACAAGCTCCCGCTCTGGCCAGCTGAGGCGCTCATCGTCGACGGAGATGGCGAGCACGCCCTGATCGCGCCAGCCCTCCCGTTTGACACGGTCGGGGTCACGTCGGTCGCCGCCATAGCCTGCAGGATGCCAGCGCATGGTCTTCATGCGCTCCCCTCCCGGCTGGCTCGCTCGATAGCCGCACGGGCTTGCTGGGCGCGGCGACGATCACGGTCGTTGTCGAGATCGATCCGGCTGAGACCCGTCTCGCGATCGACATGGCTGCCCTCGCCGTGACGGGCCCATGCGATGAACGCGTTGCCGATCTTGCCATGCAGCGCGATCAGGGAGCTCTGGTTGGCGACTGCGATGAGCGGAGCGAGATAGCGTGAGAGGAACGGCAACCAGTCGGCGGGGTTCAGAATGACGACCTGTTCGACGAAGGCAAGCGGCGTCTCGATCAGGACGAAGATGCCCTGCGTTTCTCTCGGCCAGAACCGGATCTCGAGCGCACCGCCCAGCGTGACATTCTCGGTCAGGAGCGTGCGCTCGCAGTCGAGGACGCGCTCAAGCGCCCGGTGGAAGTCGATGCGTTCGGTCTCGCTCAGCCGCTCGGCCTCGTGATACCAGTCAGGCAGCTCG
>JBBQHZ010000167.1:0-8010 GCA_038324445.1 Rhodobacterales bacterium | reverse complement strand
TTCCCGCCGGTTGACGGCCTCAAGAGCGGCAGGCGCGGTCGCAAGGATCGCTACAAGGCCTATACCGACCGCGCCAAGGCGGCCTGGACGGAATGGCTCGCCCCAAAGGCGCAGGCGGCGGAATGATCTGGACGGGTGCCTACCCGCGCGCCTAACATCTGCGCCATGAAACAGCCGATCCCCGCCAATCTGTGGACCAAACGCACGGTCCAGGAGACCCGCGCGCTTTATGCCGGATGGGCTGCGGATTACGATGCGGACATGGCGCGCATGGCCTATGCCACGCCCAGACGGATTGCCTCGGCGCTGGTGTCGCTCGGCCCCTCCTTCGACGCGCCGATCCTCGATTTCGGCTGCGGCACGGGCCTGTCGGGGGCGGCGCTGCGCGACGCGGGCTTCACCACGATCGACGGCACCGACATCTCGCCCGAGATGTTGGACCATGCCCGCACCCGCCGCCATGGTGAGGCGGCGCTTTACCGCGCCCTCTGGCTGGGCGAGGCCGGTCTGGTTCGGGCCGCGCCCGGCGATTATCCGATCATCGTGGCGACCGGCGTGATCTCGCTCGGGGCCGCCCCGCCCGACATGCTGGACGTGCTGCTGGCAGCCCTCGCCCCCGGCGGTCTGCTGGCGTTCAGCTTCAACGACCCGACGCTTGCCTCGCCCGAGTTCACCGGGGCGCTGGACGCGGTTTTGGCACAGGCCACCGCGCGCCTGATGTTCCGCGAACACGGGCCCCATCTCAACGACAAGGTGACCGGCTCCGACGTGATCGTCCTGCGCAAGGCATGATCACGCGCTTTGCGCCCTCCCCCACGGGGCCGCTGCACCTTGGCCACGCCTATTCCGCGATCCTCGCCCATGACATGGCGCGGGCTGCGGGCGGCACGTTCCTGCTCCGGATCGAGGACATCGACCAATCCCGCGCCCGGCCGGAATGGGAGGCGCAATTGCTCGACGACCTGCGCTGGCTGGGCATCGGCTGGGATGCCGAGCCGATGCGCCAGTCGGACCGTATGGACGCCTACCACGCGGCGCTCGATGCGTTGTGGGACCGACACCTGCTTTTCCCCTGCACCTGCACACGCCGCGATATCTCCGAGGCGCTGTCGGCGCCGCAGGAAGGCGCTGCGCCCGCGATCGGCCCGGACGGCCCGGTCTATCCCGGCACCTGCGCCGGAGGTGCCCCGACGGGACATCCGCTGCCACCGCGCCCGCGCGACGTGCATCTGCGGCTGAACATGCGGATGGCGCAGGGGGCGTGCGATCCTCACATCGGGGCGGATGCGGCTCCCTGGGGCCTGATGTTCGGGGAGACCGGCCCGCTGCACCGCGGCACCATCTTCACCGGGCGCGACACCTATCGCGACGCCGTCGGCGATGTCGTGCTCGCGCGCCGCGACATGGGCACGTCCTATCACCTCTCCGTCGTGCTCGATGACGCGGCCCAAGGCATCACCCATGTGACGCGCGGCGCCGACCTTTTCGAGGCCACGGGCCTCCATGTCCTGCTGCAGAAACTCCTCGGCCTGCCGACACCCGTCTACCACCATCACCGCCTGATCCGCGACGACACTGGCAAGCGCCTCGCGAAACGCGATGACTCGCGCGCGATTGCGGCCTTCCGCGCCGACGGCGCCAGACCCGCAGACATCCGCCGGATGGTGGGCCTCTGACCCCTGTTTCATCTTGGCAGAAAAACTCGAACGCGACGCCCTATTCGGGCGCCATCATCTCGGTTTCCACCCCACCCGTGAGCGAAGTGTAGAAGCAGACCCGCCGGTTGGTGTGGCATGCAGGGCCGGTCTGGCGGACGATGGCCAGCAGGCAATCGCGGTCGCAATCGAGCCGCAGGTCGACCAGTTCCTGCACATGGCCCGAGGTTTCGCCCTTCACCCAGAATGCCTGACGCGAGCGGCTCCAATAGGTCATGCGCCCGGTTTCCAGCGTCCTCGCCACCGCCGCGGCATTCATCCAGGCCAGCATCAGGACCTCGCCCGTCGCCGCCTCCTGTGCCACGCAGGGGATCAGGCCGTGGGCGTCGAAACGCAGCGTGGTTGGATCGAAAACACTCATCTCGGGGCCCTTTGCAAATGGCGGCGCGAGGGCTACCTAAGGCCTGTCGGGATGAAAGGCAAAGCCATGACCAGCGAGAGCGACCTCATCAAGCTTTACAGCAAACGCATTCTGGGACTGGCCGCGGATATTCCGCATCGCGGGCGGCTTGCGGCGCCGCAGGCCAGCGTCAGGAAACGCTCGCCGCTTTGCGGGTCGACCGTGACGGTCGATCTGTCGATCGCCGATGGGCAGATTGTCGATTTCGCGCAGGACGTGAAGGCCTGCGCGCTGGGTCAGGCGGCGGCCGCGCTGTTGGGGCGGCATGTCATCGGGCGCACTCGGCTGGAGATCGAGCAGGCCCGCGACGCCCTGCGCGCCATGCTCAAGGACGATGGCCCGCCGCCTGGAGCGCCCTTCGAAGGCTTCGACGTGCTGGAGCCGGCCCGCGAGTATCGCAACCGCCACGCCTCGATCCTGCTGTCGCTGGAGGCCACATCCGAGGCGATGGCCGAAGCCGAACGCGCCGCCTGCGCCTGAAAGGATTTTGCGCGACCGCATCGCCCAAAGCGCGCGCAAATCTCCTGCACGAGATTTGCCAGACCCTTGCAAGGGTCTGATCGCGCCGGGCGGCATCCACAGGGTCAGAAATGGGTCAAAAAAAACCGCCGCACATCCGGGACAGGATGGCGGCGGCAGGAATGCGCGTCCGGTGCTCCCGAGGCAGAGGGAGCAGGGTCGGTAAGGTGGTCTGGCGGGGACAAATCGCCGGACCGGACCCAGGTGGACCGCAGGCAGAAACTCGAAATCTTGGCGTCAGACGACGCCGGGTATAGTTTGGCGTCAGACGACGCCGGGGAGATGCAGCATTCCCAGCGTCATAGCCGCCAGTGCCACAACACCGGCCAGGTCATACATCAGGGTATCACGCGAGCGGGCGAGGATCTGAGTAATCTGGCGGATCATGGGGCGTCTCCGTTGCTGGTTAACGTCTTTGATGGGGTAGTAACGTCTCGGTTGCCCCTTTGTTCCCATGTCTCGATAAAATTGTAAAGAACTTTATGAGAACATTTGCGAACAAAGTGGGTTTTGTTCGCGCCGGCCTTCCGGAATTCAGCGCCCGTCAGGTCAACCTACGTCCAGCAGGCGGATCGCCTTGTCCTGCTCCATCAGCCACAGCAACACCCGCGCCGCCTGCCCACGCGGGCCCTGCAGGTCCGGGTCCAGTGCCAAGAGGGTACGCGCATCGCGCTGCGCCAGTTCCATCAGGCCGGACTGCGCCTCCAGATCGGCGATGCGAAAGCGCGGCAGGCCCGATTGCGCGGTGCCGATGACATCGCCCGCGCCCCGGATCGCCAGATCCTCTTCTGCGATGCGGAAGCCGTCCTCTGTCTCGCGCATCACCTGCAGGCGGCGCATCGCCGTCTCGCCCAGGGGCGCGCGATACACCAGCAGGCAGGTCGAGTCCGCCGATCCGCGACCGACGCGGCCGCGCAACTGGTGCAGTTGCGCGAGGCCAAAGATTTCCGCCTGCTCGATCACCATGATCGAGGCGTTGGGCACATCGACGCCGACCTCGATCACCGTGGTGGCCACCAATACCCGCGTCTCGCCCGCCTTGAAGGCGGCCATGACGGCGGCCTTGTCGCGGGGCGGCATCTGGCCGTGGACCAGCGCCACCAGACCCTCGCCCAGCGCCGCGCGCAGCATCTTGAACCGCTCTTCGGCGGCGGTGGCGTCGAAGACCTCGGATTCCTCCACCAGCGGGCAAACCCAATAGGCCTGCCGCCCCTCGTCCAGCGCCCGGCGCAGACGCCCGACAACCTCGTCGATGCGCGCGGTGGAAATCAGCGCGGTTTTCACCGGCTTGCGGCCCGGCGGCTTCTCGTCGAGAACGCTGATCTCCATGTCGCCATATTGCGCAAGGCTCAGCGTGCGCGGGATCGGCGTCGCGGTCATCACCAGAATATCCGCCGCCTCGCCCTTGAGGCTGAGGCGCACCCTTTCGCGCACCCCGAAGCGGTGCTGTTCATCGACGATGGCCAGGCGCAGGTCGGCGAAATCCACATCGTCCTGAAAAACCGCATGGGTGCCGACGAGGATGTGGATATCGCCCCGCGCCAATGCGGCGAGCTTTGCCCGCCGTTCCGCCCCCTTGTCGGCGCCGGTCAGGATTTCGCACACCACGCCCGCCGCCTCGGCCAGGGGGTGGAGGTTCAGGTAATGCTGGCTGGCGAGGATGGAGGTCGGCGCCATCATCACGCCCTGCCCGCCCGCCTCGACCGCCACCAGAAGCGCCATCAGCGCCACCAGCGTCTTGCCCGATCCGACATCGCCCTGCAGCAGGCGGTTCATGCGGTGCGGCGATGCCATGTCGTCGGCGATCTCGCCCACGGCGCGGGTCTGGGCGCGGGTGGGCTTGTAGGGCAGCACCTTGAGGACGCGGTTGCGGAGCGCGCCGGTGCCGACGCTGACCAGCCCCGGTTTGCGGCGACGCTGCGCGCGGGCCAGCGACAGGGTCAGCTGGTGGGCGAACAACTCGTCATAGGCGAGGCGTTCGCGCGGCCTTGCGGCGCGGCTCAGATCGCTTGCATCCTGCGGCGCATGGGCGGCGCGGATCGCGATGGGCCAGGCGGGCCAATCCCTTTCTCGGGCAAGATCGGGGTCGATCCATTCGGCCAGATATCCCGCCTGATCCAGCGCGCAGGCGGCGGCCTTGTGCACGGCGCGCTGGGTCAGGCCCTGCGCCAGCGGATAGACCGGCTCGTAAACCGGGATCGACGCCGCCTCTTCCGGGGGCAGGATGTGATCGGGATGCGGCATCTGCGCCACGCCGTCGTAGATCTCGACCTTGCCGGACACGACGCGGCGGCTGCCGGTCGGATGCGCGCGTTCAAGGTAGTCGCCGCGCGCATGGAAGAACACCAGCTGGAAGCTGGCTTGCGCATCCTCCACCTCGATCCTGTAGGGCCCGCGCCCCTTCGGCTTGCGGTGGGCGCCGATCAGGACCTCGACCGTGGCGGGGCCGGGCAAGGCCACCTCGCGGATCGAGGCGCGGCGGGTGCGGTCGAGGCCGCCCACGGGCAGCGTGAATATCAGGTCGCGCGGGGTTTCCACGTTGATGCCGGCATAGAGCTTCGCAGTTTTCGGCCCGATGCCGTCGAGCGTTTCGAGCGGCGCGAAAAGCGGGAACAGCACCTCCGGGCGGCCCTTGGGGGTTTTGCGGGGTGCTGGATCAGCCATCGCCCACCAGCGCGATCCAGGCGTCCTCGTCGATCATCTCGATCCCCAGCTTTTCGGCCTCCTTGGCCTTCGACCCGGCGCCGGGGCCCGCCACGACCAGATCGGTCTTGGCCGAGACCGAGCCCGACACCTTCGCGCCCAAGGCTTCGGCCCGTGCCTTGGCCTCGGCGCGGGTCATCTTCTCGAGCGTGCCAGTAAAGACCACTATCTTGCCCGCCACGGGGCTTTCCTTGGCCCGCGCGGTCGGGGCCTCGACGCGCAACAGGGCCACCAGCTTGTCGATGGACGCCCGCTCGCGCGGTTGCTGGAAGGTGGTGACCAGCGACACCGCGACGGTGGCGCCGATGCCGTCGATGCCGGTCAGATCGTCCCAG
The DNA here is from genome assembly GCA_038324445.1 of Rhodobacterales bacterium. GTDB lineage: Bacteria > Pseudomonadota > Alphaproteobacteria > Rhodobacterales > Rhodobacteraceae > Gymnodinialimonas. The sequence goes on along the minus strand of JBBQHZ010000167.1, from coordinate 2,338 downwards.
GCGGCTTTCGCCTCGGGCGGGGTGGCGTCCCAGACGGCGGCGCGGGCGGGTGCCAGGGCCGCGCGCCGCCCCTCATCCGCCGCGCGTTGACGCTCCGCCAGCACGGCGTCTTCGGCGCTGCGATGCGCCTGCGCGGCGGGGGCGGTCTTGTCGACGGTCTGGGCGAGGGCCTCCCACGAGGTGAAGTGGCGCGCCAGATCGGCGGCGGCAACTTCGCCGACATGGCGAATGCCCAGCGCGAAGATCAGGCGCGCCAGCGGGATGGTGCGCTTTTCGGTGATGGCGGCGAAGAGGTTGTCGGCGGATTTGTCGCCCCACCCCTCCCGGTTCCTGAGTTGTTGCAGACCGCTGCCATAGTGGTCCTGAAGGGTGAAGATATCGGCGGGCTCGGCGATCCAGCCGTCGGCATGGAACGCCTCCACCTGTTTCGCGCCGAGGCCCTCGATATCGAACGCGGCGCGGGACACGAAATGTTTCAGCTTCTCGACCGCCTGCGCCGGGCAGATCAGGCCGCCGGTGCAGCGGCGGATGGCGTCGCCTTCCTCGCGGATCGCAAGGCTGTCGCATTCCGGGCAGTGGGTGGGGAAGGAATAGGGCTGTGCGTTTTCCGGACGCTTCGAAAGGTCCACGTCCGCCACCTTCGGGATCACGTCGCCGGCGCGGTAGACCTGCACGGTATCGCCCACCCGGATGTCCTTGCCGTGGCCGTTCTCGTCGGGCCGGATCGCCGCGCCGGTGGCATCGCGCCCGGCGATGTAATCCTCGTTGTGGAGCGTCGCGTTCGAGACCATGACGCCGCCGACATTGACGGGGGCAAGCCGCGCCACAGGGCTGAGCGCGCCGGTGCGGCCGACCTGGATATCGATCGCCTCGAGCGTGGTCCACGCCAGTTCGGCGGCGAATTTATGCGCGATGGCCCAGCGCGGCGTGGTGGAGCGCATGCCGAGGCGGCGCTGCAAGGTCAGGTCGTCGAGCTTGTAGACGACGCCGTCGATGTCATAGCCAAGGGTCGGGCGGGCATCTTCGATGGCGGCGTAATGGGCCAGCAGCGCGTCCGGGGTGGCGCAGGTGGCGGTGCGGGGGTTGACCTTGAAGCCCAGCTTGCCGAGGCGCGCAAGGGCAGCGGTCTGGGTATCCGCCAGCGGCTCGGACACTTCGCCCCAGGCATAGGCGAAGAAGTGGAGCGGGCGGGCGCGGGTGATCGCGGCGTCCAGTTGCCGGAGCGAACCCGCAGCGGCGTTGCGCGGATTGGCGAAGGTCTTGGCACCGGCCTCGGCCTGGCGGGCGTTCAGGGCGGCGAAATCGGCGTGGGTCATGTAGACCTCGCCCCGCACTTCGAGGATGGCCGGCGCGCCGTCGAGGCGTTTCGGGATGTCCGCGATGGTGCGGGCGTTGGCGGTGACGTTCTCGCCTACGGCACCGTCGCCCCGCGTAGCCGCACTTTGCAGGCGACCGTTTTCATAGCGCAGCGACAGCGACAGGCCGTCGATCTTGGGCTCGGCGGTGAAGTTCAGGCGCGCGTCGTCGGCAAGGTTCAGGTAGCGGCGGATACCGGCCACGAAGTCGGTCACGTCGCGCGCCTCGAACGCATTGGCGAGCGACAGCATGGGCTGGGAATGGGCAAGTTTGGTGAAGCCCTCGGACGGGGCGGCGCCGACCTGATCGGTCGGGCTGTCGGGGCGCTTGAGGTGCGGGAACCGCGCCTCGATCGCGGTGTTCTCGCGCTTGAGCGCGTCGTAGTCGGCATCACTCATCGCGGGGGCGTCGTTCTGGTGATAGGCGGCGTTGGCCGCGCCAAGGGTCTGCGCCATTTCTGCCAGCCGAATGGCGGCTTCAGCCTCGGTTGCGGCCTCGGTCAGCGCCGGGCCGCGGGCAGTCTCGGGCGTGTTCGACATGCGATGGCCTCCCCAAAGCCGCCAGTGATACCTCTGAGGTGATAGGTGGCCGCGCAAGGCGGGTCCAGAGACGAGCGATGTTTTGCGCCGATGTCAGGCAGGTTCTTGCACCACGGCCCGGCAAACGACCGGGTTCCGGTGGCTGGGCGCGGGCGGCGTTGGCGCAACACTCCCCCTCCGCACTCCGTTCGCGCGCGGCGGGGACTGGCCAAGTTACGCGCGCTGCGGAGTCCCACCAAACTTCGCGCGTTGCACGGAGCGACCAAAACCGGAACGGCCCGGACGCATCCGGGCCGTTTCAGGCGTCCTCACGGGTCGATCCGGCAAAAAGCCCCCGCCTCGCCGGATGTCGCGGACGCGATCCCGAACCGTCAGGCGTTGACCGCCATGCCCAGCGTGGCACGGGGCGACGGATCACGCAGGACATAGCCGCGGCCCCAGAC
>JBBQHZ010000166.1:0-8081 GCA_038324445.1 Rhodobacterales bacterium | reverse complement strand
GAGCGCTTCGAGCGCGATGTCGATCTGGGCGTCGAGATCCCAGAGGTTCTCGGCGTCGATCTGGTCCTGCAGGGCGGCCATTTCGTCGGCGGTCTCGTCGGAATAGTTCATCGCCAGCTCGTTATACTTGTCGAGCTTGGCCTTCTTGCCGGCGACGCCCAGCATGACGTTTTCGCGGACGCTCAGCGCCTCGTCCAGATGCGGCTCCTGCGGCAGGTAGCCGACGCGCGCGCCTTCGGCGGCCCAAGCCTCGCCCACGAAATCGGTATCGAGGCCGGCCATGATCTTCATCAGGGTGGATTTGCCCGATCCGTTGACGCCGACAACGCCGATCTTGACGCCGGGCAGGAAGGACAGGCGGACATTCTCGAAGCATTTCTTGCCACCGGGATAGGTCTTGGAGACGCCATCCATGTGATAGACATATTGATAGGAAGCCATGGGGTGCAGCCTTTGCAAGGAACCGGATTTGGCGCGGTTCTATCGGGCGGCGCCGGGATGGGCAATCGGCGCTGACGCCTCAGGCGGTGGCACGCTGGGCGGGAGCGCGCTGGTCGGGGGCGCGGAGGGAAAGGGCTGGCAGGTCGGGGACGCGAAGGTCGGGGGCCGAGGTGATGGTGATGGGCTTGCCCGCGTCGATCAGGCCGATCAGGGCGGCGCGGTCCATCGGGCGGGCGATGCCGAAGCCTTGCAGGAGGGTGCAGCCGCAACTGACGAGGAAGTCGGCCTGCTCCGCCGTTTCGATCCCTTCCGCCAGCGCGTTGACGCCCAGTTCGTGGCACATGTGCAGGATCGAGGTGGCGATGATGCGCGCGGAGCGGTCGTGGACGACATTGGCCACCAGCGATCGGTCAAGCTTGATGCCAGTGATGTCCAATTGGCCCAGATGGGCCAGGCCCGCATAGCCGACGCCGAAATCGTCGAGGTAGACGCGGTAGCCCAGCCTGCGCAGTTCCGAGATGCGGTGCGCCGCCCGGCTGTCGGTGGTGTCGGAGCCGAAGAAGGTGGTTTCAAGCACTTCCGCCACCAGCGCATCGGGGGGCAAGCCTGCTGCGCGCGCCTCATGCTCCAGCCGGGTCAGAAAATCGGGATGGGCCAGCGACTCGGACGAGGTGTTGAAGGCACCGTGCACCGTGTGCCCCCGGCGGTGCAATTCCGATGTCAGCGAGGCCGCGGCGCGCACTGCGGCAAAGTCGATATCGGTCATCCGGTTGAGGCGGGACGCATAGGGCAGGAACTGATCGGGAGCGACGAGTTGGCCGTTGTCGCGGGTCCAGCGGGCCAGCGCCTCGAACGAGCAGATGCGGCCGCTTTCGGCGTCGATCACGGGCTGGTAGGCAAAGGAAATCGCCTCGGCATCGAGCGCGTCGGAGAATTCCTGGATCAGCGCATTTTCGGCCTCCTGCCGTTCGTGCAGGTCGGCATCATAGCGCGCAATGCGGGGGGCACCGGGCGCCTTGGCCTCGTAAAGGGCGAAATCGGCGGAGCGGATCAGATCCTCGGCCGTCGTCCTCTCGCCATTGCTGAGCGCCACGCCGATCGAGGCGCCGCATTCAAGCGTGCTGTCGGCCCAAGGCACCGGCGTCCTGATCGCATCAAGCAAGGTATCGGCGATGTGCTGCATGGTGTCGAAGTCGGACACGCCCGGGCAGGCCACGACAAATTCGTCCCCCCCCATGCGGCAGGACAGGTCACGATCGCGGATGGTGGTGCGGATGGCCGTGGCGACATGCATCAGCAGGCGATCCCCGGCAGCATGGCCGCTGGTGTCGTTGACCGCCTTGAAGTGGTCGAGGTCGATATAGAGCAGGCCCATATGGCGGGCATCGGGATCGGGACGGCGCAAGATCGCGTCGGTGGCCGACAGGAAGGCGGTTCGATTGTTGAGGCCGGTCAGCGCATCGTGATGCGCGGCATGGAGCAGTTCCGCGCGGGCGCGCACCAGTTCCTGCTCGCGCAGGGCTTGTTGGGTGACATCGCGCGAAACGAGGATGACCCGCTTTTCGCCGGGACGGGGCTCCACCACCGACAGGTTGAATTCGTGCCAGAACCGATCACCGTTCTTGCGGATATTGGGACGACGCACGAGGTTCTTGAATTCGTAGCTGTCGGTGTCGAACGCGAAACTTTCGATCTCGGCTTCCGTCGGCTTCACCTCCGGCGGGAAACAGAATTCCTGCGGGCGGCGACCGAGGATTTCCCCAAGCTCCCGCCCCATGATCCGGCAATAGGCCGGATTGGCCCAGAGGATGCGGGCATTCATGTCCTGATAGACGAGGCCGTCGCTGGCGTGTTTGGCCACATCGCGCAAGATCACCTCCTGCGCAGAGAGGTTGGCAAAGGAAGCCTCCACCTCGTGCAGGGTGCGGCGGGTGTGATCGGCCACGCGCACCTTGGCGTAGAGCATCACCAGCGTGACCAGCAGCAGGACCGCCAGCAGCACCTCCATGACAAAGAACACCTCGGACCGGCCGAAGGCCAGCCATTGCGGCCAATCCCCGCTGGTCTGAATGATGGGGGTAAAGAGTTTCATCACGTCCCGATCTTGAAGCGTTCCCCGCCGACCGTAAAAGAGGCGCCGCAAATCATCGGTTAAGGCGCGCCCGCCCGCCACGCGCATTCTGAGACAGATTTCATTCAATTGCGCTGCATTTGCCCCGATCAGGCGGGCCGCTCGACCGGAATATTGACACCCCCCCGCCCCCGCCCCATCAAGGCGCGCGGCTTCCCGAATGGAGGGCTTGAATGCGCCATCATCTGCCCCATGCCGTGCCGGGCCAGGTCATCGGCCTGTTCGGCGGATCGTTCGATCCGCCCCATGCGGGCCATCTGCATGTGAGCCGCGAGGCGCTCAAGCGGTTCGGGCTGGACCGGGTGTGGTGGCTGGTCAGCCCCGGCAATCCGCTGAAGGCGCGGGGCCCTGCGGCGTTGCCGCTGCGCATCGCGGCGGCGAAGGCGCTGGTGAGCCATCCGCGCATGGTGGTGACCGACCTCGAGTTGCATCTGGACACCCGCATTACCGCCGACACCATCGAGCGGTTGCAGCGGCTTTACCCCGGCGTCCGGTTCGTGTGGCTGATGGGCGCGGACAACATGGCGCAGTTCCATCACTGGCAACGCTGGGAGTGGATCATGGACCACGTGCCGGTGGGCGTGCTGGCGAGGCCCGGACAGCGGATTTCGGCACAGACATCGGTTGCCGCGCAGCGGTTTTCGGCGGCCAAGCTGCCGGCAAGTGCGGCGCGGTTGCTGGGCCGCTCGGGGCCGCCCGCATGGTGCCTGCTGAACGTGCCGATGATCGACCTGTCGAGCAGCGAGATCCGGGCGCGAGGGGAATGGGTCTAGCGACCCTTCGGCGCCTGAGGGGGCAGGAGCACTGGCCGCGCGTCCGCCCGGGCAGGGGCACCGATCCCCCGCCCAGAAATCATCGCGTGTTAACCTCAAACGGGCAAGATGGTGTCATCGCAACGTCAGGTTTGCCGCGCAGGGTCAGCCAAAAGCAGATCAGGCCCGCGCGCAGCATTCCGCCGGCGCGCGAAAAGCTGCACGGACAGGAGATGCGCCATGGTGCGCCCGAGAATGTGCCTTTGCAAGCCTTCCCCGGCATGGGCCGCGGCCCTGCCGGACATGGTGCACAAAATCGTGTCACCGCGAGGGGTTGAGGCAGGAGGGCGCGAGGCTGTATCCTGCGACCAGCTGCCAAAAGAACCGACACCATGATTACGAGACGGATCTTCGCAAGCGGGCTTCTGGCAAGCACCGCGTCAGCCGCTTGGGGCAGTGCACCCGAGCGTTCCCTGCGCCCCGTTCTGCGCCCGGACGACTACTTTCTGCGCGCCGTCCCCGACGCGGCGCAGATAGTGGCAGAGGCCAATCTTGGCGGGCGAGTCGGCTTTGCCGTGGCGGATGCCGCTACGGGCGAAATGCTGGAGGTTGGAAACCCGCTGTTCCCGCTCCCCCCCGCCTCGGTCGCCAAGGCGATCAGTTGCGCCTATGCGCTGGACCGGCTGGGGCCCGCCTACCGCTTTCGCACGCGGCTGGTGTCGACCGGGGTGCTGGCGGATGGGCGGCTTGATGGCGATCTGTGGCTTGTCGGCTCGGGCGATCCGCTGTTCGACACCGACATGCTGGCGCGGATGGCCGACGATCTGGTGAACATGGGCGTGCGCGAGGTAACCGGTGCGTTCCACGTCGCCACCGGCGCCCTCCCCGAGATCTGGCAGATCGATCCCGGCCAGCTACCGCATGTGGGATATAACCCCGCCATCTCGGCCCTGAACCTCAACTTCAACCGGGTCCATTTCGAATGGGAGCGAGTGGGCGAGAACTACACCATCTCGATGGATGCACGTTCGGCCAACCTGCGGCCCGCGGTGCAGGTCGCGCGGATGGAAATCGCCGAACGCGCGGTGCCGACCTATACCTATACCGATGCCGAGAACCATGATGCGTGGACCGTCGCGCGCAGTGCCCTTGGCAATTCCGGATCGCGCTGGTTGCCGGTGCGCCGCCCCGCCGCCTACATGGCCGAGGTGTTCCAGACGCTGATGCGCAATCATGGCGTCCGCCTTGCCGACCCGGTCTACGAGGCCGAGGCCCCCGCGACTGCGTTGGTGCTGGTCGAGAACGTGTCGGAGACGCTGGAAGAAGTCCTGCGCGGGATGATGCTGTGGTCGACCAACCTGACCGCCGAGGTGGTGGGCCTGATGGCGACGCAGGCAGGCGGCGTCGCGGCGCAGAGCCTGCCCGAATCAGGCGCAGAGATGACGCGCTGGATGGAGGAGACGCTGGGCGCGCGCAACGCCCGTTTCGTCGATCATTCGGGCCTTGGCGTCGGCAACCGCGTCCGGCCGCAGGACATGACCCATGCGCTGCTGGCAGCGGGACCGGACGGCATGCTGCGGGCGCTGATGAAGGAATACCCGCTGCGCGACGCGGCGGGTAACGTGATGGAGAACCATCCGGTCAGCGTGGTGGCCAAGACCGGGACGCTCAATTTCGTGTCGACGCTGGCGGGCTATGCGCGCACGCCGTCGGGGCGCGATCTGGCCTTCACCGTATTCAGTGCCGATCTGGAGCGGCGCGAGGCGATCCCCGCCGAGTTGACCGAGGATGCGCCGGGCGCCAGCGCCTATAACGGGGCCGCCAAGCGGATGCAGCAGGCGCTTATCGAGCGCTGGGGCGTCGTTTACGCCTGAGGCTCGGGCGCGGGCCAGGGCCAGGTTTGGGCGCAGGGTCGGGCGCATGTTGGGGCGCAGGATTGCGCGCAGGGGGTAGGCAGAATGGAACCGCTTGCCGCGCAGTATCATTTCCGGGCGGCAACGCTGGGTGATCTGCCACTTCTGAGCCATTGGCAGGCGCAGCCCCATGTGAGCCGCTGGTGGGACGACGCCCCGGCCTTCGATACCCACGATCTGGCGGACCCGCGCCTGTCGCACTGGATCGTGGAGTATCGCGGCACGCCCCTTGGGTTCCTGCAGGACTATGCCGTGCATGGCTGGAGCAATCACCATTTCGCCTATCTGCCCGATGGCGCGCGCGGGATCGACCAGTTTATCGGCGAGGCGGCGATACTGGCGCAGGGCCATGGTCCCGCCTTTGTCGCCCAGCGCGTCGAGGCCCTGTTTGCCGCCGGCGCGCCGGTGGTGGCGACCGATCCGCATCCCGACAATGCCCGCGCGATCAGGGCCTACGAGAAGGCGGGGTTCGCCTGCACCGGCGGGGCGATGGAGACGGAATGGGGCCGCGTTCTGCCCTTCGAGCGGTGGCGCGTGTCTACCCTCTAGCGGCGGTGGTGGAAGAGCGCCAACAGGCGGCTCTGGCGGGCAAAGGGGTCAGGCGGCGGGGCTGCGGGGGGTGCTGCAAGGATGCGGCGGACCAGAAGCCACGACACGAGGCCGAACACGACGCCCCCGAAGGCCTGTCCGATCAACACCCCCTCGGCCCCGAGCCACGCCGAGAACGCCAGCACCGGCACAATGGTCCCGACCGTGTGCCGCCCCCAGTTCACCCAAGTCGAGGTATAGGGGCGGCCAAGGTTGTTGAAGGCCGCATTCGAGACGAAGATCATGCCGTTGAAGAAGAAGGCCAGCGCCAGCGGGCCGCAGAACAGGAACACCAGAGCGCGGGCATCCCCGGTGGCGGAAAACAGATCGGCGATGGGACCGCGCAGCGCGAAGAGCACGACCGTGATGACGCCCACCACGAGGGCGGTGAAGATCAGCGCCTCGCCATAGGCGCGCCGGACCCGGTCTTGCAGCCCTGCCCCGGCATTCTGACCGATGATCGGGCCGACAGCGCCCGACAGCGCGAAGAGGATGCCGAACGCCACCGGCGTCAGGCGCGCGACGATGGCCATGCCTGCGACGGCCTCTTCGCCGTAGGACGACATGGAGCGGGTGACATAGGCCTGCCCGATGGGCGTGGCCAGTTGCGTCAGGATCGCGGGGGCCGCCAGCGCCACGATGGGGCGCAGATCGAGGCTGAGGTCGGGCAGGGCAGGCCGCGCGAGGCCGCCATGGTGGCGGAAGATCGGGATCAGGGCGACGCCGGCAATCGCCACCCGGGCGCAGACCGAGGCGATGGCGGCGCCGGTCAGTTCCATGTCGAAGCCGAAGATCAGGATCGGATCGAGGATGGCGTTCACCACGCCCCCCGCAATCGTCGCCGTCATCGCGCGCCGCGCATCGCCATGGGCCCGCAGGATCGCGGCACCGACCATGCCGATCATCAGGAGCGGCAGGGACGGGATGATGATGCGCAAGTAACCGACCGCAAGATCGGCCGTCACGTCGCTGGCGCCCAATAGCCGCACGAGGGCCGGCAGGTTGATCCAGACCGCCGCCGCGAAGAGGCCGCCGAAGAGCACGCCGTAAGCCAGCGTGGTGCCCGACCTGCGCCGGGCGAGGGCCACGTCGCCCGCGCCGAGCGCTCGCGCCACCAGCGCGCCGCCCGCGATGGCCATGCCGATGCCGAAGGACGAGGTGAAGAACAGGATCGCCCCGGCAAAGCCGACGGCGGCGGCCAGTTCCTCTTTCCCCAGCATGGAGATGAAGATCATGTCGACGAAATCGACGAGGAACACAGCCATCATGCCGATGGACGAGGTGAGCGACATTACCGCGATGTGGCGGAAGAGCGACCCTTCAAGGAAGACTGCGGGGGATTGTGCCATGCTGCTTTGGTCGCACGATCGGGGGCGGCATCACCAGAGATTTCAATGCCTCCGGCGGGGATATTTCAGGCACATGGAGGGGGCCACGCCACGCCCGACCGGGAGGGGGCGCCACGCCGGTGGGACCAGAGCCGCGTCGAAGTGCCCGCCCCGTGACGCAGCCACGAAGGGTTCAGAGGCTTGGCTTCACCTGCAACAGGCGCATCACGTCGGCCATTTCCGGCCCCTTCTCGCGCCCGGTCACCGCTTGGCGGAGCGGCATAAAGAGGCCCCTGCCCTTGCGGCCTGTCGCCTCCTTCACCGCGTTGGTCCAAACGCCCCATGTCGCGCCGTCATAGGGCGGCGGGGGCAGCAGGGCGAAGGCCTGGGCCACGAAGTCGCGATCCTCGTCCGCAACAAGGGGCGTCGCGCCGTCGCGGAAAAGCGCCCACCAGTCGGCGATGTCGGCCCGTTTGCCGATATTGGCGCGGGCGACGTCCCAGAAGGCAGGCGCAATGTCGGCAGGGACGCCGAGGGTTGCGAGTTGATCGGCGACGGCTTCCAGAGGCATCTCATGCAGCACGCGGGCGCTGAGCGGCCAGAGATCCTCGACGTCGAATTTGGTGGGGGCGGAGCCGAAATGCGACAGGTCGAACCCCTCGGCCAGTTCCTCCAGCGAGCCTGCCAGCACCACCGGCTGCGACGAGCCGATGCGCGCCATGTGCGACAGCACCGCCATCGGCTCCATCCCGGCGGCGCGCAGGTCGCGCAGGCTGAGCGTGCCGAGGCGTTTGGACAGCGCCTCGCCCTGGGGGCCGGTCAGCAGGGCGTGGTGGGCAAAGGTCGGGTGACCGTGGCCGAGTGCCGCCATGATCTGGATCTGGGTCGCCGTATTCGTCACATGGTCGGAGCCACGCACCACATGGGT
>JBBQHZ010000165.1:0-8085 GCA_038324445.1 Rhodobacterales bacterium | reverse complement strand
GGTGGCGACGACGGCGGTGCCGAAGGTGACGATGCTGGTCGGCGGATCCTTCGGGGCGGGGAATTACGGCATGGCCGGGCGCGCCTACAGCCCCCGGTTCCTGTGGTCGTGGCCCAATGCGCGGATCTCTGTCATGGGGGGAGCGCAGGCGGCGGGGGTTCTGGCCACCGTCAAGCGCGACGCCATTGAGCGGGCTGGCGAGAACTGGTCCGCCGAGGCCGAGGCCGCGTTCAAGCAGCCCACCATCGACATGTTCGAGGCGCAGTCCCATCCGCTCTATGCCTCGGCGCGGCTCTGGGATGACGGGGTGGTGGACCCGAGGAAATCGCGCGCGGTGCTGGGGCTGAGTTTGGCGGCGGCCCTGAATGCCCCGATCGAGGTGACGCGCTTTGGCGTGTTCCGGATGTGATCGGCAGGGGGGGGCACGCTTTGGCTGGCGGCAAAGATGAGTTTTTCTGCCAAGATGAAGGGGCAAGTGCCATGAGCCTCGAGGCCTTGTTGGCGATATACACGGGCGCGCAGACCTTTCGGTTCGGCGACGGCCCGGCATTGTGGCGAACCCTTCTGGCGCTGGTCCGGTCGAGGCGAAAGCGGGCGACCTGCATGACGATGGCCGAGGTGGCGGCGGGCGAGGCGGTGCCGGGGATCGGGCGCTGCGATATCGTGCTGACCTGGGGCGGCCAGCCCGCGCTGGTGACGCGGACGATGGAACTGCGACTTCTGCGGTTTTGCGCCATGACGGCGGAGATGGCCCTGATGGAGGGCGAGGACGAGACGTTTGAGGGCTGGCAGGCGGGCCACGGGGAGTATTACCGGCGCTTGGGGGTCTTTGATCCGCAGATGGAATTGATCTGGGAGCGGTTCGAGGTGGTCGACGATCTGGGGGCAATGAATCAATGAGCCCTGCGACCCGAGAACCGCACGGCCGACCCGCCGACATAGCGCGTCACCGTCACGCTCAACCCGGCGGCCTCCAGCGCCGTGGCAACACTGTCGCCAGTGCCGAAATTCCGCGTATAGGCACCCAGCATCATGAAATCCTGGGCGCCACGCAGAAACAGGCGTTCGACCTGTGGCAACACGCCGTCGAGATAGAAGCGATAGAGCGGGCGCAGCGACCATCCCACCGGATCACAGGCTTCGATCAGGGAATAGGGTGCGCCTGGCTTGAGGATGCGCGCAAGTTGCCGGGCCAGAATGGCATGCTGGTCGGCGTTGAAGGTCTTGAGCCCGAAGGTGGACAGGGCGAAATCGGCGCTGGCATCGGGCAGATCGGTTTGCAGGACGTCGGCACAGAAATGCGCGATGCGCCCGGCGCGGTCCGCGTGCAGCCGTTCGACCGCGCGGGCATGCATGCCCGGGCTGATATCGATTGCGGTGATCCGGCTGATGGCGGGGAAGCGGGCCAGAAGATGTGGCCAGACCTCGCCCGTGCCGGCCATCAGATCGACGCCGGCGGCCACTGTCTCGCGCGGCAGGTCGATCCCTTCGACACAGGCCCGACGCCAGCGGTGGATCAGGCCGAAGGAGGCCACGGACGACCAAGCCCGGTAATTGCCCGCACATCGGTCGAATACCTCGGCCACGAAGGCGGGATCATAGAGGTCGCGTGTCATCTGGCGACAGTGAAAGTGCCGGGAACGGTGCGCAAGGGGGGAAGATGTTTCGCAAGATCCTGATCGCCAACCGGGGCGAGATCGCCTGCCGGGTGATCGACACTTGCCGCAAGCTGGGCGTGCAGACGGTGGCCGTCTATTCCGACGCGGATGCCGGCGCGCGTCACGTGGCGATGGCGGACGAGGCGGTGCATATCGGCGCGTCGGCGCCGCGCGACAGCTACCTGCGGGGCGAGGCGATCATTGCGGCGGCGCTGGCGACCGGCGCGCAGGCGATCCATCCCGGCTATGGCTTCCTGAGCGAGAACCCCGGCTTCGTGGAGGCGGTGGAAGCGGCGGGGCTCGTGTTCATTGGGCCGTCGGCGGACGCGATCCGGGCGATGGGCCTGAAGGATGCGGCCAAGGCGCTGATGGAACGCTCGGGCGTGCCGGTGGTGCCCGGCTATCACGGCGAGGAGCAGGGCCCGGACCGGCTGGCGGCCGAGGCCGACGGCATCGGCTATCCGGTGCTGATCAAGGCGGTCGCGGGCGGCGGTGGCAAGGGGATGCGGCGGGTGGACCGGGCCCGCGACTTTGCCGACGCGCTGGCCAGTGCCCGCGGCGAGGCGGCGACCGCCTTCGGTAACGACGCGGTTCTTATAGAAAAATATGTCGCCACCCCGCGCCATATCGAGGTGCAGGTGTTTGGCGATGGCGAAAAGGCGGTGCACCTCTTCGAGCGCGACTGCTCGCTGCAACGCCGCCACCAGAAGGTGATCGAGGAGGCACCGGCCCCCGGCATGACGCCCGAGATGCGGGCGCAGATGGGCGCTGCCGCCGTGCGCGCGGCGGAGGCCATCGGCTACAAGGGTGCCGGCACGGTCGAATTCATCGTCGACGCCAGCGACGGCCTCCGCGCGGACCGGTTCTATTTCATGGAGATGAACACGCGCCTGCAGGTCGAGCATCCGGTGACCGAGGCCATCACCGGCGTCGATCTGGTGGAATGGCAGTTGCGCGTTGCAGCGGGAGAGGCGCTGCCGTTGCGACAGGAGGACCTCTCCATCAATGGCCATGCCTTCGAGGCGCGGCTTTATGCCGAGGACGTGCCGAAAGGCTTCCTGCCCGCCACCGGGCGGCTGGCGCATCTGCGGTTCCCCGACGATGCGCGGGCCGAGACCGGCGTGCGGGAGGGAGACGAGATCAGCCCCTGGTATGATCCGATGATCGCCAAGCTGATCGTCCATGGCGCTACGCGCGACATCGCCTTGCGCAAGCTGGAGCGGGCCTTGGCGGGCACGCAGGTGGCGGGCACGGTCACGAACCTTGCCTTCCTGCGGGCACTGTCGCGGCACGAGGGCTTTGGCCGGGGCGAGGTGGATACCGGCCTGATCGAGCGTGATCTGGAGGCGCTGGCCACGGCGCCCATGCCCTGCGCGCGGACGCGGGCCTTGGCGGCCGTGGGCGCGGTGGACCGCGTGGACGGACCGTTGGAGGGCTTCGCGATCTGGGCACCGGTGCCGCAACGGGTGGTGCTGGCGCGCGAAGGCGTGTCCGAAGTGGCGCGGGTCACGACCCACGGTCCGGGGCGCTATCATGTGGCGCTGGACGAGGCCGCGATCGACGTGACGCGCGACGCGGCGGGCTGGCGCGTGGACTGCGTGCCGGTGGCGGCAGAGGTTGTCCGCCATGCAGCGGGGCTCAGCGTGTTCTGGGGCAACAACTACCATTTTGACCTGCCCGACCCGCTTGACGTGGTCGTCGGCCCCGATGCGGGCGCGGGGCGGATCGTGGCGCCGATGCCGGGGCTGGTGAAGGCGGTATTCGTCGCGGCGGGCGATGCGGTGGCGGCGGGCGACCGTCTGGCAGTGCTGGAGGCGATGAAGATGGAACATGTCCTGACGGCAGGCCGCGACGGGGTGGTGGCCGAGGTGCTGACGCAGGCAGGCGCGCAGGTGGCGGCAGGTGCCGCGCTGATTGTGCTGTCGGAGGAGGAGGCATGAGCGACCACGACGACACCGCCATCGTCTTGCACCACGTGCCGTGGGGACGCTCGTTCCGGGTGCTGTGGCTGTTGCAGGAAATGGGCATCACGCCGCAGATCGAGCGCTACGAGATCGGCAGCCGGAAGATGCGCGAGCCGGGGCTGATGCAGCGCTCGCCGGCCGGGCGCATTCCGGCGCTCGAGATCGACGGGCGGAGCGTGTTCGAAAGCGCCGCGATCCTGCAATATCTGTGCGAAAGCAGGCCGGAACATGGCTTTGGCCGCGCGCCGGGCCACCCCGACAGGGTCGCCTATCTTGAGGCGATGGGCTTTGCGGAAACCATGGCCTCGCTGATCGAGCAACTGAACATGAACCATCTTTTCCTGCGGCCCCCGGCGAAGCCGTCGGCGGTTGTGGTGAAGCTCAATACCCTGCGGCTGGCCGATACCTTGCGGGCGCTGGAGGGCATGATTGCCGGCGACTACCTGTTGCCCTCGGGCTTTTCCGCCGCCGATGCGATGCTGGGGTTCAACCTCTTCGCGGCCCCCTACTATGTGCGGATGGAGGCGTTTCCGACATTGCAGGCCTACCGCGCGCGGTTGCAGGCGCGGCCGGGATTTCAGGCGGCGGCAGCGATCGAGGGGCCGCAGGCGTTTTATGCCCGCGACTTCTATCCTGTGCCGACGGAGGGCTGAGAAAGTGGGATTTTTTGAGTATTTGGGAAAAGATGAAGGCAAGGTCGCGTGACGGGCGAGATGGTCGAGATCTTCGAGGTGGGCCCGCGCGACGGGTTGCAGAACGAGGCGCGGATGATCGCCCCGGGCGACAAGATCGCGCTCGTTGATCTGTTGTCGCAGGCCGGGTTCCGCCGGATCGAGGTGGCGTCCTTCGTCTCGCCCCGCTGGGTGCCGCAGATGGCGGACGGGGCCGAGGTTCTGGCCGGGATCACCCGCGCGGCGGGCGTGTCCTATGCGGCCTTGACGCCGAACCTGCGCGGCTATGCGGCGGCCAAGGCGGCGGGCGCGGACGAGATCGCGATCTTCGCCAGCGCATCCGAGGGATTCTCGCGCGCCAATTTGAACGCCTCCATCGCCGAGAGCCTCGCGCGCTTTGCCGAGGTCGCGGCGGCGGCGACGGCGGACGGGATGCCGATGCGGGGCTATGTCTCTTGCGTCACCGATTGCCCGTTCGACGGCGCGGTGCCGCCCGGCGACGTGGCGCGGGTGGTCGCGGCGCTGCGCGATCTGGGCGCCTACGAGGTGTCGCTGGGCGACACTATCGGTCGCGGCTTGCCGGAGCGGGTCGATGCGATGCTGGGCGCGGTTCTGGCCGAGATGCCGCCGGAGCAACTGGCAGGGCATTTCCACGACACCGCCGGGCGCGCGCTCGAGAATGTGGAGGTGGCGCTGGCGCGCGGCCTGCGCGTGTTCGATGCGGCGGTGGGCGGGCTTGGCGGCTGCCCCTATGCGCCGGGCGCGGCAGGGAACGTGGCGACCGAGGCGCTGGCCGCACGGCTGGAGGCGCTTGGATACGAGACGGGATTGAACGGCGAGGTAATCGCCAGGGCCGCGCGAATGGCGCGTGGCCTGAGGGAAGGGGCAGGGACATGACCATTCGGGTGAGCGTGGACGAGCGTGGCGTGGCGCGGTTGGAGTTGAACCGGCCCGATGTCCACAACGCGATGGATGCCGCGATGATTGCCGAACTGACGGCGGCGGCGGCGCGGCTCGGCCGGGATCCGGCGGTGCGGGTGGTGGTCCTGACCGGCGCGGGGGCAAGTTTCTGCGCCGGTGGCGATCTGGGGTGGATGCGGGCGCAGATGGCGGCGGACGGGCCGACGCGGGCGCGCGAGGCGCGCGCCCTGGCCGAGATGCTGGGGGCGCTGGACCGGATGCCCAAGCCGCTGATCGGGCGGGTGCAGGGGCAGGCCTTCGGCGGCGGGATCGGCTTGATGGCCGTGTGCGATGTGGCGGTGGGCGTGGACACGGCGCGCTTCGGGCTGACGGAGGTGCGGCTGGGGCTGATCCCCGCCACCATCGGGCCCTACGTGCTGGCGCGGATGGGCGCGGTGCGGGCGCGACGGGTGTTCTTCTCGGGCCGGCGCTTCGATGCGGCGGAAGCGGTTGATCTGGGCCTTCTGGCGCGCGCGGTGCCGGAGGCGGCGCTCGACGCGGCCGTGGAGGCGGAAATCTTGCCCTATCTGTCGGCGGCACCCGGCGCGGTTGCGGCAGGCAAGGCGCTGGTCGCGGAACTGGGCGGCTCGGTCAGCGAGGCGCAGGTGTCGGCCAGCATCGACGCGCTGGTGAAGCGCTGGGGATCGGCCGAGGCGGAAGAGGGCATCGCGGCCTTCTTCGACAAGCGCAAGGCGGGTTGGATCGATGACTGAGGATATCAAGGCGCTGATCGCGGCGCTCGATGCGACACGCGACAACGAAATGGAAGACGCGCGCGAGAAGATCGTGCCGCTTGGGCCAGCCATCCTGCCCTACGCGCGGGACGGCTATGGACGGCTCCGGACATGGCGCGGTCGGCTGGCGCTGGTCTACACGGTGACCAAATTCGCCCGCACGCTTCCCGCAGCGGTGGATCTGGCCATCGTTGCGCTGGAAGATCGCAGCGTGCGCGTTCGCTCCGCCGCCTGCGCCGTGCTGGCTTTCTCGCTCGATCGCGCGGCGCTTCCGGCGCTCGAACAGGCCGCCGCTGACCCCGACGCGATCGTCGCCGCCGATGTCGCCGCGGCCATCGACGCCATCGTGCATCAGAACCCCGATTATTTCCGGGACCGCGACCACTCGGGCCGTGTGCATTGGCAGGTGGGCGGCTCGGAGCCCTATGTCTGATCCTGATCTGGCGGCAGGGGCACCGCACCAATTGTCAGACATTTACTCCTAGACAGAGCGCGTCTCTTTCCGCAATCCTTTCGAACGATATCGGTCCATCGAGGGCCGGGCGCGGGAGGATACCATGGCCGTTTTTGCAAGCCGTCACGGCACCGTCGAGGTTGCCGACATCTCTGTGACCGAGAAACTGTTCGAGGGCCTGATCGGGCGCGAGGACAAGGTGGTGATGATCGACGGCCCCTCGGGCCGGACGGTGACGGCGGGCGCGATGATGGCGCAGATCAAGGCTCTGGCGGGCGGCCTGACCGCGCGCGGCGTGTTGCCGGGCGGCACGGTGGCGCTTCTGGCGCCGAACATGCCGGAATATCCGGTGGTGTTTCACGGGGTCGCATGGGGCGACGGCACGGTGACCACGATCAACCCGACCTATACGGCGCCCGAAATCCATCACCAGCTGAAGGATGCGGGCGCGGTGATGCTGATCACCATCGCGATGTTCGCCGACACCGCGCGCAAGGCGATGGAGGGCACCGATTGCCGCGAGCTGGTGGTGATCGAGGGCGCCGAGGGGGCGCTGTCGCTGGCCGATGTGATGGGGGCCGAGATGGCGGTGCAGGCGTCCTTCGACCCGGCGCAGAAGATCGTCGTCCTGCCCTATTCCAGCGGCACCACCGGGCGGCCCAAGGGCGTGATGCTGACGCACCGCAATCTGGTGGCCAATGTCACGCAAAGCGCCGCCGTGGCCGCCATCGAGCCGTCCGACACCACAATAGCGTTCCTGCCGTTTTTCCACATCTACGGCATGACGGTGATGATGAACCTGTTCCTCAGTCAGGGGGCGCGGATCGTCACGCTGCCCCGCTTCGATCTGGAGGTGTTCCTGCGCCTGACGCAGGAGCATCGGGCGACGCGGCTCTATATCGTGCCGCCGGTGGCGCTGGGGCTGGCGAAGCATCCGATGGTGGACCAGTTCGATGTCTCCTCGGTGAAGCAGATATTCAGCGGCGCGGCGCCGCTTGGCGCCGAGATCGAGGCGGCGGTGGGCAAGCGATTCAAGGCGAATGCGGTGCAGGGCTATGGCATGACGGAGCTGAGCCCGATCAGCCACATGACGGTGGGCGACAACATCCGCCACGGATCGAGCGGGCAGGCGGTGCCCTCGACCGAGTGCCGGATCGTCGATCCGGTCACGCTGGAGGATCTGGGCGTGGGGCAGGAGGGGGAGCTGTGGGTCCGCGGCCCTCAGGTGATGGTGGGCTACCTCAACAACCCCGATGCCACCGCCGAGACGATGGCCGAGGGCGGCTGGCTGCGCACCGGCGATCTGGCCGAGATCGACGACGACGGCTTCATGTATATCCGCGACCGCCTGAAGGAACTGATCAAATACAAGGGGTTCCAGGTGGCCCCGGCCGAGGTGGAGGCGGCGCTCTGCGCGATGGAGGGTGTCACCGACGCCGCCGTGATCGGACGCAAGAACGCCGAGGCGGGCGAGGTGCCGATTGCCTTCGTGGTGGTCAGGGACGGCGTCACGGAAGACGCGCTGCGCGCCCATTGCGAGGGCTGCCTCGCAAGTTACAAACGCCCGGAGGAGTATGTCTTTGTCACCGCCGTCCCGAAATCGGCCAGCGGCAAGATCCTGCGGCGGGAATTGCGCGACAAGCT
>JBBQHZ010000164.1:0-8449 GCA_038324445.1 Rhodobacterales bacterium | reverse complement strand
CGAGGGGGCGCCGTTCCTCCGCGACGAGCACATCGCGGTGTTCGATTGCGCGAACCAGTGCGGGAAGAGGGGCAAGCGCTATCTCAGCGTGGACAGCCATATCTACATGATGGCGGCGGCCCAGTCCTTCATCTCGGGCGCCATCTCCAAGACGATCAACATGGCCAACCATGCCACGATCGAGGATTGCCAGAAGGCCTACGAATTGTCGTGGTCGCTGGGGGTGAAGGCCAACGCGCTCTACCGCGATGGCTCGAAACTGTCGCAGCCGCTCGCGGCCTCGCTGGTCGAGGATGATGACGAGGCGGCCGAAATCCTCGAGAGCGGCAGCAACCAGGAAAAATCCATCGTTCTGGCCGAGAAGATCGTCGAGAAGATCATCATCAAGGAAATCAGCCGGGCGCGCGACAAGCTGCCCGGGCGCCGCAAGGGCTATACCCAGAAGGCGATGGTCGGCGGCCACAAGGTCTACCTGCGCACCGGCGAATACGAGAACGGCGAACTGGGCGAGATCTTCATCGACATGCACAAGGAAGGGGCAGGCTTCCGCGCGATGATGAACAACTTCGCCATCGCGGTCAGCGTCGGCCTGCAATACGGCGTGCCGCTGGAAGAATTCGTGGACGCCTTCACCTTCACCAAGTTCGAACCCTCGGGCATGGTGCAGGGCAACGAGACGATCAAGAACGCGACCTCGATCCTCGACTACATCTTCCGCGAGTTGGCGGTGTCCTATCTCGACCGCACCGACCTTGCGCATGTCCAGCCCACCGGCGAGACATTCGACGATATCGGTCGCGGCGCGGAAGAGGGGGTGTCGAACATCCGCAAGGTGCCCGACAGCCGGGGGTCGTCGCCCATCGACGTGCTGCGCCAGGTTGCCTCGACCGGCTACCTGCGCAAGCGCGCGCCGCAGCAACTGCATGTGCTGCGCGGCGGCGTCGCCGATCCGATCGCGGTGCTGGAGGAACTGGTGCCCGAAACCCGCAATGGCGGCGGCACCATCGCGGCGGCGGCCTCCATGACCGCCATCACCACCGGCACCGTCTCCATCGACGCCCGCACCAAGGCCAAGATGCAGGGCTACGAGGGCGAGGCCTGCGGCGAATGCGGCAACTACACGCTGGTGCGCAACGGCACCTGCATGAAATGCAACACCTGCGGCGGGACGAGCGGGTGTAGCTGAGCGATTACGGCGCGCGCCGATCCCTTGAAAGGGATTGGCCAGCTCCTTGAAAGGAGCTGGGGTCGCGCAAATCATCGGGCTTGGGGTCGCCGTCGCGACCGCGGGCCTGAAATCCGGGGCGGGTGCGCTCGCCCTTGACGCGGATCAGGCCGCAGGCAGAACACGACGGGCAGTCATATATCAGAGCCTGATCAGCGAACCTACGGGGGGCCCAAGTGGCCCCCCGATTTTCTTTCCGAAGCAAGCGGTTGCGCTGTGTTCTTCAGGTGACCGCCACCCGTGGTGACGGGCGAACCACGATAGCGCTTGCAATGTCCAGTGCCCCCGCCATGCTCGATCCCATGACAAAATCACAGACACGCATCCGCCTGCGCCTGATTTTCGGTGAAGATGGCCGCATGTTCGGTCCCGGGAAGGCCGACCTGCTTGAAGGGATTTCGGCCGAAGGCTCCATTGCCGCCGCCGGGCGCCGCATGGGCATGAGCTATCGCCGTGCCTGGACGCTTGTCGAGGAGATGAACCGCGCCTTTTCGGAGCCGCTGGTGTCGCGTGCGCGCGGCGGGGCGCAGGGCGGCGGCGCGAGCCTGACCGAAACCGGAGCGACGATCCTTGCCAACTACCGCGCGCTGGAAGAGCGGGTAGGCGAAGCTGGAGGGGCCGAGATCGCCCGAATGGAGGAGTTGCTCTCCGATATGTCCAGTCGGAAATAACGCTTGCCCGACGGGCCGGGCTTTCCCATAAATCGGGTTCAACGTTCCGATGGAGGTATCGAGATGTTCAAGGGGGTTTCGCTTGGACTTGGAGTGTCGATCTCCCTGTCTTCCGCGGCCCTTGCCGAGGACGTCACCGTCTTCGCTGCCGCCAGCCTTGCCGGTACGCTGGATCAGATCGCCGAGGCCTGCGAGGCCGAGACGGGCCACAGCGTCATCCTGTCCTATGCCGGATCCTCGGCCCTTGCGCGCCAGATCGAGGCGGGTGCGCCTGCCGATGTGGTGATTCTTGCCAGCGACGACTGGATGGATGTGCTTGAGGCATCAGGTGCCATCGACCCCGCCACGCGGCGGGTGCTGTTGACCAACCGGCTGGTGCTGATCGGGCGGGAGTTTGTGGCGGTCGATCTGGCAGCCCTCCCGCAAGCCCTTGGCGACGACCGGCTGGCCCTGGCCCTGACCGAGGCGGTGCCTGCAGGCATCTATGCCCGCGCGGCGCTGGAAACCCTCGGGCTTTGGGAGGCCGTGGCGACGCAGGTGGTCGAGGCCGACAATGTCCGCGCCGCGCTGCAGCTGGTAGCCATCGGCGCCGCCCGTTTCGGAATTGTCTATGCCACCGACGCACAACTGGAGAGGGACGTCACGGTGCTGGCCGACATCCCCGAGACCAGCCATCCGCCGATCCGGTATCCTGCCGCCCTGACGTCCACGGCCAGCCCTGCGGCGCAAGCGTTTTCGGGCTGTCTCGACGGCCTTCCGGCACGCACCGTGTTCAGCGACGCAGGCTTCGGGCTGCCGCCAGAATGAGCACTTGGCTCGGCCCGGCGGAGTGGGAGGCGGTGGCGCTGTCGCTGCGCGTGGCACTGCTGGCCACAATGGCAAGCCTGCCGTTCGGCATCGCGGTGGCCTACATCCTCGCCCGGTTCCGGTTTCCGGGGCACGGGCTTTTGAACGGCCTTGTGCATCTGCCGCTGATCCTGCCCCCCGTCGTCACCGGCTACCTCTTGCTGATCAGTTTCGGGCCGCAAGCGCCGCTTGGGGCGGCGTTGGAGGCGGTGGGCCTTGGCGTCGCCTTCCGATGGACCGGCGCGGCACTGGCCGCCGCCATCATGGCGTTTCCGTTGATGGTGCGCGCCATCCGCCTGTCGCTGGAGGCGGTGGACCCCAAGCTGGAGGAGGCCGCCAGCACCCTGGGCGCCTCGCAACTGCGGGTCTTCGCGACCATCACACTGCCGCTGATGGCGCCGGGGATACTGACCGGGATCATCCTCGCCTTCGCCAAGGCGATGGGAGAGTTCGGCGCCACGATCACCTTCGTCTCGAACATTCCGGGACAGACGCGGACCGTCCCCTCCGCCATTTATGCCTTCCTGCAGGTGCCGGGGGGCGAAGGGGCGGCGTGGCGGTTGGTGATGGTGTCCGTGGGCATCGCCATGGCGGCGTTGCTGGTATCCGAAGTGCTGGCCCGTCGCGTGGCACGGCGGATCGGGGGGCGCGATGCTTGAGGTTCGGATACGGCACGCGTTTCCCGGCTTCGCGCTGGACGTGGCGTTTGACGCACCCGCGGGCGTGACCGCGTTGTTCGGGCAGTCGGGCGCGGGAAAGACAACTGTTGTCAAGGCCTTGTCGGGCGTTCTTAAAGCGGATCACGCGCGCATTTTGATTGACGGAGGCGTGCTGGAGGATACGGCAAAGGGGGTGCGACTGCCTGTGTCCAAACGGCGCATAGGTTATGTCTTTCAGGAGCCACGGCTGTTTCCGCACATGAGTGTTGCGGCCAACCTGCATTATGGCATGGGCGCGGGCGACATTGGCCCGGTGGTGGAGATGCTGGGGATCGGCGATCTGCTGGCGCGCCGTCCCCATGCCCTGTCCGGCGGCGAAGCCCAACGCGTCGCTATCGGGCGTGCGCTGCTGAGTCGCCCGCGTCTGCTGTTGCTCGACGAGCCGCTGGCAGCCCTCGATGATGCGCGCAAGGCCGAGATCTTGCCCTATCTCGAGCGTCTGCGTGACGAGGCGGGGGTGCCGATCCTCTATGTCTCGCATTCCGTGGCCGAGATTGCCCGGCTGGCGACCACCCTGGTCGCCATGGAGGCGGGGCGCGTGGTGCGGGTTGGGCCTGCGGCAGAGGTGTTGTCGGATCCGGACGTGGTGCCGGTTCTGGGCGTGCGCGAGGCGGGCGCGCTGATCACCGCGCGGGTTGTGGCGCATCATGACGATGGATTGACCGAGTTGGCGGCGTCCGGTGGAATGTTCTGGCTTCCGCGTGTGGCGGCGTCGATCGGCGCAATGGTTCGGGTCCGGATCGAAGCGCAGGACGTGATGCTGGCCAGAGTTCGGCCGGAGGGCATATCGGCGTTGAACGTGCTGCCTGTCGAGGTGATGGCCGTGCGGGGCGGAAGCGGCCCCGGCGTCATCGTGCAATGCCGCGCCGGTGAGGATGTGCTGCTGGCCCGCGTCACCCGCCGATCAGCCGAGGCGATGGGCCTGTCATCAGGATGGCGTGGATTTGCCGTGGTGAAATCCGTCGCCGTCGCTTCGGGAAATGTGGGTGGCTGACGCCGCGGGCGATGCTTTGCTACAGCAACCTCAGGCCTTTACTCGGCGGCGATCTTGATCACAGGCTCCATCTGGCTCAGCACATCGTCGCTCAGATGGCACTTGATCTGATGCCCTGTTGCCAAGGTTTTCATCGGCGGCACCTCCTTGTCGCAAAGCCCGCCCGGCACTTGATCCTTCCAGCGGCACCGCGTCTGGAACGGGCAGCCCGAGGGCGGATTCATCGCCGACGGGATGTCGCCCTCCAGCACGATGTTGCGCTTTTCAACCGAGGTGTCGGCGATGGGAACTGCCGAGAGGAGGGCTTCGGTATAGGGATGGTAGGGCGGGCTGAACACCTGATCCGTCGATCCGAGTTCGACGACATGGCCCAGATACATCACCAGCACCCGGTCGCTGAGATACCGCACGATCGAGAGGTCGTGGGAAATGAACAGAAGCGTCGTCTTTTCGCGGCGCTGGATTTCCATCAGCAAGTCCGTCACGGCGGCCTGCACCGACACGTCAAGCGCGCTGACCGGTTCGTCTGCCACCACGATCCGGGCATCGCCCGCAAAGGCGCGCGCGATGCCCACGCGTTGCTTCTGCCCGCCCGAAAGCTGGCGCGGCATGCGGTCGGCAAAGGCGCGGGGCAGCTTCACCAGATCGAGCAGTTCCAGCATCCGGTTGCGCCTGTCGGCATCGCTGTTACCGATCTGGAACACCTCGAGCGCGCGCACGATCTGGCGGCCGACGGTCATCGAGGGGTTGAGCGTATCGAAGGGGTTCTGGAACACCATCTGGATGCTCGACACCGTCTTGGTGTCACGCTGTTCGATGGCTGTGTTCTGGATCTGCTGGTTGCCCATGGTGATGGTGCCAGAGGTCGCCGTTTCCAATCCCATCAGCACTTTGGCGAGCGTGGACTTGCCGCAACCGGACTCTCCCACGATGGCCAAAGTCTCGGATTCGCGGGCCTCGAAACTCAAAGTTTCGTTTGCTTTCACGACCTTGGTGCTGCCGCCGCCGAAGAGGTTGTTTGCCGCAACTTCGTAGTATTTCTTCAGGTTATCGACCTTCAGCACCACGTCGCCGATGGTTGCTTTTTCGGTGGTGGCCGCAAGGGCGGGTTTGGCTGTCCAGTCGATCTCGGCGAACTTCACGCAGCGCGTTGCGTGGCGGTCGTTGCCGGGCACCCGGGCCATCGGGATGGCGTCGACATTGCATCGCCCGTCCTCGAAGTAGTTGCAGCGGGGACCGAAATTGCAGCCCTGAGGCCGCTCATGCGGCAGGGGGAAATTGCCGGGAATGGCGATCAGCGGTCGCGCGTTCTTGTCCGCGCCGGGCAGCGGGATGGAGCGGAACAGCGCCTGCGTATAGGGGTGCTGCATCTCGTCGAACACATCCTTGATCGAGCCGGTCTCGACCGCCTCGCCGGAATACATCACGCAGAGCCTGTCGCATGTTTCCAGCACCAGTCCGAGGTTGTGGGAGATGAACAGCATCGAGGTGCCATACTTCTCGCCCAGACCCTTGACCAGATCAACGATGCCCGCCTCCACCGTCACATCAAGCGCCGTGGTGGGTTCATCCAGAATCAGCAAGGAAGGCTTTGACATCAAGGCCATAGCGATGACGATGCGTTGCTGCTGGCCGCCTGAAAGCTGGTGCGGATAGCTTTTCAGCATCCGCTCGGGGTCGGGCAGGCGAACGTCCTTCACCACCTCAAGCGCCAGCTTGTAGGCTTCCGATTCCGACTTCCCTTCGTGGATCATCGGCACTTCCATCAACTGCCGCCCGATCTTCATCGCGGGGTTCAGGGACGCCATCGGCTCCTGGTAGATCATGGCGATTTCGGAGCCGCGAATGGCGCGCAATTCCTCGTCCGACATCTTGTTCAGGTCGCGGCCCTTGAACTTGATCGATCCGCCGACGACGCGCCCATTGACGCCCAGATCCTGCATCACTCCAAGCGCGACCGTGGACTTGCCGCAGCCGGATTCGCCGACCAATCCCATCGCCTCGCCGGGCATCACCTTGCAGGAGAAATCCATCACGGCAGGAATTTCGCGCAGGCGGGTGAAGAAGGAAATCGAGAGGTTCTCGATCTCGAGGATCGGGCCGTCGTAGCGGTCGGGCACGGGCTTCACGTCGTCGGCGATGGTATCGACCATGTTAGTTTTCCTTAACTGGCGGGCGAAAAGGCGGCGTAGTGAACCTGTAGTGAACCTGTAGTTATTCCGTCGTTACACGCGGCGGCACGCTGTTGGTGCGGTGCGATCCGCATCAATCCCTCAGGCTCTCTTCGCGCAAGCCATCGGCCAGCAGGTTGAGACCCAGCACCAGCGACATCAGCGCCAGCGCCGGCGGCAGGGCGGGGTGGGGATAGATGGACAGAAGGCGACGGCCTTCGTTGATGGTCGACCCCCAGTCCGGGCTTTCGGGCGACACGCCAAGGCCGAAGAAGCCGAGCGTGCCGAGAAGGATCGTTGTGTAGCCGATGCGCAGGCAGAAATCGACGATCAGCGGCCCGCGCGCGTTGGGCAGGATTTCCCACAGCATGATATACCACGGGCCCTCACCGCGCGTCTGCGCCGCCGCCACATAGTCGCGGGTCTTCACGTCGAGCGTGATGCCGCGCACGATGCGGAACACGGTGGGCGAGTTCACGAACACCACCGACACGAACACGATCAGCAGGTTGCCGGAGATCGAGATCACGTCGAGCGATTGCGGCAGAGCGATAGAAAAGAGACCGAGGTTCAGGCGGTCTGGCCAGCCGGCCGGCAACTGCGTCCAGCCCAATACGTCGATCTTGCTGCCGGGCGAGGATATCAGGCTGAGATAGAGCCAGAACCCGACCACCAGCGTGACCGCCACCAGCACGTTCCGCGTCGTCGGCTGGGTGTGGTAGCGGGAGTTGAACAGAACGACCAGAAAGATGATCGGGAACAGGAACAGCACCATCGACATGTATTGCGGGATCCCGGCAATGACGATTTCGGGCGTCACCAGCAGGTAGAAAAGCAAGATCACCGGGAAGGCCAGCACGAGGTTCGAGATGAAGGTCAGGACCGTGTCGAACTTGCCGCCGATATAGCCCGCCGGAAGGCCGAGGGTGATGCCGACCATGAAGGCGAAGATCGTCGCAAGGGGGGCGATCGACAGCACGGCGGTGGCGCCGAAGAACATGCGGCTGAACACGTCGCGCCCCAGATTGTCGCCGCCCAGAAGGTAGTAGGCATAATCCGTCGCATCGGCATCCACCAAGGGCATGCCCGGCAACTCGTTGCGCATCGGCGCCGACACCGACAGCGCGTCATGGGTCGCGATCCAGCCCGAAAAGAACGCGGCAAAGATCCAGAACATCGTCAGCCCGAAGCCCGCCATGCCGATCGGGCTGTCGAACAGTTTGCCGAAGAGGCCCAGTTTACGCTTGAATGTGATCGACACGGCGAAGGTCACGATGAGCGCGATCCACACCGGCAGCAGCCGCTCGGCCATGGCGCCGATGATGCCCTTTCCCGGCAGTGTCGGCAGGGCAATCCCGCCGATGATGAAGCCCACGCAGCACGCAACGAACAGGAGCACCGCATATTTCATCGTCGCCAGAGCATAATCCACCGATGTCAGCTTCAGGCCCATGGTTCCGTCGTCGTTGATCTCGAGATGGCCGGCGCGCTGGCCTGCTATGACGAGCCCGATATTCGTCACGAAGCCCAGAATGAACACGCCCAGAGCCACCAGCATCAGGGGGTTCAGGAAGGCGCCGAACGAGCCTGTCCAGGTCAGTGGTTCCATGGTCTAGGCCTCCTTCACGAGATCCGGATACGGGGGTTGAGGAAGACATAGCCGATGTCCGAGATCAGCTGGGTCACCAGCACGACAAGGACGGCGGCGATGGAGCAGGCCAGTAGCAGTTCGATATCGTTGTTGGAGGCGGCCTGGACCATGGTCCAGCCGAAGCCGTTGTAGCTGAACAGCTCCTCCACGATCACCACGCCGGTCAGAAGCC
>JBBQHZ010000163.1:0-8818 GCA_038324445.1 Rhodobacterales bacterium | reverse complement strand
GCGTCGATGTCTTCTTCTCGGCCATTCATGCCCGCCAGAACGCCCAGCATCGCCTCGACCGTGGGGCGCAGGTTTGGCAACAGCAGGCCGGAATTCTCGGCCAGATCCACCATGGCGCGCCAGTTTTCGGCCCGGACCGCCAGATCGCCTTCGGGGTAGCCCTCGGGTGTCACGGTCAGATCGCCCGAGGCGCGGAACAGCAGGTCGCCCCAGATGGCATTGATCTCGTCGATCTCGATGGCGGTGATCTGGGGCCGCGCGACCTCGAGCGCGTTCATGTCCCAGGGCGCGTCGAAGGCGAGGCGCGCCTGCGCGGTGGCGCGGTCCATCGCCTCGGGCAGCAGGCCAGCGGGGTCCAGCCGGTCGCGGAGCGTCTGCGTCGGGACAAGGGCGGTCGCCTCGAAATCCACATCATAGGTTGCGTCGGCGTCGCTTATGCGCAGGACGTCCAGTCGCGCCGCCTCCAGCGCCATCTGCCAATCGGCGGAGGAAAGGATCGTCACGCCAGACAATTCCGCCTGCATCGCGTCCAGTGCAAAGCGGGCGGTCGGCTGCACGTCCAGCCCCGCCGTCATGGTGGTGCTGGCGATGCTGAACCGCTCTTCCGGCGAGGCGATGGTTTGGGTGTCGGGCCATGTTGCGGTCATGCGGTCCAGCCGGAACACATCCTGCTGCAGGGTGAAATCGGGCGCCGACCATGCCAGCCCGCTGGTCGGGTCCGCCAGATCGAGGCCGGTGAATCGGGTCTGGAACGCGAAGGGAAAGCCGCCGACGCTGATCCCCGTGGTATTGGCCACCCATCCATCGGCGGCGCGCGCCTCGATCCAGCGGGTCGCGGCGGTTTGTGTGACCATGGCACCGATGCCCCACGCGATTCCGCCAAGCGTTGCCAGAACCACCACAAGTACAATGAAGCGCTTCATGCCACTCCCCTTTCATCGCCCCATCGCCTATAGCGGCGCGACACGGCAAGAACCATCCCAAGACGGGACCGCTCCATGACTTCTCCGCTTTGGGTGTTCGGCTACGGCTCGCTTCTGTGGCATCCGGGTTTTCCGGTGGCCGAAACCCGCATCGCGCGGCTGGAAGGGTGGCATCGGTCGTTTTGCATGACCTCGATCCACCATCGCGGGACCGAGGCCGATCCCGGCCTTGTGCTGGCACTGGATGCGGTGGCGGACGGGTTCTGCGACGGTCTGGCGCTGCGCGTCGCGGCGGGGCACGAGGATGCGACGCTCGAGTATCTGCGCGAGCGGGAGCTGATATCCTCGGCCTATCTGGAGACGCGCCAGCAGATCGTGTTCCGCGACGGGACGCGGCAGGACGACGTGCTGACCTTCGTCATCAACCCCGATCACTGGCAATATTGCCAGTGGCCGCTGGAGCGGCAGGCGCAAATTATCGCAAGTGCGATCGGCGGGCGCGGGCCGAACGACGAATACCTCTACAACACCGCCGCACATCTGGCCGATCTGGGCATCGGCGACGCGGATCTGGAATGGCTGGTCACACAAGTGCGTGCAATCAAGGGCGCTGCCTGAGGCTTTTGTTGGCGCGCGGCACCGCATCGGTATAGACTGGGCGCAGATAACACCGAAGAGCGGATCAAAACGCCATGGCGAGCAGTAGAGAAGGCGCAGGGGCCCTGCGCTTCACCCGACCGACGCAGCAGATCGTTCTGATGCTGATCATCCTTGCGCTGGTTTCGGCCGGTGGCGTGGTGGTATGGCCACGCGTGCAGGACGTATTCCTGACGTCCCCCTACCTGAACGGCACCATCGTGTTCGTCTTCGTGGTGGGCGTCTGCGCGTGTTTCTTTCAGGTCATCCAGTTGTTCTCGTCAGTGGCATGGATCGAACAGGTCGCGGGCGGTGGCCAGACGGAAACCGAGGACACGCCGCCGCGCCTGCTGGCGGCAATCTCGGGCATCGCCCGGCTGCGTGGCAACCGCTTGCAGGTGACGCCGGCTTCGGCGAAATCGACGCTCGATTCCGTCGGCGCGCGGATGGAAGAAAGCCGCGACATCACGCGATATATCGCCAACCTGCTGATTTTCCTTGGCCTTCTGGGAACGTTCTTCGGGCTTGCCACAACGGTTCCGGCGGTGGTGGAAACCATCCGCTCGCTGCAGCCGACCGAAGGCGAACAAGGCCTCGACGTGTTCGGACGGCTGATGAACGGCCTCGACGATCAGTTGGGTGGAATGGGCACGGCCTTTGCGTCCTCGCTGATCGGCCTTGCCGGATCGCTGGTGGTTGGCCTGCTGGAGCTTTACGCAGGCCACGGCCAGAACCGGTTCTATCGCGAGTTGGAGGAATGGCTGGCCTCGATCACCCGCGTGTCGTTTTCGGGCGATGGCGACGGCGCCATCGACAAGGCGGCGATCGCCACCGTGCTCGACCACATGGTCGATCAGATGGACACGCTGCAGAGCCTGTTCGCGCAATCCGAAACGCGGCGCGCGGCGACCGAGCAGCGGGTTCTGACGCTGGCCAACAGCATCGACGGGCTGGCGCAGCGGCTGGGGCCGGGTCAGGTTGCGGCGACCGAGCGGTTGGCCACGGCGCAGGACCGGCTGGCCGCGGCACTGGACGGGATGGCGGCGGAACAGGGGCTGGACGACGAGTCGCGCAACAGGCTGCGCTCAATCGACGTGCAATTGTTCAAGATGGCCGAGGGGTTGGGCAATGTGCGTGACGCCGAACTGGCCGCCCTTCGCGGCGACATGGCGCAACTGACGGCGGCGCTGCATGCCCTGACGCAAGCCGCGCGCGCCCCCGCCGAGGCCCGCGCCCGCGCGCGCAGTCAGGAAAGCTAGGCCATGGCGTTTCATCGCGGCAGCAAGGGCGGCGGCATGTCCGGGGTGATCTGGCCCGGCTTTGTCGACGCGATTACTGCGCTGCTGATGGTGATGATCTTCGTGCTGACC
The DNA here is from genome assembly GCA_038324445.1 of Rhodobacterales bacterium. Lineage (GTDB taxonomy): Bacteria > Pseudomonadota > Alphaproteobacteria > Rhodobacterales > Rhodobacteraceae > Gymnodinialimonas. Next base: position 5,889 of record JBBQHZ010000163.1, on the reverse strand, counting down.
ATCTTCATGGTCATGCAATACGTGCTGAGCGAAGAGATCAGCAATCAGGATATCGAGTTGGATGCCCTGACGGGGCAGTTGAACGAACTGTCCGAGGCGCTGGGGCTGGAGGCCAGCCGCTCGGGCGAGTTGGAAAGCCGGGTGGCGACCCTGACCGGCTCGCTGTCGGCGGCGCAGGATCAGGTGACGGCGCAAGAGACGCTGATTGCTACCCTGACGGCCGAAAGCGCCGAGCGTGCTGCGCGGATTGTCGCGTTCGAGGAACAGGTCGCGGGCCTTCTGGCGCGCAATTCCGAGTTGCAGGCAGGGCAGGCATTGGCCGAGGCGGATCTGGCCGAGGCAATGACCGAGGCCGAGGCGCTGAACCTCGCTTTGGCATCGGCGCGCAGCGAGATCGACGAAGTGACCGAGGCCGCGCGTCTGGCGGCGGCGCGGCGCGAGGCGCTGGAGGCCATGATCGCCGAAATGCAGGCGCAGGCCACGACCCGCGACGCCTCGCTTGCCGATGCGCTGGCGGCACTCTCGTCCACGGCCAGCGATCTGGAGGCGCGCGAAAGCGCGCTGACGCAAGCGTTGACTGTGCTGGCCGGGGCCGAAACACGCAACGCGCAGCTTGCGGGTGCGCTGGTGGAGAGAGATCAGTCGCTGACCGCCGCGCTGGCGGCGCTGGCGAATGGCAACCAGCAGGCCGAGGAGCTTCTGTCGCAATTGCAAGGGGTTGAGGCTGAACTGTCCGAGACGGAAGCAGCGCGTTTGGCGGAACTTGCAGCGGCAGAGGTGTTGCGCCAGCGTCTGGCGGGGCTGGAGGAGGAACTGTCGCAGGAGGAAACCGCGCGGCTGGCAGACCTTGCCGCCGCCGAGGCCCTGCGCGCCCGATTGGGCGTGGTGGAAGAGGCGATGTCCGAGGAAGAAGCCGCGCGTCTGATCGAGGCTGCCGCCGCCGCCGCGTTGCGCGCGCAATTGGATGCCTCGGCCACGGCGCTGTCCGAGGAAGAAGCCGGGCGACTGGCCGAGGCCGCTGCCGCCGAGGCGCTGCGCCGCCGTCTGGAAGATGCCGACGCGGAACTGACCGCGATGACCTTGGCGCTGGAAGAACAGCGCCAGCGCGCCGAAGATACGTTGACCCTGCTGGCGGCGGCAGAGGCCGGGCGCGAAGATCTGGCGACGCGCCTTGCGGGCGCGCTTGCGCGGGCCGAGGACGGGCAGGGCGAGGCGGCCTCGCTGGCCGATGCGCTGGCAGCGGCGCAGTTGGAACTGGACCGGGCGGAGGCGTCGCTGACCACGCAGACCGGCGAACTGACTGATCTGGAACAACAATTAGCTCTGGCCTTGTCCCGCCTCGAGACTGCCGAAGCCTCTGCCGCGGCCCGTCTGGCCGCGATGGAGGCGCGAATAGCGGCGGCGGAATCTGAAGCGGCGGACAGGGCGGCAGAGGCCTCGGCTACGGCAGGCGATCTGACGGCGCTGGAAGCGCAACTGGCGCAGGCACTGGCCGCGCGCCAGTCCACGGACGCGTCCCTTGCCGAAGCGCTAAGCGCCGCCGAGACACGCGCCGCCTTGCTGGCGCAGGCCAATCGAGAGCTGGAAGTGACCGAGGCCGCATCCGCCGAAAGCGCGCGGCAGGTGGCATTGCTCAACGAGCAGGTGGCCGCGTTGCGGGCGCAGTTGGGCTCGTTGCAATCGCTTCTCGACATATCCGACGACCGCGACAGCGAGGCGCAGGTGCAGATTTCGGCGCTGGGGTCACGCCTGAATACGGCGCTGGCGCAACTGGCGGCGGAAGAGCGGGCGCGCGCGCAACTGGAGGCGGCAGAGGTGGAACGCCTGGCTGCCGAAGCGCAGGAGTTGGAGCGCTATCGCTCTGAATTCTTTGGAAGATTGAGGGATTTGCTGGAAGGGCGGGAAGGCGTTCGCATCGAAGGCGACCGCTTCGTCTTCTCCTCCGAAGTGCTTTTCGAGGTGGGCTCCGCCGACCTTGCGCCCGAAGGGTTGGAACAGATCCAGAATGTCGCCGTGCTGTTGCTGGAGGTGGCTGACGACATCCCGGAGACGATCGACTGGATCATCCGCGTCGACGGGCATACCGACAACCAGCAACTGCGCGTGGGGGCGACCTACGCGAATAATTGGGAACTGAGCCAGGCGCGGGCGCTGTCGGTGGTGCTTTACATGTCCGAGCAGTTGGGCATCCCGCCCTCGCGCCTTGCCGCGACAGGCTTCGGCGAGCATCAACCCATCGCGCCGAATGATACGCCCGAGGGACAGGCCGCCAACCGCCGCATCGAGTTGAAACTGACCGAGCGCTAGTTGATTGAAATCGTTGTGGTTTCCGAGTCGATCTCGACGCCGCCGCGCAGCAGGGTGACGGTGCCGGTATAGGTTCCGGATGGCAAATTGGCGCGGTTGCGTCGGCCGGTGGCGCGGAAAAGCTGCGCTTGCGTGCGTTCGAGGGTGACGTCTTGCGTGTGGAATTGGATGCCTTGAGGGTCGGCAATCGTCAGGCGGATCACGTCACCTGCCTGACCGCTGTGGAAAAATCCCCATAAAATCAAGGCGCTGGTGCTTGTGGGCAGGGCTTGTGCGTCCGCCGTGCCAGCCTGCACCGCCTCGTATTCGGGGATGGCTTCTGCAAAACCAACGCTGAGGATACCGCCTTGGGCGAGCGGAATTTCCGTGGCCCAGAGGGGGTTTACGGGGTCTGCGCCGCAGGAATCGGAGTTGGAGGGGTCGAAAGGGTCGACGTTTTCGCCGTTGTGGCGGACGGTGAAGTGCAGGTGGGGGAACTCGGTGTTGCCGGAAAATCCTATGGTGCCAAGGGGTTGGCCTGCCTCCACCCTGTCGACTGATGCCACCAAGACGGACCCTTGGGCCATGTGGCAATACTGGGTCTGCCAGCCGTCGCCATGGTCGATCACGAGACCGTTGCCGCAATCCTGACCCTCGGGGAAGCCGCCGAGGCCGGTATCGGGGATGGTGGCGCGCGTGCCCAGCACGGTGCCGGGGGCGGCGGCGAGGACCGGGACGTTCAACGCCAGCGCCACCATGTCCGGAAGGCGGATATCGGTGCCGCTGTGGCCATCGTAACTCATTGACCCGCAAGTGAAATCCCTTGCGCCGGGGCCTGGGTCGCGGTCCATGACCTGCTGGATCATGCAGGTTTCGCCCAATGTACAATCCACCGGAAACGCCAGACGCGGGGCATCCTGAGCGGTGGCTGGCAGGGGGAAGAGGAGGGCAAGGATCACGGCGCGCATGGGGGATTCCGGTGAGAGTGTTGCGGCGAATGACATCCCCGATCAGGCGAAAAGGGACGCGTTTGGGGACTTTTCACGATCCCGAATGGGATGGTTCCATTTGGGGCGTGTTGCACCGGGTTTGGGACGATAAGGCCTTCGACATGCTCCCATATGGGCGCATCCGGCATCCGGGCAAGAGAAAGGGCCGGAGGTTGCCCCCCGGCCCAAAATTCAGTGCCGACCGATTGGATCAATCCGCCGTCAGAAGCGGTGGCTTCCTTTTCGAGGTGAGGCGGGGTGCCCCGGCCTCTTCCACCTGAAGGTGGATCTCGCCGTCCTTGACACCGACCTTGACGTTGCCGCCCTTGGAGAGCTTGCCGAACAACAATTCCTCGGCCAGTTGCTTCTTGATATGCTCCTGGATCACGCGACCGAGGGGGCGTGCGCCCATGCGGTCGTCGTAGCCCTTGTCGGCGAGCCATTCCGCGGCGGGGCGCGACAGCTCGATCGTGACGTTGCGGTCCATCAGTTGCGCCTCGAGCTGGAGGACGAACTTTTCGACCACCTGCAGGATGACCTCTTTCGGGAGCGCCCCGAAGGAGATGACGGCATCCAGACGGTTCCGGAACTCGGGCGTGAAGGTCCGCTCGATGGCGGCGGTATCCTCGCCCTCGCGCCGGTCGCGGTTGAAGCCGATGGCGGATTTCGCCTGCTCTGCCGCGCCCGCGTTGGAGGTCATGATCAGGACCACGTTGCGGAAATCGACCTTGCGACCGTTATGGTCGGTCAGCGTGCCGTGATCCATGACCTGCAACAGGATGTTGAACACATCCGGGTGCGCCTTCTCGATCTCGTCCAGCAGCAGCACGCAATGCGGATGCTGGTCGATGCCGTCGGTCAAGAGACCGCCCTGATCGAAGCCGACATAGCCCGGAGGCGCGCCGATGAGGCGGGAAACCGCGTGTTTCTCCATGTATTCGGACATGTCGAAGCGGATCAGCTCCACGCCGAGGGTATCGGCCAACTGCTTGGCGACCTCGGTCTTGCCGACGCCGGTGGGACCGGCAAAGAGGTAGTTGCCGATCGGCTTCTCAGGCTCCCGCAAACCCGCCCGCGCCAGCTTGATGGCGGAGGCAAGCTGTTCGATGGCCTTGTCCTGCCCGAAGACGACGCGCTTGAGCGACCCCTCCAGATCCTTGAGCACGGCGGAATCGTCCTTGGAGACGTTCTTCGGCGGGATGCGGGCGATCTTGGCCACGACATCCTCGATCTCCTTGGTGCCGATGGTCTTGCGACGCTTGGATTCCGGCAGCAGGTGCTGCGCGGCCCCAGCCTCGTCGATGACGTCGATGGCCTTGTCGGGCAGCTTGCGGTCGTTGATGTAGCGCGCGGCAAGTTCCACCGCGGTCTTGATCGCGTCGGCGGTGTATTTGACGCCATGGTGATCCTCGAAATAGGGCTTCAGGCCCTTGAGGATCTTGATGGAATCTTCCACCGACGGCTCGTTCACATCGATCTTCTGGAACCGGCGGCTGAGCGCGCGGTCCTTTTCGAAATGCTGGCGGAATTCCTTGTAGGTGGTGGAGCCCATGCAGCGCAGTTTGCCGCCCTGAAGTGCTGGCTTCAGGAGGTTGGAGGCGTCCATCGCGCCGCCGGAGGTGGCACCGGCGCCGATGACGGTATGAATCTCGTCAATGAACAAGATCGCGTCGGGGTGGTCTTCCAGTTCCTTGACGACGGCTTTCAGACGCTCCTCGAAGTCGCCGCGATAGCGGGTGCCGGCCAAGAGCGCGCCCATGTCGAGCGAATATATCGTCGCATGTGCCAATACTTGGGGCACCTCGCCCTTGACGATCTTGTAGGCCAGACCTTCGGCAATCGCCGTCTTGCCGACACCGGGATCGCCGACCAGCAGCGGGTTGTTCTTGCGGCGGCGGCACAGCACCTGAATGCAGCGTTCAACCTCGTGATCGCGCCCGATCAGGGGGTCGATATCGCCCTTTTTCGACTTTTCGTTCAGGTCGACGCAGTACTTTTTCAGCGCGGTTTCCTTTTCGTCGCCTTCGGTCACCGGGGCGGAGTCGTGGTTTTCGTTCTTGGCCCCCGTTACCGGGCGGGTTTCGCCGTAAGCCGGATCCTTGGCGACACCGTGGGCAATGAAATTGACCGCGTCATAGCGGGTCATGTCCTGATCCTGCAGGAAATAGGCGGCGTTGCTTTCGCGTTCGGCAAAGATCGCGACCAGCACATTGGCGCCCGTCACCTCGGTCCTGCCAGAGGACTGGACGTGGATCGCTGCACGCTGGATCACGCGCTGGAACGCCGCTGTCGGCACTGCTTCGGACCCTTCAACATCGGTGATGAGGGTCGCCAGATCGTCCTCGATGAATTCCTCGAGCGATTTGCGCAGTTCGGTCAGATCGACCGAGCATGCCTTCATCACCCGCGCGGCGTCGGGTTCGTCGATCAGGGCTAGCAACAGATGTTCAAGGGTGGCAAGTTCGTGGCGGCGTGCATTGGCCAGCGCCAGTGCGGCGTGAATCGACTGCTCGAGCGTGTTTGAAAATGACGGCACCTGACGTGCTCCTTTATCAACGGGGGCCAGAGGAGTGTGGGCCCGATCTGACCGTGGCCTCATATGTTTAAGGTTTGC
>JBBQHZ010000162.1:0-8911 GCA_038324445.1 Rhodobacterales bacterium | reverse complement strand
ATCCGCGATATCTCGACCAGATGGGCAACCCACGCCCCGTCGTGTCCTTCGACATCCCCGATTACACGCTCGAGACGGTCGCCTTTTCGCGCCGCCTGACCCGGCGCATCTATCAGCGGCTGGGGGCCGAGGATCATTCGCGGTACGACCCGCTGGCACCGGGTTGGGTCACCCATGACGGCGAGGGGTTCACCGTGCGCGGCGGCAATCACTGGGCCGGCACGCATATCATGGGTTCGAATGCAAAGACATCCGTCGTCGATGCCACCCAACGGTCCTGGGACCACGCGAACCTCTACCTCGCGGGAGCCGGATCGATGCCAAGCATCGGCACCGCCAACACGACCCTGACCCTCTCCGCGCTTTGCCTGCGCACGGCCGACGCCATCGCCGCCGAGCTTGCGCCGAGCGCGTCTGACCTTCGTCGGGCGGAGGTCTCGGCATGAGCCTGCACCGTATCAGCGACCTTACCGGATTGCACCGGCACCTTCACGCGGCAATGCAGCTGGAACACGCGACCATCCCGCCCTACCTCACGGCCCTTTATTCGATCTTGCCGGGCACCAATACCGAGGCGTTCGATATCATCCGGGCCGTGGCGGTCGAAGAGATGCTGCACCTGACGCTGGTTGGCAACCTGCTCAATGCCGTGGGCGGCAAGCCTGATTTAAGTTCTGCAGGTTTCGTGGCGTCCTATCCGGCCAAGCTGCCTGACGGCGAGGATGACTTCGCAGTCGATTGTCAGCGATTTTCGCCAGAAGCAATCGAAACCTTCCTGAAAATCGAGCGGCCTGCATCACTCAACCACGGCCATGAAGGTGGCAGGACCGTGAAGCGCGCGCGCCATGCCAGCGCCATTTCCGCCTCCCATGCCGGCCCCGATGCGGAGGAACAATTCTTCAGCATCGGTGAATTCTACAAGGCGATCGCGGACGGCCTCGACCGACTCCATAGCGAAATGGGTGATGCCCTCTTCAGTGGCGATCCTGCCCACCAGATAGGCCCTGAGTATTACTATTCCGGGGGTGGTGGCCTGATCGCCATCACGGACCTCGCCACCGCAAAGGCCGCGCTCGATCTGATCGCCGAACAGGGGGAGGGCGTTACCGACAGCATCTTCGACGATGATGGCGAGATCGCCCATTACTACCGGTTCCAGCAACTGATTCTTGGGCGTTACTATCAGATCGGCGATACCCGCGACGCACCCTCCGGCGGGGTCGTGCCTGTGGATTGGGAGAGCGTTTATCCGATCAGAACGAATGCCCGTCTTGATGATTATCAGATCGGCTCCGACCTGCGCACCGTCGCGGAGGAATTCAACAAGACTTACGCTGGTTTTCTCGACCGCCTGACGAGCGCCTTCAACGGCGCACCAAGCGAGTTCATCCCCGCCGTTGGCGACATGTTTCACATCAAGGATCTCTTCTACCGTTTGATGCGCCAGCCCATCGAGAGCTCGAGCGCGGAGTGCGGCGCGCCCACATTTGAAATCGACCGAGCAAGGGAGGGAAGCTGATGCCCCGCGACACGCCGCAGACCGACCTTCTGGCGGATTTCCTCGCGCTGTCCACCGCCCTCACCGGGTTCACCCCGGTCGAGTTGCGCGGCACTGGACAGGCTGAACTCTACCTCGCCACCGCTTGCGACATGGCAGGCACACCGGCAGTCGCCGATACTCTGGCCGCCTTCACGGGTTGTGACATAGATCACGACACCGCTGCGCTCGACCGCCATCTGCGCCATTGCATCCTCAGCGATCCGCGCCACGGCCCCTTTGCCCGCGCCCTGATCAAGATGTGGTATGTCGGCACCTGGCATTGCCTTTCCCGCGACTGGCACGAGGCCTATGGCGGCAACCCTGCCGACCATGACCACATCCCCTCTCCCACCTCCTACACCGAAGGGCTGCTCTGGCCCGCGATCGGAGCCAACCCGCCCGGTGCCAAGCCGTTCGGCTACGGCATGTGGGCCAACCCGCCGCGCGTAACCGGGCGCTGAAGGAGCAAGGAAATGCTTGATTCCCGTAAGGTATGGGTGGGCATCACTCCCACCGGCTGGAGCAATGACGACGATCCGTCGATCGGCGCTGACATCTCCTTTGGTCAATGCGTCACGGAAATGGCGCTGGCAGGATTTGCCGGCTGCAGTGTCGGGCACAAATTCCCGAAGGATCACGACATTCTCGAGCGCGAATTGTCGGAGCGGGGCTTGCGCGTGTCCGAGCCGTGGTCAAGCACCTATTTCACTGCCAACGGCATGCACGACCGCACGATCGAGAGTTTCAAGACCTCGATGGCCTTCATCAAGCGGATGGGTGGAACCTCCGTCGTGGTCGCGGAACTGGGTCATGCCGTCCATCAGCACCCCGTCCCCCCCATTGCCAACAAACCGCATTTCGACGCGGCGCAATGGGCTGCGTTGACCGCTGGCCTGAACGACCTTGGCCGGATTGCCGCCGAGGCGGATATGAGCCTGTGCTATCACCACCACATGGGCACCGGCGTCATGACGCGCGCAGAGGTCGACCGCCTGATGGCCGAAACCGACGCTGACGTTGTTCACCTTCTCCTCGATACCGGACACCTTTTCTGGGCGGGCGACGACCCCCTCGCTATGGCGCGCGCCTATGCAAGCCGGATCCGGCACGTGCATCTCAAGGACATCCGCCGGGACGTGATGGAGCGGTGCAACGCCACGAACCGTACTTTTCTGGAATCCGTCGTTGAAGGCGTTTTCACGGTGCCGGGAGATGGCTGCATCGATTTCGCTCCGATATTTCAGGCATTGGCCGATGCGGACTACGCGGGATGGCTGATGGTGGAGGCGGAACAGGATCCGGCAAAGGCCAATCCGCTTAAGTATGCCCGCATGGCGCGCAGCTTCATTCGCGAAACTGCAGGGGTCTGACAATGCGGCACAAACTTCTGGAAGATGTCGGTGGACGCCGCAAATTTGTCCTTGTTCTCGACGCGGGAGAGAATGCGGTCGCCACCATTACGACCTTTGCCCAGGCGCAGAACCTCGGGGCCACCAGTCTCACCGGCATTGGCGCCTTTGCCCGGTGCTCGCTGGGCTACTTCAACCCGGCGACGAGGGAGTTTCGGCAAAACGACATTGCCGAACAGACCGAGGTCCTGTCGATGATCGGCAATATAGCCGTCGAGACCGACGGCTCTCACAAGATGCATGTCCATGTCGTGCTCGGCTGCATCGATGCTGCCACGCGCGGCGGCCACCTGATCGAAGGCTCGGTGCGTCCGACGCTGGAGATCGTGCTGGAGGAATCACCCGCTCACCTGGCGCGCGGGGTCGACGCAAAGAGCGGCCTTGTGCTGCTCCAGCCGTAGGAGGTCACCCATGCGGTTCGGCGTCAATTCCCTACTGTTCTCCGGCACCTTCACCGAAGACGACCTCAGCCTTGCCGACAAGGTTGCCGCCATGGGTTTCGACACGTTCGAGGTCACGCCGGTCGACCCCGACACCTTTCCGGCGCGCGCCCTCGCTCAGCGGGCCTGCGACCTCGGCCTCACGCTCAACGCCAATTTCGCCCTGCCCGTCGAAGCGAATACCATCGACCCCGATCCCGCAATTCGCGCCAAGGGCGTGGATCTATCCAAAAAGGTCGTGGATCTCTGTGTCGAGGCGGGGGTCGGTATCTATTGCGGCGCAAATTACTGCGCCTGGGGCTACCAGACCGGCCGCCGTCGCACCGCGGACCAATGGTCCTGGGGCGTGGAATCCTATCGCGCCATTTGCGAACACGCCGTCGGGTCGGACCTGATCGTCGCCGTCGAGACGCTCAACCGGTTCGAATCCTTCTTCCTCAATACCGCCGCCGACGCCGTGCGCTTCGTGGACGCTGTCGCCATGCCCAATGCGGCGGTTCATCTCGATACGTTCCACATGATCCGCGAAGAAGACGATCTCGCCGGTGCCATCCGCGAGACCGGCTCAAGGATGGCCTATTTCCACGCCTGCGGCAGCCATCGCGGCGTTCCAGGGCGCGACATGGTTCCCTGGGACGACACGTTCCGCGCGCTCCGCGATGTGGGCTACAACAGCTGCATCACTCTCGAGTCCTTCAATCCGGGCCTCGAACGGCTTGCCGGTCTCGTCTGCATCTGGCGCGACTTCGCCGCTTCGCCCGAAGACCTCGCGCGCGAGGGTCTTGCCTTCCTGCGCGCCAAATACCTCGAGCACAACCCAACTTGAACCAGGAGAAAACCCATGGCCAAGACCATTGAAATCGTGACCTTCAACCTCGCGCCGGGCGTGTCGGACGACACCTTCATCGCGGAAACCAAGACGATGGAGCGGGAGTTCCTCGGCAAACTGCCGGGTTTCATCGATCGCGACACCGGCAAATCCGCCGATGGTGGCTGGATCGTCGTGCTGCACTGGCGAAGCGCCGAAGACGCGCAATCCTCGATGAACAAATTCGTCGATGCGCCCGGGACCAAGGCATTTACCGCCACTATCGACATGACGACCTTCAAGATGGTTCGCTACACGCTCGAGGACTATTACAAACTTGACGCGCCCGCCGCCGCCTGACGCGCGTGCCATCCGAATACCGGCGGCCGCCCGAGGCCACCCTCCTCCTCCCTTCCGCCCGAGGACAGTCCGATGACCCGTTCGTTTGCCGTAGCCCCCGAAACCTTCGTCATCCCCGAGGCCGTGCCGGTGCCTGGCGTCGGCCAGATGGCGGTCAATGCCATGGTAATCCGCGGAGCACAGCCGATGCTTCTCGACACACTGGCGACCGTGCATCGCGACATCTATCTGGAAGAGGTATTCAAGATCGTTGAACCCGAGGATGTCCGCTGGCTCTTTCTCAGCCACGAGGATCGCGACCATTCCGGCGCGATCATGCAGGTTTTGAAAGAGTGTCCGCACGCGAAGCTGATCACGAGTTTCCTCGGCCTTGGCAAGCTATCGGAGGAGTTCTTGATCCCGCCTGAGCGCGTGCATCTGATGAATGACGGCGACCGGCTCGATATTGGCGACCGTGTCGTCACGGCGCTCCGACCGCCTCTCTTTGACAGTTCCGCCACCGCCGGGCTCTGGGACCCCAGTACCGAGGTCTATTTTTCGGCCGATTGCTTCGGGACTGTCTGCGAACAGGTTCCCCACTACACGGATGAGATTTCGGAGACTGACTATGAAGACGGTTTTTTCTGGATGAACCGCGTCAATCATATCTGGTTCGAGCACATTCCCGAGGCCGTCATCGGCGCGGCTGCCGACCGGATCAAGGCACTCAATTCCAAGATGATCGTCAGCGGTCATGGCCCTGTCGAACGCAGGAACACGGCCCGGATGTGCGACCGGATCAAGCGCGTGGCCGGCATGAAGCCCGTTCACCTGCCCAGTCAGGTCGAATTCGAAGCAATGCTGCACCCGGACACTCCTGCCAGTCTCGCGCCGTGAAAAGGAGGTCCGGGCATGGCTCTGATGCATGATTATGAGGGTATTCTGGCACTCCTAAATGAGTGGCGGACCAAGGCCACGCTGCGGCCAACCGATCCGATCGAGGATGTTCTACGTGATATCCTGGGCGCCCATGGCACGGCGCTCTCGTCTGAAGATATATCAATTGCCCTCGGCGGCGCGATGCACGGCGTCATGCCGGACGCCGCGCGCTTCACCAATTGCATCGTCGCACTATTAGGCGATCCCGACCTGCGTTTGCGCCATGCTTTCGGGGCCTTCACAACCGATGCTGCAGGAACGATCCGGAAGTCCGACTTTGAAGAACTAATTCACGTCTTCAGTGACCAAGCTGTCGATGCCGGCCTCCTTGCCGATGAAATCGACGCCGACGGCGACGGGCGCATTGCCCTCGAGGACTTCGCACAATATCTTGCCGACTGGCCCGAGACCACCGGTGCCTATCGCGCCAGCCATTTGCCGGCGCACCATATTGGCACGGGGCCGCGACGCCCGCTTCGGTCCGTTCCCGCTTCGACATCCTCGAAGCCGCTCGCCCAGGATGACGACGCCGGGCTCTCCCCCCTGCAATTCCGGATCGGGTTCTTCCGGCTGATGCAGGGCGCCGCCTATCGCAGTTTCCGCGCGAACTATGCGGCGAATTCGCAAACCCATCTGCGCGCCAGGGACCTGCCCTATACGATCGAGGATTTTGCCCGGTTCACGACTGCTGCAATCGATTTCTACCTGTCACTTGGCCTCGTGACGGACCCTGGTTGCGTCGCCGAATTTCAGCGTCTCGACCAGATCGTGCAGGACGAGGTCGCGCGCCTGCACGCCCGAATAAGCGATTGGCAGACGCTTCCCAAGTCTCCCGAGATGGCGGCGGCGCAAGCCGGCATTGCCGCGGAGCGCGATGATCTTGACTACAGGCGGGACCTATGTCGTGCGGTCATCGAACTCGTCCTGGCATTGCGGATGAACGGCCTTTCCCTGGACCGAGCCGGCGCAAAGGGTTTGGCTCACCACGAGATCAATCGCCTGCGCCACGCCGAACTTCGGGCGGAGAACCACGGGGCATCTGCGGTCACCACGGGGCATAATGCTTCCTACCTCGACACCTGGAACCGAGTTATCGTCTCGGCCGCGGACGAATGGATCGATGGTGCGATCATGCCGACAAGGTTCTGGTATGACACGTTCATGCCGCAACTGTTGCTCTGCGCCTCTCTGACGACCGAGAACGACCTGCGCGCGGCCCATGAGGCGACGGAGCAGGACCTCGATGCATGGCATCGCGAGCGGGTTGCCAAGGGCGACTTCGATCCCTTCGCTACCGACCTGCGGGACAAATTCTCCGTCTGTTCGCGGGATATGAAGCTGTCCCTGAAACAGGCCTGGGAGCTGACCGCGCCCTACCTGGTCGGCATCGAGAAACGCCGCGAGCGCAAGGAATTCGGCCGCGACACCGGGTCCTTGAGCGAATATGTGGCTTTCATCGATGTGCCACTTGGCCGAAATGACGTGGAAACGGCTGAAATGCGGCTCAGTTTCCCATATTTTATCGGTCCAGCGGTCTGGGGTTTGTTGCACGGCGCCGCCGAATTGGTCGAAGCGATGCAAGCGGCGGCCCGATCAGACGCAGTCAAGCGATTTGCCACCTTCTTCCGCACCTTCGCCACGATGTATCCCTGTCCATACTGCCGCTATCACCTCAATCGTTACGTGATCCGCAACGGCGAGGTCGGCATGTATCCGGTCGAATTTGTAATTCTGGGGCACAAGCCCGGCAGGCACGACCTGGCGATAACCCTCGACGACAAGCTCGCCACGATAGCGGCATCCGGAGGCCTGCGCAGGTTCCTTTGGATGCTGCACAATGCTGTCTCGGCCTCCATAGCCCGGACCGAGCCGTGGTATCATCTCCAGCCGAACCCCCTTTACACCTCCCGGTTCTGGCCGGGGATCGAGGCGGAATTGGGTCGGGCCGCCGCCCTTGGCCATGCGACGGTGACGGTCGAACGGGTCAACGATATCTTCCAAATCACCAAAGCCGCGGCGCATCTGGCCGTCTTGCAGTACGAACTCGGGCATGTGCTTACTGCCGGTGACGATGCGGCTATTGCCCGCATGATCGACCGGGCCGAACCCGCCAGCGCCGAGCTGACCAAGGCGGTCGAGCAGACGGCGTATCTCACCCGAACATATGCTCTCAATCGCAACAAGAATGACAGCGTCGTGCCTGTCTCCGCCTCGCAAGAGGCGTTGGCAAGAAGCGGCCTGTTCGTCGAACGGTGATGGATTTCGGTCCGGATGCTCTTTCGGAGAGGCAGGCCGTTCTCGAACATCGCCGGGGAGGCGGGCAGATCATGCCGGGCGCGAGCATTCACCCAAATATTCGGCGGAATTTAAGCAATTGCCTCGACTGCCGTCCTGGATGACCTCGCTGCATTGGGCTCATGCCCCTGCTTCGTCTTCGCGCTCGATTTCCTCGACCTCGAAGGAGACGATCTTGACCCCTTCGGCAAGCTCGGTCAGCCCTTTTAAGGCGGTCATCACCCCGAAGGCTAGAACCCCGTGGGCGGCTTGCAGCGTGCCTTCATAGCCTTCGATGATCTCTTCCAGGATCTCGGAAACTCCGCAGATTCCGACGAGCAACCCAAGGCAGACGGTGACCTGCGGTCGTCTTAGAATCTGGCGGGCATGCATCGTCAATCGTTTCATGTCCGAACCTCGATCGCGTCCATGACCCGACCGCTTGTGCAGGCCCGACAAGGACCGCCCTGGCAGTCGGGGCTAAGTGACGCGGTCGTATCGAATCCAGGCAAGCCGCGTCCCCGCTGCTCACGTCCCGGCAGCCTGTGTCGCGACAGGCAATGTCCGAGGGCCTTCCCCGAGTCCGCCTCATCAAATTCGGTTCCGCGCCATGGCATGGGATCACACATCGTGGAAGCTCGCCTCTTGCAACGTCCTCCGGGAGCATCCCCGTCGTACCGGATGGTAGCGGGCAATTGCTACCGATCTGTTATCGGGGTCATAGATCCCGTCACTATGGACGGCTCCCGTTTGAGACTTTTAGAGCTAGTGGATTGACTCCAACGTTTGGAACCCTCGATTTCGCGCGGCGATGATTGCGTCTGGGTCGGCGCGCCAGACGAAGGGCTTGGGGCTCTGGTTGTGTTCGGCGAGGAAGCGGTCGATCGCGGCCTGCAGGTCGACGATGGAGCAAAAGACGCCGTGCTTCAGGCGGCGCCGGGTGAGCTTTGCGAATAAGCATTCGACGGCGTTGAGCCAGGAGCTGGACGTTGGCGTGAAGTGGAACGTGCAGCGCGGATGGTGTGTTTCGGCATGCAATTTTGACCCCTCAGGCGGGGTGATCGGCGTCCAATTTTGACCCCCCTGTTGATCTGGCAGACGGTTCGTTGCGGGGCAGCGGACGGAGGGGGAGTTGAAGGGGGGTGGATACGTTCGCGCGGGT
>JBBQHZ010000161.1:0-8915 GCA_038324445.1 Rhodobacterales bacterium | reverse complement strand
TTGGCCGCTGGCTGGCGCACGGGGTGCGCACGCTGCTGCTGTTCGATCCCACGCGCGGCATCGACGTGCGCACCAAGCGGCAGATCTATCCGCTGGTGCGCGAGTTGGCAGAACAGGGGGCGGCGGTGTTGTTCTACACCTCCGAGCTGGAGGAAATTCCGCTGGCCTGTGACCGGGTGGTGGTGATCTTCAACGGGCGCGTGGTGGACATCATCGACGCCAGTGGGGCCTCCGAAGCGGTATTGATGCGGGCGGCCTACGGCCTGTCGGCGGAGCGCGCGGCGTCATGAGCAAGCTGATTCGCGACAACGCCTGGACCCTGGGACTGCTGCTGTTGCTGGTGGTGCTGCTGGGCGTCACCAAGATCATCCAGCCGAATTTCGGCGCGACGGGGTTGGAGAGCCTCGGCCGTTCGGCGTTGCCGTTTGCCTTTGCGACGGCGGGCATGGCGATTGTGGTGATCGCGGGGGGGATCGATTTGTCGATCGCCTCGATCATGGCGGTGTGCGGCGTGTCGGCGGCGGTGCTGATGCAAGTCATGGGGGCGGTGCCGGCGGTGGCGCTGACGCTCTGCCTTGGGGCGCTGATGGGGGCGATCAACGGCGGGTTGATCGTGCTGACGCGCGTGCCGGACATCGTGGTGACGCTGGCGATGTTGTTCGTGTGGGAAGGCGTGGCGCTGCTGATCCTGTCCTCGCCCGGTGGTGCGGTTGCGCCGGGGTTGCGGGCGTTGATCACTGGCTCGATCATTCCGTTTGTGCCCAATGCGGTGCTGGTGATTGCGGTGACCATCGCCGCCGTCTGGCTGCCGGTGCGGCGCGCCAAGCTCGGGCTGTCGATCTATGCCATCGGATCGGACGACCTGGCGGCGTTCCGGTCGGGCGTGAATGTGGGCGCGACCAAGATCGCGGCCTATGCACTTGCGGGCGTGCTGGCGGCGATGGGCGGGCTGAGCCTGATCATGCTGACCGGCATCGGAGAGCCGGTGCCGGGGCCCTATCTGCTTGCCTCGGTCGCCGCCGTCGTGCTGGGCGGTGTGGTTCTGGGCGGCGGGCGGGGCGGGCTTCTGGGGCCGATCATCGCGGTCTTTGTGCTGCGGATCATCCGAACGATCCTGACGTTGAAGGCCGTCGATCCCAATGTGACGACGATTGTCGAGGGTGTCATCATGGTTGCGGTGGTGATGCTGGGCGCGGTCGTGACCTGGCGCGGGGTGCGGACATGAGCGACACACGCCTTCATGCCGAAGCCGTGCGGGAACGCGGCTTGGTGCGCTTCGGGCGCTATCTGGCGGATAATCCGGTGATCCCGCTGATCGCCTTCCTGTTCCTGCTGATCGCCGTGCTGGAGATCATGCGCCCCGGCATCGTCCTGCCGATCCGGGCGGGGCGCGACGAGATCATCTCGAGCTTCTGGGTCGGCAACCTGATCAAGTTCGCGATCCCGCTGACCATGCTGGCGGCGTGTCAGGTGCTGACGATGCTGACGGCGGGGATCGACTTGAGCGCGGGGGTGGTGGCGACCTGCGCCGCCTTCGTCTGCGCCACGCTGACGCCGGTTCTGGCGACGGTGATGGGGCCGTCGGCGGCGATGACGGTGGCGGTGTGTGTGTCGCTGCTGGTGGGGGTGGTGGTGGGCCTCGTGAACGGGTTCGGCGTCGGCGTGGTGCGGGTGCATCCGCTGATCATGACGCTGGGCACCGGGTTGATCGCAACGGGCTGCCTGCAGGTCTACCAGCGCTTCGTGATCTCGACCGGCACCCTGATCCCGCCGTTTCTGGAGTGGCTGGGCACCGGCCGGACTTGGGGCATGCCCAACGGGCTGTTCCTGTTCGTGCCCTTCGCGCTGTGCATTCTTGGCCTGATGCGCTTCACCGGGTTCGGGCGGCTTCTGTTTGCGCTCGGGTCCAATGAGCATGCGGCGAAACTGTCGGGGGTGCGGTCGTGGCAGGTGCTGATGGCGCTTTACGCGCTGTCGGGCGTGATCGCGGCGCTGACGGGGCTGCTGTATCTGGGGATGATCCGCGCGCCGTCGCTGAGCCTTGCCAACCCGCTGATGCTGCCGTCGGTGGCGGCGGCGGTGATCGGCGGCACCTCGATCTTCGGGGGGCGGGGGAGTTTCGCCGGGGCCATCGTGGGGGCGTTGATCTTGCGCGTCATCGACACGATGCTGACGTTGGCGCAGATGCCCGAAGGGGCGCGGATCGCTCTATTCGGGTTGATCATCCTGTTGGTGACGGCGCTTTATGTGCGGATCACCGGAACACGATAAGGGGCAAGCGCGACCCGAAAAGTGGGAACCGGTTTTCGGACCAAGTCGCGTGAATTGGAGGGAAAATGGCGCGTTTCAGGGTAGTCGGCATCAGTTTCGACCATATGCATATGGGCGATCTGCTGCGACAAGTGGCCGAGCATGGCGACGCCGAGATTGCCGCGATCTACGACCCCGACCGGGCGCGGATGCAGGGCGCAATCGCGGCGTTTGGTATCCCCGAGGCGGCGGTGTTCACCGATCTCAATGCTTGCATGGCGGCGGGGCCCTATGATCTGGCGATCCTGTGCTGTGCCACGGCGGACCATGCCGAGATGGTCGAGCGGCTGGCGCCTTGGGCCATGAACATCCATGTCGAAAAGCCCTTCGCGGATAGCGCGGCCAATGCGCGGCGGATGATCGCGGCGATGGAGGGGACAGGGAAGATCATGGCGATCAACTGGCCGCTGGCCTGGGTTGAAAGCCACGTGACCGCCAAGCGCCTGATCGACGAGGGGATGATCGGCGACTTGCGCGAGGTGCATTTCTACGACGGCAACCGAGGGCCGCTGTTCCATCTGGCCGACAAGGTGGAGGTCAGCCCTCAGGAGGTGGAGCGGCAGAAACCCGATAGCTGGTGGTACAAGGCGGCGTCGGGCGGTGGATCGCTGCTGGATTACATGGGCTACGGTGCGACGCTGGGGACGTGGTACATGGGCGGCGAGGCGCCGCTGGAGGTGACCTGCACGGTGGACCACACCCCCGGCATCGAGGTCGACCAGCACGCCATCGCGGTGGTGCGATACGCACGCGGCCTGAGCAAGATGGAGACGCGGTGGGGGACGTTCACCGACCCGTGGACCGCGCAGCCGCAACCGACCTGCGGCTTCGTCTTCGTCGGCAGCGAGGGCACGATTTCCAGCCCCGACTATGCGCGCGCCGTCACCGTCCAGACCCGCGCGCGGCCCGAGCGGCACGAGATCGCCGTCGATGCGCTGCCCGAGGGGCGGCGCAATGCGATTGAGTATATCCTAGGCCTGATCGCGTCGGGCGGGCAGCCGGAAGGCCCGCTTGATCCCGCCCTGTGCCTGACGGCGCAGCGGATCGTGGATACGGCGGCGGCCTCGGCGCGGACGAAACGGACATTGGAGTTGGTGCCATGAGCGATGCCCCAAGCGATGCCACCAAAGATGCGGGTGACAGCGACACCTACGCCCTGAAGGCCGCCGATCTGCCCGAGATCGACGCGCCGGATATCGCGTATCGCCCGCCGATGCCGCAGCACCTGAAGCCCCGGATCGGGATGATCGGGACGGGCGGCATTTCGGGCAGTCATCTGGATGCCTATGCCAAGGCGGGTTGGACTGTCGCGGCGCTGTGGAACCGGACGCCCGACAAGGCCCGCGCCAAGGCGCAGCAGTTCTGCCCGCAGGCGCGGATCGAGGAGGATTGGCGCGCCATCCTGTCCAACCCCGATATCGACGTGGTCGATATCACGCTCCACCCCGAGCATCGGACCGAGATCGTGCGCGCGGCGATCAAGGCGGGCAAACATGTGCTGAGCCAGAAGCCCTTCGTTACCGATCTGGACGAGGGGATCGATCTGGTGAAACTGGCGCAGGACCGGGGCGTGAAGCTGGCGGTGAACCAGAACGCGCGCTGGGCGCCGCATTACGCGTGGATGCGCGAGGCGGCGCGGGGCGGCCATGTGGGCCGCGTGCTGACGGTGCACACGGCGGTGCATTGGAGCCATGGCTGGACCGCCGGCACGTCGTTCGACGAAATTCCTGACCTGATCCTCTACGATTTCGGGGTGCATTGGTTCGACTTCCTCAACTCGGTCGCGGGCGACCGGGTGGAGGCGGTGTTCGCCAGTGCCGTGCGCGGCGCCGGGCAGGCCAACAAGGTGCCGCTTCTGGCGCAGGCCATGGTGCGGATGGAGGGGGGGCAGGCCTCGGTCGTGTTCGATGGCGGGATTGCGCATGGGCCGCGCGACACCAGCTTCATCGGTGGCACCAGCGGCGCGCTGGCCTCGGACGGGCCGGACCTGAGCCGTCAGCGCGTGACGCTGACGACGCGCGACGGGATCGCGCGGCCCAAGCTGGAGGGGCAATGGTTCAACGACGGTTTTGCGGGCACGATGGGCGAATTGCTCTGCGCCATCGAAGAGGATCGGGAGCCGTCTAACGGCGCGGCAGAGAACCTGCGGAGTCTGGCGATGGCGTTTGCGGCGGTGCGCTCGCGGATGACCGGTAAGGAAGTGGAGATTGGCGCGGCGCGGCGGTTGGAAAGCTGACGGGGCGAAGGCAGGCGGGGCCATGGCGCGTGGGGCCAACGCTGGCGGGGCCGACTTCAGGTCGTCTGCGTCACCTTGTTGAGGTGGCGCGGGTGGTCGGGGTCGATGCCCTTGGCGACGGCCACCGCCTCGACCATGCCGTAGAAGCTGACGATCAGGGCCAGCGGGTCGAGCAGCGGGTGGCCGGTGCGGACGGTTGGCAGGGCGTGCGGGGCCTGCGCGCCGGGCGAGGTGGCGAAGACGGTGGCGCCCTTGGCGGCCAGCGCCTCGGCCACCTGCATCACCGACGCCTCTGCCGCGTCGCCCGCGGCGAAGGCCAGCACCGGAAAGCCCCGCTCGACGATGGAGACGGGGCCGTGCAGCACCTCGGCAGAGGAATAACTTTCGGCATGGATCAGGGCAGTTTCCTTGAACTTCAGCGCCGCCTCGTTGGCGATGGCCCAGGCCGGCCCGCGCCCGATGCAATAGAGCGATCCGGTCTGCGCCACGGCCTGTGCCGCGGGCGACCAGTCGGCGCGGGCGGCCTTTTCCAGCTGATCGGGCAGGGCGGGCAGGGCGGCCAGAAGGGCGGCATCCTGCGTCAACTCGGCAAGCAACATCGCCGAGGCGAGGGCGGAAGTGACGAAGGTCTTGGTGGCCGCGACGCTGAGTTCCGGCCCGGCGCAGATGTCGATGGTGGCATTGGCGGCGGCGGCCAGCGGGCTGTCGGGATGGTTGGTGACGGCAAGCGTGTAGGCGCCGCTGTCCCGCCCGGCGCGGGCCAGCGCCACGATGTCGGGGCTTTGCCCCGATTGCGACACCGCCAGCACGGCGCCCTTTGCGACGCGCAGCGGCACCCCGTAGATCGACGCGACCGATGGCCCGACGGAGGCCACGGGCAGGCCCGTCAGCAATTCGGTAAGATATTTGAAGTAGGTGCAGGCATGGTCGGACGATCCGCGCGCCACGGTGACGAAGAAGGCCGGGTCATGGGCGGCAAGCGCGCGGGCGGCGTCGCGGATGGCCGGCGCGCCGACGTCGATAAGGCGGGCACAGGCGGCGGGGATCTCGTCGATCTCGCGGCGCATCTGGGTGGGCTGTGTCATGGCGGTAGGATGCGATGGACGGTGAGGGGTTGCAATGGATTTCAGCCCAATGAATTCTGGAACGTGAAGGGGATGTTTTCATGCGAGTGTTGATCGTCGGCTTGGGAAATATGGGGCAAAGCCATGCGCTGGCCCATCACGCGACCGAAGGGGTGGAGATCATCGGGCTGGTCAACCGCTCGGCCCGCGATCTGCCGGTGGAATTGCAGGATTATCCGATGTTCCCGACCTTCTCGGAGGGACTGGCGCTGCGCCCGGATCTGGTGGTCATCGCCACCTATGCCGACAGTCACGCGGATCTGGCGATCCGGGCGATGCGCGGGGGCGCGAATGTTTTCGTGGAAAAACCGCTGGCCGCGACCGTGGCGGAGGCGCGGCGCGTGGTGGAAGTGGCGCGCCAGACCGGGCGCAAACTGGTCGTGGGTTACATCTTGCGCCATCACCCCAGCTGGACCCGCCTGATCGCCGAGGCGCGGGCACTGGGCGGGCCTTATGTGTTCCGCATGAACCTCAACCAGCAATCCACGGGCGCGGAGTGGGAGACGCACAAGGCGCTGATGCAAACCATCGCGCCGATCGTCGATTGCGGCGTGCATTACGTGGATGTCTGGTGCCAGATCACCGACGCCAAACCGGTGGCGGTGCATGCCATGGGCCTGCGCCTGTCCGACGAGATCCCCGAGGGGATGTATAATTACGGCCAGTTTCAGGTGGTGTTCGAGGATGGCTCGGTCGGTTGGTACGAGGCAGGCTGGGGCCCGATGATGTCGGAGACGGCGTTTTTCGTGAAGGATGTGATCAGCCCCCGCGGCTCGGTCTCGATCATGGACGCCGACAAGGGTGATAGCGCGGATATCGGCGGCCACACCAAGGTGGGCGCCTTGCTGGTGCATCGTCCGGGCAGGGACACCCGCATCGATCTGCCGGAAGAGCCGGGGCATCAGGCGCTGTGCGACGCAGAGCAAGCCTTCGTGCGGCGCGCGATCGAGGAGAATGTCGATCTGAGCCGCCATATGGAGGATGCGGTGCAGTCGCTGGCGATCTGCCTTGCGGCGGATGAAAGTGTGCGCACGGGGCGGCGGGTGGCGCTTTAGCGGGCGCGCCGTTGCGTTTTTTTGCGCGCGTGCGGAGCCGTCTTTTTGGCGCGTGCCCCCGCCAAGTCGTTTTTTGCGCTCGCGCGGGGCGCCGGGTTTCAGGGGGCGGCAGCGGTGACTTCGACCTCCACGAGGAACTCGGGCCGCGTGAAGCCCGACACGATCACGAGGGTGGAGGCGGGCAGGTGCAAAGCCCCCTCAAGCCAGGCATCGCGCGCCGCCATGTAGCCCGCCATATGCGCCCGGTCGGTGACGAAGGCGTTGATGCGAATCACGTCAGACGGCGTCATCCCGGCCTCGGCCAGAATAGCGGCGCAATTGGCGAAGCAGAGGCGCGCCTGCGCCTGCGCGCCGTCCGGCACCGTGCCGTCCGCGCCAAGCGCCAGTTGGCCCGAGGTGACCACCAGCCGGTGCCCGGCCGGCACCTCGACCCCATGGGAATAGCGCGCGAAGGGGGGCGCGATGGTGGGCGGGGCAAGCATGGGCATGGCGGCACCGTTGGTGCGGAAATTTCGATCCATAGTCGCCGCCGGGGGGCGGTATGCAACCGTCCCGGCCAAGGCCCCGTTCCAAGGCCCCGTGGCATCGCCGAATTCTTAGCCGATTGCCTTCGCATTCGCCCGAAAATTGTGCATGATCGATCAAGTTAACGTCGATCTGCGGCGCCCCCTTGAAGCAGACCGGGCAGGCGCGGAGTGATACGTCAAAGCGTAATCAGGGGGATTCCATGACCAACCAACTCTCGAAATCTGCCAGCTTGCTGGCGGCGACAATTCTCGGCGTGTCACCGGCCTTTGCCGACGCGCATCTGACGCCGGTGTCCTTCGGCACCAACTGGGTGGCCCAGGCCGAGCATGGCGGGTTCTACCAGTCGGTCGCAGACGGCACCTATGCCGAGTGTGGCCTGAACGTGACCATCGTGCCGGGCGGTCCGCAGGTTAACAATCAGGCGCTGCTGCTGGCGGGGCGGATCGATTTCTACATGGGCGGGCATCTCGATGCCTATTTCGCTGTGGCCGAGGGGCTGCCGCTGGTCAACGTGATGGCGTCGTTCCAGAAGGATCCGCAGGTGATCCTGACCCATCCGGGCCGCGTGGCGGAGTTTGCCGAGATGGCGAACCCCGATTTCACCATGATCGTGCAGGATTCGGCGGTCTATTACGATTGGATGAAGGCCGCCTATGGCTTTACCGACGAACAGCGCCAGTCCTACACCTTCAACTCGGCCCCGTTCATCGTGAACGAGGATGCGGGCCAGCAGGGGTACCTGAGCTCGGAGCCCTTCGCGATCGAGCGGGAAACCGGCTGGGCGCCCGATGTCTGGCTGATCGCGGATGCGGGCTATGGCGCCTATTCCACGACCGTGCAGGCGTTGGCGGCCACCTTGGCCGAGCGGCCGGAAGTGGTGGAATGCTTCGTGACCGGCTCGATCCTCGGCTGGGCCAACTACATTTACGGCGACAACACCGCCGCGAACGAGTTGATCATGACCGACAACCCGGACATGACGCAGGAGGCCATCGACTACGCCATCGCGGCGATGATCGAGCAGGGCATCGTCGACAGTGGCGACACGCTGGAACTGGGCATCGGCGCGATGACCGAGGCGCGGATGGTCGAGTTCTACGAGCAGATGGTGGTGGCGGGTGTGCTGGAGGCGGGTATGGACATCACCGCGTCCTACGACTTCAGCTATATCAACCAAGGGCTTGGCAACGACTTGCGGCCCTGATCCACGCCTTGAGACACCCCGCGCGATATCCTTCGCGCGGGGCCTTCCGTTACAGATGCCCGCCTGATGACCCAGACCCTCAATCCCCAGCGCATGACCTACAAAAGGTCCGCCATCTTGCGGATGCGCGAGGTCGACAAGACTTTTACCGGCAATGTCGTGGCCCTGCGCCGGATGAGCATGGAGGTGCGGCAGGGCGATTTCATCTCGCTGCTGGGCCCGTCGGGTTGCGGCAAATCCACAGCACTTCGCCTGATTGCGGGGCTGATGCGGCCGACGCTGGGCCGGATCGAGTGGGAGGGCGGGGCAGGCGGCGACAATCTGGGCGTGGTGTTCCAGGAGCCGACGCTGATGCCGTGGGCCACGGTGGAAAAGAACGTGTGGCTGCCGTTCCGCCTGCGGGGCACCTCGTTTGCGGCGAGCCGCGACAAGGTGCACAAGGCGCTGGCGCTGGTGGG
>JBBQHZ010000160.1:0-8941 GCA_038324445.1 Rhodobacterales bacterium | reverse complement strand
TCGGGCGCACGACCCTCGTCACCGTCGCGCAACGTGAGCGCCAGATAGGCCCGTGCCAGCAGAACATCGCCTGCGACGGCCTGCTCCAGCAATGAGTGGGCGGCAGCGCGATCGACCGGGACACCAATACCCCAAGAATACTGATACCCTGCGTAGTAGGCGGCCTCCGCTTGTCCCAGGGCTGCCGCCTCAAGATAGAATTCGAGGGACTGGGCATAGTCGATGTCCTGACCCAGTCCCAAATATGCCAGATCCCCGAACAGGATGAGCGCGTCGGCCCGATCGTCCCCGTCCAGCGCGCGTTCCAACCAGACCCGCGCTTCGGCATAGTTCTCGGCCACCCCGTACCCATACACGAGCGCGTATCCGATACTGTAGTAGGATGGCGCGTAGCCAAGCTCGGCGGCAGCCAGATACCAGGCGAAGGATTGCTCCGGGTCGGGGGCAATCCCGTCATGCTCCTCGTCATGGACAACGCCAAGATTGTACATGGCCGGCGCGAACCCCTGCGCTGCCGCCTCGCTCAGGTAGCGAAAGCCCTCGGCGGCGTCATAGGGGGCGTAGGCGCCGCTCGGTTCGGTCAGGGCGAGCCCCACGATATTCTGCGCCATCGGATTGCCGGCATCGGCCAGCGGGCGCAGCAGGGTCATCGAGCCCGCATAGTCGCCGTCGAAGAACAGCGCGCGACCCTCGGCGGCCTCAAGAATCGCCGCATTGAAATCGCCGGGTATCTCGCTCGCGGAGATCTGATTCACAGGTTCGGGGAGCGTTTGGGCGCGGAGCGGGGCAACCAGAAATGTGGTCAGCAGCACAGCCAAAGCGGTGCAGGCGGCAAGACGCATGGCGAAATCACCTTCTGAAAAGGACGAATGCCGATAGCCTACGGGCGAGACGTCCTTTCAGGCAAGTGCGCAGAACCTGGTCTTGACAGGACCTGGGGATCAGCCCCGCGCCAACTTGGCCATCCGGTTCGCCCGCAGTCGCGCGAAATCGTCGCCCGCATGGTACGAGGACCGCGTCAGCGGCGTGGCCGAGACCATGAGGAAGCCCTTGCCATAGGCGGCCTTCTCGTAGGACGCGAACTCCTCGGGCGTGACGAAGCGGTCAACCCTATGGTGCTTGGGGGTCGGTTGCAGATACTGGCCCACGGTCAGGAAATCGATGTCGGCCGCGCGCATGTCGTCCATCACCTGCAGGACTGCCTGACGATCCTCGCCCAGACCGACCATGATGCCGGATTTGGTGAAGATCGTCGGATCCTGCTCCTTCACCCGCTGCAACAGGCGCAGCGAGTGAAAATAACGCGCGCCGGGGCGCACCTCGGGGTAGAGGCCGGGGACGGTTTCGAGGTTGTGGTTGAACACGTCGGGCTTGGCCGCCACGACGATATCGAGCACGCTGTCTGGCGCGCGGATGAAATCGGGCGTCAGGATCTCGATCGTGGTGCCGGGAGCGCGGTGACGGATGGCGCGGATGGTCTGAGCGAAATGCTCGGCCCCGCCGTCGGATACATCATCGCGGTCGACCGAAGTGATGACCACGTGGTTCAGGCCCAGTTTCGCCACCGCGTCCGCCACGCGCCCCGGCTCGAACGCATCGAGCGGTTCGGGCGGCTTGCCGGTGGCGATGTTGCAGAAGGTGCAGGCGCGGGTGCAGACCTCGCCCATGATCATCATGGTGGCGTGGCCCTGGCTCCAGCATTCGCCGACATTGGGACAGCCGGCCTCTTCGCAGACGGTGGTCAGGCGATGTTCGCGGATGATGCGGGCGGTGGCCTTGTAGCCTTCGCCCACCGGCGCCTTGACGCGAATCCACGAGGGTTTCTTGGGCTGCGCATTATCAGGTTTGCGCGCCTTTTCGGGGTGGCGTTGTTCGGGGATCTTGAGATCGCGCATCTGTCTTCTCCGCTCGGTCGTGACAGATGTAGTGCCTAAGGGCGCAAAGGTCACGAGAGGAAACCGGCAAGCGGGGTTGCGCCTGACGCAGCGCCGCAGCGCCGCATCAGGCCGGTTTTCAGATCCGGTCGGGGCCGGATGCGTCAGCGGTCATTGCAACAGGCCACCGAGGGCGCCACCAAGGCCACCACCGAGGCCGCCCAGATCAAGGCCCAGATCGACTTCGGCCTGAACCGACGCGACACTGGCAGAGATATCCGGTGCGTTGGGGTCGGGGTTGCCCACATTGATCGACGCCAATGAGCCATTCGCGACGTCCAAATCCAGAAGCCCGGACGAACCGGCCACGTCGGCATGCAGAAGTGAGGTGTGGCCGTTTGGCGAGGTCAGCACATCCGCATGGAGCAGGCTGCCTCCGCCAATGGTCGCATCGACCAGGGTCGGGGCCACGCCATGGCCGATCACCCCCTGCACAAGGGTGCAGCGCGCTGTGGCAGAGCCGGTCAGCGCGGCGCAATCCGCCGCCGCAAGCAGCGTTCCGCCAGCCGTGGCGGTTACAGTCGCGGTCGGACCCGATAGCGGGGTTCCTGTCGTGCCGGGTCCGGTGGGCGTGACCGGTTGCTGGGCGATCTGCTGCGGCCGCGCCACGTCCTGACGGCTCGCTATCGACAGGCACTGGGCGTAGACGCCGGCCTGAACCACATCAGGTCCGAGCGAGAGCACACGGTTGCATTGAACTCCGTCCATCTCGTCGGCGAGAGCCGGGGCCGCAAACGCAAGCGCCCCCAGAAATACGGAAGAAACAAGACTGCTGGATTTACAATTGAACACGAACATTTGAGTTCTCCTTTTGGAAGAAATTATATGTCCCCACGACATAATATTACCATTATTGCGCCTTTCCTGCAATTTTCTTTCCAAGCAGTTTTAAGCTATTGAATTCTCTTTCGGTTTTTGAGGATCAATTGGGAGATGAACGGGGATGAACCGGGGAATATCCCGCGATCCATCCCAATTCGAATCGCGTCGCCTCAGATTTCGACGCCTGCCGCAGAGGAAAATTAACCACTTGTTAACGATTTGTTAACCTTTCTGGCGCAGCGGCCCGATCCTATTGTCTCAGAGCCGGTCGAAAGCCGTGGCGTTCCTCGTAGTGCTGCAACAGCCGTTGCAGGCCGATTTTAAGGACCACCTTGCCTGAGCGCGCCGACCATCCCAGCCGCTTTTCAGCCGATTCAAGCCCCTCCAGAAAGCAGCAGACCCGCATCACCACATCCGACAGCCCCGGCCCCAGATCGTCGAGCGCGTCCGACACGCGCTTGCGCGCATCGCGCGGTCCCTCGCCGATGCCGCCATCGGACATGAAGCCGCCGCGGTCGCCGCCCGACAGGAAACGGTCCCAGTTCTGGCCGACGCGCGGACCCATCTGGGCGCGCTCGAAATCCTCGCGCAGCCGCTCGCCTGCCTGCACCAGATCAGCACCAAGGAACGGCTTGCCGTCGGTGTCCTTGCGCCGGGCAAGGCCCGACAGGGGCGACTCGGCCAGATTGACGCGGAGCCGCGTGCGCACCCCCCCCTCGCCCGCGACGGTGCGCTTGCCCCAGGTCATGTGCTGGCCCTGAAACGCGGTATGTCCCTCGGCGAAGCCCGCGTTGCCGAGACGGCGCTTGCGGTCCTCTTCCAGCAGGCGCTTCAGGGCCGATTTGCCGGCGCTGGTGATGCCGTAGCGCGCGATGCGGCCGCCATTCTGCAGGCACGAGATCCAGTCCTTGACCGCGAAGGCCTGCGCCACGCGGCGATCGACCACGGCGGTGCGGGTCTGTTCGCCCTCGTCCCCCTGGCGCAGCACCACGGCCTTGTCCATGTCCTGCGCCACGGCCAGCACGGCACCGGTTTCGCACAGGCGGCGCAGGATGCGGCGCGCTTCGCGGGTGATGATGGTTTCGTCGTCGATGAGGGTTCGAATGGGGGCAGTCATGCACCGTGTCTCCTTCTGGATCTTATCGGGCTGGATCTTATCGGGCTGAATCATGTCAGTCTGGAACATGTCGGTCTGGAACTTGTCAGTGTGGGTAGCGACCTGCTCCGGGTCGATGTCGTCGATGATGGCAAGGCTCGACAGCGCTTCGTCCAGCAGGGGGTCGTCCCTGCGCGCCTCAATCTGTTGCACCCGACGGCAGATGGTCGACGGCGCCTGCCCGGTCGCCCGCGCGATGTCGCGGTAGGACCGTCCGTCGGCCACATGCGCAAGGTATTGTTGCGCCGCCTCTGGCACCCACCCGGGCATCGGGCGGGTGACTGGAAAGGCGGCGGGAGAGTGGTCGGTCATGTCAAAGGGTCCTTAATCCGGTCGAAAGGAACGCCTGCGAAATTCCGCCGGATTGATTACTGAATCGTTAAATTCTGTGGATAAGTCGAAAATTGTTTCTGTTTCGTAAACAAAGTGGAAGGGTGCGGGCGGCTGCCGTGAAGGGCGCGCAACAGCCCCGGCGCCGGGGGCAGAGTGAGGTCAGTCAACGCATCAGGGGATTGCACCATGACCGATCTGCTTACCCATCTTGGCGCCATGCGCCGGCCAGGACTGCTGGTGCGCGCAGCCACCATGGCCTGCCTCACCGGCGATGCGCATCGCCGCGCCAAGCGTCGCCCGGTGTCGAAATTGCTGGCGGAGGAAGAGATGCTGAACGCCGCGCGCATCGGCGGCGGCATCGGCTATTCGCCGACGCGTCATGTGCAGGTCATGAGCGCCATTCTGGCAGCGGCACGATCGGTGAATTGACCGTGGAGGCCGCCCAAGCGGGCGCGCGACGGAGGTGAAGGGGTGCGCCCGGAAGGCGCACCCGGTGTCGGCGTCAGATGAACGCGTCGGGCATCGAGGCCTTCTTGCGCGCAACATAGGCGCGCAGTTCCTCGTTGATCGCAGGGTCGAGATAGGGCTGCACGTAGTCGCCCAACATCCGCTCCACCTTCAATGCCGCCAACTCGTAGGTCGAGCGTGCGCCCTCTTCCGCCCATGTCTCGTAGGGTTTGTAGTCCAGCACCTTGGTGCGCCAGAACGCGGTCTCGTAATTGGCCTGGGTATGGGCGCAGCCGAGGTAGTGGCCGCCGGGGCCGACCTCGCGGATGGCGTCCATCGCCTGCGCGTTCTCGTCGGTGGCGATGCCTTCCGCCAGCTTGTGCAGGATGCCCAACTGGTCGGCATCCATGACGAATTTCTCGGGGCTGGACACCAGTCCCCCCTCCAGCCAGCCACAGGCATGCAGCATGAAGTTGACGCCCGACAGCAGCGCGGAATTCAGGGAATTCGCGGTCTCGTAGGCTGCTTGGGCGTCGGGCAGTTTCGAGCCGGTGAACGACCCGCCCGAGCGGTAGGGCAATCCCAGACGGCGGGCGATCTGGCCCACGCCATAGGTGATCTGCGACGCCTCTGGCGTGCCGAAGGTGGGCGCGCCGGAGTTCATGTCGATCGAGGTCACGAAGGCCCCGAAGATCGCCGGCGATCCGGGCCGCACCAGTTGCGAATAGGAAACGCCCGCCAGCCCTTCGGCCATCACCTGCGTCAAGGTTCCCATGATCGACACGGGCGCCATCGCCCCGCCGACGATGAAGGGCGAGATGATCGAGGCCTGACCCGCAGCGGCATATTCCTCCAGCGCGCCCATCATGATGCCATCGAAGGTGAGCGGCGAGTTGATGTTGATAAGTGAGGTCATCACGCAGTTCGCGTCGACGACATCGGCCCCGAACAGGATCTTCGACATCTCGATGGAATCGGCGGCGCGCGACGGTTCCGTGACCGAGCCCATGTAGGGCTTGTCGCTGAGGGTCATGTGCGCCAGCAGCATGTCGAGATGGCGCTTGTTGACCGGCACATCCGTCGGCTCGCAGACCGTGCCGCCGGAATGGTGCAGCCAGGGCGACATGTAGCCGAGTTTCACGAACTTCTCGAAATCCGCCATGGTCGCGTAGCGGCGGCCTTCGGTGAAGGTGCTGACGAAGGGCGGGCCATAGACCGGGGCCAGCACCAGATTGCGGCCGCCGATATCGACGTCGCGGTCGCGGTTCCGGGCGATCTGGGTGAATTGCCTGGGCGCGGTCTTGATCAGCTCGCGCGCAAGGCCGCGCGGAATGTGCACCCGCTCGCCCTGCACATCGGCCCCTGCATCGCGCCAGCGCTGCAAGGCGGCGGGGTTGTCGGTGAAGTTGACGCCGATTTCTTCAAGGATGGTTTCGGAATTTGTCTCGATAATCTCCAGCGCCTCGTCATGCAGGATGTCGAGGTTGGGGGTGTTGCGGGTGATGAATCGCGCCGATTCGAAGCTTACCGCCGAGCGTGAGGCGCGCCGCGCTGCCCCGCCACCGCCGCGCTGCCGCTTGGGGGCTGCATCCGCTTCGACCATTTGCACCGCATCCGACATGTTCCAGCCTCCACCAACTACAGATTCTTGCGCGATGAGTAGACCGTCGCGGATCGGCGTCACGGGCGAATTGCGGCACATCGGTCGGGAAAGCGACATGGGCGGCGCGCGCAAGCCGTTGCGCGCGCCGAAACGGCCTGCCGTCAGGCGGCTTCGCGGTTCAGGCGGCCCTCGGCCAGCCGGTCCAGCGCCTCGTCGGCGGCATACTCCTGATCGAGGATGGATTGCAGATGCGTTGCCGCCTCCGGCATCCCAAGCTCCTTCGCCCAGGCGACCATGGTGCCGTAGCGCGTGATCTCGTAATGCTCGACGGCTTGGGCCGCGGCGATCATGCCCGCGTCGCAGGCGTCCGGATCCTCGCATTCCTTCATGATCTCTTCCCCCTCTTCGAGGATGCCGTTGATCGCGGGGCAGGTTTCGCCCTTCGGCTTCAGATCGAGCAGGGCGAACACCTTGTCGAGCGTCTCGACCTGACCTTCGGTCTCGCGCAGGTGTTTGGTGAAGGCATCACTCAGGGCGGTGCTGTCGGCCTTCTCGATCATCTTGGGCAGGGCTTTGATAATCTTCTGCTCGGCATAATAAATGTCGCGCAGGAAATGCTTGAACAAGGCATCGAGGTCTTTCATCGGGACTCTCCCATCTGGTGGCAATATCGGGCGACGCGGTTCGCGCGCTCTGGCAATACAAGTCCCGAAGCGACGGCTGGTTCCCATGGGCGCGCAATCGGTGGGCAGACCGGGCCGATTGCGCATCGCCCGGATCGAATGCGTCGTGCCCGTGCGTGGGTGGTCTTGCACCGCCCTGCCCTGCGGCTTAATCGAGAGGCCATGAACCACAGCGCCCTGCCCGACCCCGCCGACCATGAACGCCTGCTGATCGTCGATTTCGGCTCTCAGGTGACGCAACTGATCGCCCGCCGCCTGCGCGAGTTGAATGTCTATTGCGAAATCCACCCCTTTCAGAAGGTCGATGACGCGTTTCTGGCCGCGTTTGCGCCCAAGGCGATCATCTTCTCGGGCGGGCCGGATTCGGTGACACGCGCAGGCTCTCCCCGCCCGCCGGCCAGCGCCTACACCCTTGGCGTGCCGATCCTTGGCATCTGCTACGGCCAGCAGGTGATGATGCAGGATCTGGGCGGCGAAGTGCATGGCGGCAAGATCTCGGGCGGCGGCGGCACCGCCGAGTTCGGGCGCGCCTTCGTGCAACCGACCGGAGCGCTGGCTTTGTTGCAGGGCTGGTTCGCGGAGGGGAAAGAGCAGGTCTGGATGTCGCATGGCGACCATGTTGCCCGGCTGGCACCGGGGTTCGAGGTGTTCGGCACCTCGCCCAATGCCCCCTTTGCGATCACGGCCGATGTCAGCCGCCATTTCTACGCCGTGCAGTTCCACCCCGAGGTGCACCACACCCCGCGTGGCGCGTTGCTCTACGAGAATTTCGTGAAGATGGCGGGGTTTACCGGCGATTGGACGATGGACGCCTACCGCGAACAGGCGGTCGAGGCGATCCGTGCAACGGTGGGAAGCGCCAAGGTGATCTGCGCGCTGTCAGGTGGTGTCGATTCGTCCGTCGCAGCAGCATTGATCCACGAGGCGATCGGCGACCAGCTGACCTGCGTTTTCGTCGATCACGGGCTGCTGCGCCTGAACGAGGCGGCCGAGGTGGTGGAGATGTTCCGCGACCACATGAACCTGCACGTCATCCACGCGCAGGAGCAGGAGAGGTTTCTGGGCGAGCTGGAGGGCGTTTCCGACCCCGAGACCAAACGCAAGATCATCGGGCGGCTTTTCATCGACGTGTTCCAGCACTACGCCGACCAGATCGAGGGCGCGGCGTTTTTGGCGCAGGGCACACTATACCCCGATGTGATCGAGTCGGTCAGTTTTTCCGGCGGCCCCAGCGTCACCATCAAATCGCACCACAATGTGGGCGGCCTGCCCGAGAAGATGGGCCTGAAATTGGTGGAGCCGCTGCGGGAACTGTTCAAGGACGAGGTCCGCGCGCTGGGTCGCGAACTGGGCCTGCCCGCCCATTTCATCGCCCGTCACCCCTTCCCCGGCCCCGGCCTTGCGATCCGTTGCCCGGGCGAGATCACCCGCGTCAAGCTTGATATCCTGCGTCAGGCCGATGCCGTCTATATCGACCAGATCCGCCGCCACGGGCTTTACGACGATATCTGGCAGGCCTTCGTCGCCATCCTTCCCGTCCGCACGGTCGGCGTGATGGGCGACGGGCGGACCTATGATTACGCCTGCGCGCTCCGCGCCGTCACCAGTGTCGATGGCATGACCGCCGACTATTACCCGTTCAGCCACGAGTTCCTTGGCGAAACCGCCACAAGGATCATCAACGAAGTCCCGGGGATCAACCGGGTGACCTACGATATCACCTCGAAACCTCCGGGCACGATCGAGTGGGAATAGGGTTGCGGTGAGTGTTCGGCGACTGGGAATATGGATCAGACGCTGCCTGATCGCGGCGGCGACTCTTTGGGGCATGACCTTTCTGGCGCTCCTCGGATATGTCGCGACCGCGTCGACGCCAGTTGATCCTCCTGCACCGGGTGACGCGATCATCTGCCTTGGCGCGGGAATGTCCAAGACGCAAGGGTGGGAAGTGGCTGACAGCGCG
>JBBQHZ010000159.1:0-8977 GCA_038324445.1 Rhodobacterales bacterium | reverse complement strand
CCGCCGATCACAAATGGCAAAAGGGTGATCGGCACAAATGATCGTGACCCCTGCCAGCGAAGGACAATAATCATGCCCCCAGCCACGACAACATTGGTCAAAGCCGCCCAGGATGCCGCGAAAGCGGGCAAACTGCCGCCCGTTCACCTGTGGAATCCGCCCTTTTGCGGCGATATCGATATGGAAATACGCCGCGACGGCACGTGGTTTCACGAAGGCACGCCGATTGGCCGAAAACCGCTGGTGCGCCTGTTCTCCACCATCCTCAAGCGCGAGGGCGACGCCTATTTTCTTGTCACCCCGGTCGAGAAGGTCGGAATCCGGGTGCAGGACGCGCCCTTTGTGGCTGTCGATCTTGAGGCCGAGGGTGCCGGCCGCGGGCAGTCCATCACCTTCACCACCAATGTCGGCGATGTCGCCGTCGCAGGCACCGACCACGCCTTGCGGGTAGAGCGCGACGCGGATGGCGAGCCGTCGCCCTATATCCACATCCGCTCCGGCCTCGAGGCGCTGATCGACCGCAAGAGCTTCTACCGGCTGGTCGATCTGGGCGAGGCGCACGAAGTCGACGGCACCGCCATGTTCGGCGTCTGGTCGACGGGCACCTTCTTCCCAATCATCCCCGAGGCAGAGTTGGAAGAATAGCAAACCCGCCGCACAGGGGCGCTGCGGGCCTTGGGTAAAACGAAGAAGCCCCGACCTGCGAGAGATCGGGGCAACTGAAAAGGCTCACGTGTAGAAAAGATCAGGCAGATTTCCGGCGCCGCGCAAGAAGACCAAACCCGAACAATCCCGACAGAAGCAGCGGCAGACCAGCTGGAACCGGGACCCCAGACGGCGGCGCTACAGCGCTATCCACACCAAGCACATCGAATGCCCAGAAGTTCGAGCGGTTGTTTCCAGTGAAATCGCAGAACTGACCGTTCGAGCAACCAAATCCTGAGGTGAACGTCGCGCCAGATTGTTGGAAGCCCTGCGAAAGGTTTGTTCCCAATGCAAAGTTGGAGAACTGTGTAATGGTCGCCGTGTAGCTTCCTGCCGTCAATCCCAACAGGATCAAATTCGTGTCGAATGCCGCGCCCGTCGCCGGGTCCACCGGAACTGTTTCCGGACCATCATCAAATTCGCCGACGAGGTTGCCCAAAGAGTCCCACAGCGCAAGGATCGGATCGAAACCGCCCGCCGCGACGATGGTGCCATCAGCCATCGTCCCGCCCGCATAGGAATAGCTGCGGAGGGTGACGTTCGACGTTGCGCCGATGGTGAAGTTGAACTGCTGGACCTCCGCGTCTCCGGCGAAGGTGCCGGTGAACGAGAAGTCCATAGTGGTTGCGTAGGCCGCCGACGACATAGCCATCGCCGCAACGATGGCCAGTCCGGTTCGGATTTTATGTCCCATCAATAATACCTCCAGTAAGTCTGATCTGACCTTGATTCGGTCCATGACTTACCGACGTATCGCTCGGCTGAATCAAAAGATACACAAATTTGACGCTACGTAAGGCTGCTTCTGTCACTAGCTGCATCATCGACATGGCACGCTGTTTCCAGCTCCGAAACAATCGGCACTACTGGGCAAAATTAGGTCATTTCTTGGGGGCGAACAGGCCAGATCTGAAGCCCGCAGGCGCAAGGACACACTGCCCATGCCCGACCTTGCAAGCCGACAAGATGATCCTCTTTTTTATGCGCGCCGGACGCCGTCATCCCTCCACAGGCCGACACCGGGTCGAAACAGTCCACTTGCCTCCGGGTCGACGCAACCGTCGGGTCAAAGTCGA
The DNA here is from genome assembly GCA_038324445.1 of Rhodobacterales bacterium. Classification (GTDB taxonomy): domain Bacteria; phylum Pseudomonadota; class Alphaproteobacteria; order Rhodobacterales; family Rhodobacteraceae; genus Gymnodinialimonas. Next base: position 7,196 of record JBBQHZ010000159.1, on the reverse strand, counting down.
CGGGGGGGCTGGGCGAGAAAAGGCCCCTTTCCGTCCCTGCCATTCTCCTGACAGAACGCTGTCAGGAGGGGGGTGTTATCGCTCCGGCATCGCAACTCGAACAGGATACCGGTCCCATGTCTGACACTTCCGAAAACCTGGTCTGCTGGATGGAAATCCCCGTCACCGACCTCGACGCCTCCCGCGCCTTTTATGCCGATGTGCTGAAGGTCGATCTGAAGATCACCGATGGCGGCCCGAACCCCATCGTCGATCTGCCGACCGGCCCATCGGGCAGCGGCGTCTCCGGCCACCTCTACCCGGGCAAGCCGTCGGGCAACGGGCCGACGATCCACTTCATCGCACCCGACAGCCTCGACGCCGTGCGCGCCCGGGTGGCGGCCGCCGGTGGCACCGTCGTTTCCCCCGACATCACGATCCCGCCGGGGACATTTTTCTACGCACAAGACCTCGACGGCAATTCCATCGGCTTCTTCAATTACAACCGCTGATCGGATCGGGGCGACGACCACCCCTGCGCGTCGCCCCTTTCATCTTGGCAAAAAAACTCGAACACTCCGCCCGCCGCAAGGCGCCACGCCGCAGGTTCTCACCCCGCCCCGCACCCTCTAAGGTCTCCCCATGCGCCGCGCCGATCGCCTCTTCCGTCTGCTGGACCGCCTCCGATCCGGCAAACTCACCACCGCCCGGACCCTCGCGCAGGCGATGGAGGTATCCGAGCGCACGATCTACCGCGACATCGCGCACCTGCAGGGCGCCGGAGTGCCGATCGAGGGCGAGGCGGGGATGGGTTACATGATGCGCGATGGCTTCGACCTGCCACCGCTGATGTTCACCGAGGAAGAGATCGTGGCGCTCAGCGTCGGCGCGCGGATGGTCCGGACATGGGGTGGGGCCTCGATGGCGCGCGGCGCCGACAGCGCGCTGGACAAGATCACCTCCGTGCTGCCCAACCGCACCCGGGCGCGCGCCGAAAGCCTGCGCTTCGAGGCGCTGGCCTCCTCGCCGCCCGATGCCCGGACCCGTGCCACCATCGATATCGTCGAGGCCGCCATCCACGCGCCCGAACGCATCGCCATCGACTACCGCGACGATGCAGGCGCTCAGACCGAGCGCATTCTGCGTCCCCTCGGCCTGTGGTTCTGGGGCAGCGTCTGGACGCTGGTGGCGTGGTGCGAGTTGCGCAAGGCGTTCCGGATGTTCCGGCTTGACCGTATCATGGATGCTCGGGCGCTGGGCGCCTATGAACCGCTGCCCGACCAGACGCTGGAGGCATTCTATGCCTCCGACCTGCATCGCCAACGCCCCCGCACGGAATGACGCCCCCACACGGCATGTAGCGGAATGAGGGCGCCGAGCGCCCGGCGCGGTGTCTAGCGGAGGGGGGACTGCGGACGGGCGCCCTTGACGGCCCCCTTCAGGATGCGCTCCGCACCGTCCAGCTGTATCACAAGTCCGTCGAACTCCGGCAAACTGCGAACGGTCTGGTCGTCGCATGCCACCCGTCCCGACAGAACGATCGCAAGGTCCGGGCGGCGATGGCGCACATCGTCCACCAGTCGGCGCAGCGCTTCGACGGCGTGCGAACTGGTGCAGCTCAGGCCCAGAAGCGGGCGATCATCGTCGAGGATACGGGCGCGCATCTCGGTATGTTCCATACCGATCAGAACCCCCACATCCCACCCCAGCCGCCGGAAATGATCGGCAGCCATCAGCACGCCCAACGTATGCTCCTCGCCCGGAACGGCGGCGAAGATCGCCCCCTTGCCTTCGGTGATCGACACCGGCGTGCGGCTGCCCGGCAACTGCCGCAAGATCGCCTGGATACGCGCGGTGGCAAGGGTCACGACGGTGAAGGGCATGTCGTCGGTTTCCCACCACACGCCCAATTCCCGCGCGGCGGGCGCAAGGTGATCCGAGCACAGTTGCTCGACCGAAACACCCGACTTCAACAGGGCCGAAACCATGTCCTCCGCCTGAGAGGTAGAGGCATCGGCCAGCGCATGCGCCAGGGCCGTCACTGCGGGAGAGCGCATGGCAGCCCTGTCTTCCGTCGACATCTTGCTGCGATGGCGTTGGTCCGCGATATGGGACAAGGCAATCAGCGCCAGATGATCATAGCCTTCGCCCCTTTTCGGGTCAGAGACAGCCTTCGAGCCGCCGGGCCCGTCGTTCAGACGGGACTCGTCATAGTGGATTGCCAATGCCGTTCCCTCTTCACGTCTGCTGGGGGATTTTTCGGGCCCGTTCTGGCGGGCACAGTCCCCCACTGCGCTCTCTTTAAAAAGTATACCAACGTATTCAACGCTACCTGTCAACGTGAGTTTACAAGAACTTGATAAGTTCCCGCGGCCGCTCTGCTGGCGTTGAAGTTGCTGCAATGCGGCATCCCCGTCAGGGCTTCCCGGGCCGGGCGGCGCACCGGCCAACACCCGCCATTTACCAAGAATCATCGCATCTGCGCGGGGGCTTTTACCGTCCCATCCGGGGGCATTCCGGCACTTGTGCCTTGCCCCGCAAACCCTGCCCGCCGATAGTCTGCCCCTGCACGGGGAGAGGGCAGACCATGACCACGCCAACCGATTTCGACCTCAACACCATCGGCCCCGATTTCATCGCCGATCCACACCCCACGCTTGCCCGGCTGCGGGCCACTTCGCCGGTGCATCGCAACGCCGACGGCTCGGTCTACCTGACGCGTCACGATGACTGCCTCGCCACCTACCGCTCGCGCGACATGCTATCGGACAAGACCGAGGCCTTCGGTGCCAAGTTCGGCGAATGCCCCCTCAAGACCCATCACACCACCAGCCTGATCTTCAACGATCCGCCCTACCACACCACCGTGCGCAAGCTGATCTCGGCCGCCTTCACCCCCCGCAAACTGACCGAGATGGAGCGGATGGTGTCGGCCATCGTCGACCGCCTGCTGGACCGGGTGGAGGACCTTGGCGACCTGGACCTGATCGCCGATTTCGCGATGATGCTGCCGACCGAGATCATCTCGGTCATGCTCGGCGTGCCCGAGGCCTACCGCGCGCAATTGCGCGGCTATTCCATCGCCATCCTCGGCGCGCTGGACCCGGTGGTACCGCCCGACCGCATCGCCGCCGGCAACCGCGCGGTCGAGGAATTCGGCGCGATCCTGTCGGACCTGATCGACCACCGCCGCGCCCATCCCGACGCCGGTGGCGAGGGCGAGGTGCTGGAGGCGCTGATCTTCGGCGAGCATGACGGGCGGCGCCTGACGCAGGCGGAGCTGGTGCAGAACTGCATCTTCCTGCTCAATGCGGGGCACGAGACGACAACCTCGCTGGTCAGCAATGCCATCGGCCTGTTGCTGGACCATCCGGGCGAGCATCGCCGGTTGCTCGACAATCCCGGCCTGATCGGCACGGCGGTGGAGGAATGCCTGCGCGTCGAAAGCCCGCTGCAGATCGGCAACCGTCTGGCGGGAGAGGACATCGCCCTGCCATCCGGCGCGACATTGCCGAAAGGCACCTATGTCCACGTCTCCATCGCGGGCGCGAACCGCGATCCAGTCGTATTCGCCGACCCCGACCGCTTCGACATTTCACGCCGACCCAACGCCCACATCTCGTTCATCACCGGCATTCATGTCTGCCTTGGGGCGTCGCTGGCGCGGATGGAAGGGCGGATCGCGATCGGCCGCTTCGTACAACGCTTCCCAAAGCTGGCCGCCAACGGCCCGCGCGAGCGGCTGGGGCTGGCGCGTTTCCGTGGCTATGCCGCGTTGCCGATCAGGGTGTAGGGCGCGGTTCACCCCGCCAGTCGACGCGCGTGGCGGGGTGAACCCCGCAATTGCCATCATGCGGCGGGGTGAACCCCGCCCTACGGACTGAGTGCCGCGTTCCGAACGATCCGGGGCGGCGGTGCCTGCGTCAGTTGTCGGAGCCTCCGGCGGGAGTTTTTCTGCCAAGCTGAATGGGCAAGGGCGCGTCATGCCCCCGGGCGGGACCAATCTGCCAGCGCCACGCCCGTCGCGGCACAGTCCGCCAGGACCGGGCTCAGCTTCCAGACCACCGGATCGCGCGCTTCCAGCGCCCTGATCTTTTCCACGATCCCGGCCAAGCCAACGGTATCGGCATGGTGCATCAGGCCCCCCCGCCAGCGCGGGAAGCCATAGCCGAAGACCGTCACCAGATCGATATCGCGCGCCGATCCGGCGATGCCTTCGCCCAGGATCTCTGCCGCCTCATTGATCATCGCAAGGGACAGGCGCTCGACCACCTCCCCGGCCTCGATCTCGCGCCGCGCGACCTTGGCGAAGCGGGCTTCCTCGACGATCAGATCCTCGATCAACGGGTCCACCACCTTGCCGCCGCCACCGGGATAGCGATACCAGCCGACGCCGGCCTTGCGGCCCAGCCTTCCCTCCTGCACCATGCGGTCCGCGATAGGGACATAGCGCCGGGCGGGATCGCGCGTGGCATCCTGACGGCGGCGGTTGGCGTAGCCGATGTCGAGGCCCGACAGATCCGCCACCGCGAAGGGACCCATGGCGGTGCCGAAGGCTTCCATCGCCTCGTCCACCTCCCACGGGACGGCGCCGTCCATCAGCAGGAAATCGGCCTCCTCCCGGTAGCGGCTGAAGATGCGATTGCCGATGAAGCCGTCGCAGACACCCGCCAGCACCGGCACCTTCTTCAACTGCTTCGCCAGCGCGTAGCCGGTGGCAAGCGCCCGGTCGCAGGTCACCGCGCCCTTCACGATCTCCAAAAGGCGCATGACATGGGCGGGCGCGAAGAAATGCAGGCCCAGCACGCGGGACGGGACCCTGGTGGTGGCCGCGATCTCGTCAATGTCTAGATACGACGTATTCGTCGCCAGCACCGCTTCGGCGGGCAGGACGGCGTCGAGCCGGGCGAAGATGTCCTTCTTCACCGCCATCGCCTCGAACGCGGCCTCGATCGCCAGCATCGCCCCCGCCGCCGCGCCGAAATCATCGGTCACCACCAGCCGGGCGCGCAGCGCTGCGGCGCCGCTCTCGTCGAGCCGCCTGCGCTTGATCCCCTCCGCGATCAACCGCGCAACCTTGGCGTCCGCCCGCGCCATGGCGTCGCCATCGACCTCCAGCAGCACCACCGACAGCCCTACCGTCAGGCAGGCATAGGCGATCCCCGCCCCCATGGTGCCGCCGCCGACAATGGCGACAAGGGACAGATCGGCAGGGGCGGCAGTCAGGCCCGCAGGCGCCTTGGCGGCGCGTTCAGCGAAGAAGATGTGCCGCAGCGCGCGCGCTTGCGGGCTGGCCTTCAGCTCCAGAAACGTGGCCCGCTCAAACGCCATCGCGTCGGCGAAGGGCAGGTGCAGCCCTGCTGCGACCACATCGACCGCGCGCAGGGGGGCGATCTGGCCCGCCATCCGCTTGCCCACCCCGTCCCGCACCGCCGCCAGCGTCGCCGCCGTAGCATCCGCGTCCGGCGCAGGCGCAGGCAGTTCCCATGTCGGCACGATGCAGAGCAGTTCTTCGGTGTTGACCAGATCGGCGGCCTCTACCGGGTCATCCTCCACCGCGTGGATCAGCCCCGCCGCCAGCGCCTCCCGCGCGCCCAGGGGCTTGCCATAGGCGATCATCTCCAGCGCGGTCGCCAGTCCGCAGAGCCGCATCGCGCGCTGCGTGCCGCCAGCACCGGGGATCACCCCCAACGTCACCTCCGGCAATCCGATCTGCACGTCGGGGCCTGCAATCCGCATCCGGCAGGCCAGCGCAATCTCGGCCCCGCCGCCAAGCGCCACCCCGTTGATCGCCGCGATCCATGGCACGAACGAGCGTTCGATGGCGTCCAGCACGTCGGGCAGAGACGGCTCGAGGGGCGCGCCGTCGAATTCGCGCGCATCGGCGCCGGCGGCAAAGGCGCGGCCCGCGCCCGTCACGATCACGCGGTCGAGCCGCAGCGCCTCGGCCCAGCGCACGGCGTCGAGCAAGCCTTGCCGCATCGCGCGGCCGATGGCGTTCACCGGCGGGTTGTCGAGCGTGACGAAGCCGGTCGGCCCGTCGCGGCGTGTGGTGACGTTCATGGCCTGTCCCCCTGCATGAAACCGCGCTGCCCGATCAACGCCAGCAGCGCCGCGACCGAGGCCTCGACCGGCACAAGCGACGTATCCAGCACCGCATCAGCGCGGGCATATTCGCCCTCTCGCGCCGTCAGAATGCCGCGCAACTGCGCCATCGCCTGCGGCTTGCCCGCCATCGGCCGCGTGTCGCCCTGCGCCTGCACGCGGGCCATGTGTTCCTCGGGCGAGGTTCTGATCCAGACCGTGTGAAAGCGGTCCAGCAGCCGCTCGAATGTCTGCGCCTCGGCCACTATGCCGCCCGCCACGGCAACTACGGCGCGGTCCTCTTCGGCCACGATCCGGTCGAGCGCATCGGCCTCCAACTGGCGGTACCCGTCGGGGCCGTAAAGCGCCATGATCTCGGCGATGGGCATCCCCCCTGCCGCCTCGATCTCGCGGTTCAACTCGATGAAGGGCGCGTCCAGTGCCCGCGCCACCGCCGCGCCCAGCGTCGACTTGCCCGCGCCGCGCAGCCCGATCAGGCAGACGCGCCGCGCCTTGGAGGGCACCCCCGACAACATCCGGCGCACCCGGTCCTGCACCCCCGCATCGGACGCCGCGAAGACCTCGGCGATACGCAACGCCTCGGGCGAAACGTCGCCCTTCGCCACGAGGGCCTCCACCGGGACGTCCAACGCCTCCGCCACCCGGAACAGCAACCCGATGGAGATGTTTCCCTCCCCCGCCTCCAGTTGCGCCAGATAACGCGGCGAGACGCCCGAAACCTCCGACAGCACCCGCCGGACCATGCCGCGCGCGGTGCGCAGCGCGCGCACCCGCTCGCCGACACGGGCCTGCAACGCGGCGATGGCCATGTCGGTCGTGACGGGGGGATGGGCGTCGGGGCGGGTCATTCGGGGGGGATATGCGGTTCGATCAACGCCCGCAGATGCTCGGGCGCTGCGATGGATTTGAACTGGTCCGCGATGGTGAACACGCAGGTGAACGCACCCTCGAAGCACAGCACGCCATCCTGTTCCGCATCGACCCGGAACGTGATCGACTTGGTGCCCAGCCGCGACGGCCAGACATGGCATTTCAGGATGTGGCGCGGCGTGACGGGCGAGCGAAAGTCCATCTCCAGCCGCACGAAAGGCGTGCCGATATTGGTGTCCACC
>JBBQHZ010000158.1:0-9026 GCA_038324445.1 Rhodobacterales bacterium | reverse complement strand
AGGTCCATGTCGGTTGCCAGCCGCTGGATATCGGCGGGATCACCCTCCAGCAGCAGCGTGTCGCCGACGCGCACCACCAGATCGTCCAGCTGGGTGCCGATGTTCTGGTTGCGCCGGTGCACCGCCAGCGGGTAGACGCCGTAGCGCCGCCGCAGGCGCAATTCGCCGAGCGACCGCCCCACCATCTTGCAGCCTGGGGTGATCAGCACCTCGACCGTCGACGTCTCCACCTGGCTGAGCTTGTCGACCGAGCGCAACTCCTTGGATTGCTGCAGGCCCAGCACCTCGGCCATGTCGGTGCGCAGCACCACGCGGTCGCCCTCGGCCAACTCGACCGCGGCAAGATTGCGGCGGAGCGAGGCGTCGCCGCGCAGCACGTCGACCAGCCGGACCCCGTCGCGCGAGAAGATGTCGACCTCGGCCGCCAGTTTCCCGATCAGGCTGGAGTTTTCCGGCACCGCCAGTTCGGTGAAGAACTTCTGCCGCGATCTTGACCCGCTCAGCACCCCCGCCATCGAGGTGCGGTCGGGCAGCAGCCAGCGCCCGAAGAAGGTGAGGTAGATCATCCCCCAGGCGACCACGACCAGACCGATCGGCGTGATCTCGAAGATCGAGAACGGCTCCAGCCCCTGCGCGCGCGCCACGCCGTCGACCAGCAGGTTGGTCGAGGTGCCGATCAGCGTCATCGTGCCGCCCATGATGGCGGCATAGCTGAGCGGGATCAGAAGTTTGGACGGCGATTGCCCCAGAATACCCGCGACCTGCACGAAGACCGGGATCATGATGACGACGATGGGCGTATTGTTCATGAAGGCCGACGCCACCATGACAAAGGCCAGCAAGCTGACCACGGCCAGCTTGGGGCGCGCCTTGGCGTTCCGCTCGGCAAACTTCGTCAGCCGGTCGAGCGATCCGGTGCGCACCAGGGCACCCATGACGATGAACATCGCCGCAATGGTCCAGGGGGCCGGATTGGACAGCACATTGATGGCGTCGGCATAGGGCACGAGACCAAGGATCAGCAGCACGGCCGTGCCGCCGATGGCGACCACCTCGGTCGGCCATTTCTCCAGCAGGAACATGGCGAACATGCCCAGCAGAAGGGCCAGCGTCAGCAGGCCCTCGGCGGTCTGGCTCAGGGGAAGGTCAATCATGTCGGCCTGTGGGGATCATGTGCACCGGAGCCACTGTGGAGAAGTCGCGCGGGCGCTGCAAGCACGGTATTCTGCGGTGCGGCGGCATTGCGCCGGGGTGGCAGTGCGCGGGGTCTGCGCAGGGTGTGTTTTGCGCCTGGACGGCGCAGGGTCTGTTTTGCGCCTGGACGGCGCGAGCTCGCTACTGCGCCAGGTCGGCGTCGGGTCGCCCTTGTGCCGCCACGGCGCCGCGGCGCGGCTGCACCAGAAAGACGCCCAGCAGCATCATGGCCAGCGCCGCCCAGACCCAGGGGGAATAGCTCTCATCCAGGATCACCTTCGCCCAGAGCACGCCGAAACCGGTGACGAGGTAGCCGACCTGAGAGGCGAAGACCGCCCCCGTGCGCCCGACCAGCCAGACATAGGTGGTGTAGGCGAGGGTATGGGCCAGGGCGAGGCCGAGGATGGCCCAATCGGGCGCCGCCCATGGCCCGGTCGGGTTGATCCATGTGCCGGTCGCAAGCGCCAGAGGCAGGGCGATCACCGCGCCGGTGATCGACGCCCCCAGCAGCACCTGCACCGCATCGAGGCCGAAAGTCCCCCATTTGGCGACGATGTTGCCCTCCACCGCATACAGGAACGGCGCGATGATGGCGACAGCCAGCCAGATCGACAGCGACGGATCGGGCAGGCTGCCATCGGGGGCGGCAAGCAGGATGATGGCGGCAAGCCCCAGCAACAGGCCGACCAGACGCAGGGCGCTGAACCGGTCCATGCCGAGGCCCATCGCGATCGGGTAGGCCATCATCGGCACGGTCGCGATGACGATGGACAGGATTCCGGAGGGAAGATGCACCGCCGCCATGTAGCCGGCCGAGTTCGGCAGGATCGTCCCCAGTAGGGCGATCATCAGGTAGAAGGCTAGGGCGCGCGGGTGCAGTGGGAGGCGCTTGCCACGCAACAGGCTGAAGAGGCCCAGCGCCATGGCGCCGATGACGAACTGCCAGAAAATGATGCCGAGATGGCGATAGCCTTCGGACACGGCGATTTTCGACAAAGGCTGGGTCACGCCCCAGAGTGCGCCCATGCCGACCAACAGGAGCAGGGGAAGCAGGCGGGCGCGGGTTGCAGATGTCATGGCGTAGGGTTCATGGGCGTGGATGGCGTGGGTGTGGGGGACTTGGCGCTAGTGTCGGCCCGAGTGTCATGGGCGCGCAGGTCAAAGGAGCGCGTGTCACGGGGGCGCGTGTCACGGGGGCGCGTGTCATGGCCGCCGGCTTCATACGGGCGGCGTTCATAGCGCGAGTTCATAGGCGCGAGTGTCAAAGAGGTGCGCGTCATGGCGCGGGCGGTATGGATGCGGGTGTCATGGCCGCGCATGTAATGGGCGCGAGCGTCACGGAAGCGCGTGTCAGGGGACTGGCTTGCGACGTGCTTCATGGCGCGGACTGGGACAGCCTGCCGCCCACCCGCACCGGCGTGATGGCGCGGGCATGGCCGGTGGCGTCGTCGGTCTCGACAAAGACGCCTGACAGGGTGGCCACGCCCTCGGCGGGCGTGAAACGCTCCTTCGGCATGCCGGTGATGAAGCGGCGCAGCGGCTCGGCCTTGTCCATGCCGATGACGCTGTCGTAATCGCCGCACATGCCCGCATCGGTCAGGTAGGCGGTGCCGCCGGGCAGGATCATGGCGTCGCCCGTCGGCACATGGGTATGGGTGCCGACGACCAGACTGGCGCGGCCATCGAGGAAATGGCCCGTCGCCATCTTCTCGGACGTGGCCTCGGCATGGATATCAACAATGCGCGCGGCGGCCTGCCCGCCCAGCGTCCGGAGCGCGCCATCGAGGGCCGAGAACGGATCGTCGAAGGGGCGCTTCATGAAAACCTGACCCAGCGCCTGCGCGACCAGCACCTTGCGGCCCTTGACGTCGAAGAGGCGCGCGCCCTTGCCCGGCGCGGTCTTGGAGAAGTTGAGGGGGCGGATGATGCGCGGCTCGGTCTCGATGAACTGCAACATCTCCTTCTGGTCGAAGGCATGATCACCCAGCGTCAGGCAATCGGCCCCCGCCTCCAGCAGATCCCTGGCATGGGCGGCGGATAGCCCCGCGCCCGAGGTGGCGTTCTCGCCATTCACCACCACGAAATCGAGCCGCCACGCGGCCCGCAATCCGGCCAGTTGCGCCGAGATCGCATCGCGGCCCGAGCGGCCCATCACATCGCCAAGAAAGAGAATACGCATGGGCTTGGGCTTTAGGCGGCTGGAACGGGCGCGGCAAGGTCTAGAAGCGGGCGTGTGGCGGCAAAGTCAACCGGCGCGCCTTCGGCGGCCTTGTTACGCGCGCGCCTTCGGCGACTTGTTTAGGGGCGCGCCTTCGGCGACTTGTCTAGGGGCGCGCCTTCGGCGACTTGGTTAGGGGCGCGCCTTCGGCGACTTGTTTGGGGGCGCGCCTTCGGCGCGACGCTCCCGTTTTCGGTAATCACCCCGTCAAGGCGCTGGTCGGTGGGTTCCAGCGGCAGGTTGGGCAGTTCCTGCGCGGCATAGGCAAAGCCGATCGCGCGGGTGGGCGCGTCCCGGCGCAGGCCCTCCAGCGTGCGGTCATAGAAGCCGCCGCCATAGCCAAGGCGGTTGAGCCGGCGGTCGAAGGCCACCAGCGGCACGATCAGCGTATCGGGCACCAGCCAGTCGCCGGCGGCGGGGATCTTCGCCCCGAAGGGGCCCGCGACGAGGGGCCCGTCAGGCACCCATTCCCGAAAGCGCAGCGGCAGGCCCGCGCCCTCGATCACCGGCACGCAGAGGCGCGCGCCCGCGGCATGGAGGTGGCGCATGGCGGCAAGCGGATCGATCTCGGTCCGGATCGCCAGATAGGCGGCGATGACGCGGCGCGAGGGATCGGGGAGGGCGGCCAGCAGATGCGCCGTGGCGGCGGGCACCTTGGTGGCAGCCTCCTCATGCGCCGCCTTGCGGGCGGCGAAGGCGGCAATGCGGGCGCGGGCTTTGGGATCGTCGGACATGGGCCGCACCATGGCCCCTGACCGGGCCCCCCATGCAAGCCGTATTCGCAAGGCCGCAAGCGGGTGGGGCCTTTTCGCCGACATCGCGGCGCGCTACGGATGGGCCCATGTTGACCCTTGACCATATCGCCGTCTCGACCACCGCCCTTGCCACCGGCACCGCCGAGGTGGAGGCCGCGTTGGGCCAGCCTCTGTTGCCCGGCGGCGAGCATGCCGCCATGGGCACCCATAACCGCCTGCTGTCGCTGGGGCGCGAGGAATATTTCGAGCTGATCGCGATTAATCCCGGTGCCCCCGGCCCCGACCAGCCGCGCTGGTTCGATCTGGACGATTTCGACGGGCCGACGCGGGCCACGACCTGGATCTGCCGCTGCGCCGATCTGGACGCGGCGCTGGCCGTAGCACCCGAGGGCGCGGGCGTGCCATGGGACCTGTCGCGCGGCGATCTGAGTTGGCGCATCTCGGTGCCGAGGGATGGCAAGCTGCCGTTCGACGGGCTCTTCCCTGCGCTGATCGAGTGGAAGGGCACGGCGCACCCTGCGCCGCGGCTTGCCGATACCGGCGTGCGGCTGGTCGGGCTGCGGCTGTCCTCGCCCCGGGCCGAGGCGCTGCGAATGGCGCTGGCGCCGCTGATCGTGGACCCGAGGGTGGACGTCGTGCAGGCCGACAGGCCGGGCATGGAAATCACCCTCTCGACGCCGAATGGCCCCGTCACTCTATGATCGTCACCCAATGATCGTGATGCCATGATCGACCGGGCCGGCCCTGCGGATGCGGGCGCGATCCTTGCGCTGTGGAACGAGGTGATTGCCGGGACGACGATCACCTTCACCTCTGCCCCCAAGACCGCGACGCAGATCACGGATCTGATCGCGGGCCAGCCGATGTTCGTGGCGCGGATGGGCGCTGGGATCGGGGCGCAGGCGGTCGGTTTCGCCACCTATGCGCAGTTTCGCGGCGGGGACGGATACCGCCTGACGATGGAACACGCGATCTACCTGACGGAGGACGCGCGCGGACGCGGCCTTGGCGGGGCGCTGCTGGCGGCGGTGGAGGCGGATGCGCGCGACAAGGGCGCGCATAGTCTGATGGCGGGCATCTCGGGCGAGAATACGGCGGGCATCACGTTTCACGCCGCAAAGGGGTTCGTGCAAGTCGGGCTTGTTCCCGAGGCAGGCCACAAATTTGGGCGCTTTCTTGATCTGGTGCTGATGCAAAAGCGGCTTTGAAGCCGCAGGCACACGCTTTCCCCATGACGATGGCCGCCCCTGCGGGCTAAAGTGATCCCATGTCGCTCTGGACCCGCATAACCGAGGCGCTGGCCGCCCTTGCCCAAGGCGAAAGCCTGTCGGAGGTGTTCGGCCGCCTGCGCACGCCGCCCGAACGCTCGGTCGCGTTCACCATCGCGGTGATCGCTTTGTCGGCCAAGATGGCCAAGGCAGATGGCCGCGTGACCCGCGCCGAGGTGACGGCGTTCCGCAACGTGTTCCAGATCGCCCCCGCCGACGAGCCCGCCGCCGCCCGCGTGTTCAACATGGCGCGCGAGGACGTGGCGGGGTTCGAGACCTATGCCGAGCGGATCGCGCGGATGTTCCGGGTCGACGGCCAGCCCTGTGGCGCGGACTCGGTGCTGTGCGACCTGATGGAGGGGCTGTTCCACATCGCCACGGCGGATGCGGCCTATCACCCGGCCGAGGATGCCTTTCTGACCCGGGTGGCGGAGATCTTCGGGATGGAGGACCTGGCCTTCCGCCGGATGCGCGCCCGCCATGTCCCCGACATGGCCCCCGATCCGTTCACCGTGCTGGGAGTGACGCCCGACATGGCGCTGGACGAGATCCGCGCCGTGTGGCGGGCCGAGGTGCGCCAGACCCATCCCGACCAGATGATGGCGCGCGGCGTCCCGGAAGAGGCGGTGCGCCTTGCCGAGCGGCGGATGCAGGCGATCAACCGCGCCTGGGACGAAATTCAGGCAAGCCGCGCCGCGCATGTGTAGCCGGGACGTCTGAGGTGCGGATCGCCACCTACAATGTCGAGTGGTTCGACACGCTCTTCGATGACGCGGGCGGGCTGATGCGCGACAGCGGGTGGTCCGGGCGGCGCGAGGTGACGCGGGCGGCGCAGATCGACGCGCTTGCAACGGTGTTCCGGGCGCTCGATGCCGATGCGGTGCTGGTGGTGGAGGCCCCCGATATCGGCCGGGGCCGCGACGGCGAAGCGGCGTTGCGCGGCTTCGCCGCCTTCGCGGGGCTGCGCGCCCGCGCGGTGCTGACGGGGTTCGCCAATGACACCCAGCAAGAGTTGATGCTGCTTTACGATCCCGACGTGATCGGGGCGCGGCACGATCCGGTCGAGTTGGGCGCGCCGGGGTTCAACCGGGAATTCGCGATCGATCTGGATATCGATGCGACGGCGGATGTGGTGACCTTCTCCAAGCCGCCGCTGGAGGTGGCGCTGGAGACGCCCCTGGGGCCGATGCGCCTGATCGGGGCGCATGTGAAATCGAAGGCGCCGCATGGCGCGCGCAACGACACCGAGGTGATGCGGATGGCGATCGCCAACCGCCGCAAGCAACTGGCGCAGTGCATCTGGTTGCGGGCCCGCATCGAGGCGCATCTGGAAGCGGGCGAGCGGATTATCGTGGCGGGCGATCTGAACGACGGGCCGGGCCTTGATGAATACGAGGCGCTGTTCGGCCGCTCGGGCCTCGAGATCGTGCTGGGGCGGGAAGCGGCGCCGGCGTTGCGGATGTACGATCCCCACGCGGCGCGCGCGTTGCAGTCGCGGCTGTCCGCCGCCCCCACGACGGCGCGGTTCTTCCTGCGCCACGAGGGGCGGTTCCTGCAGGCATTGCTGGACTACGTGATGGTGTCGCCCGGTCTGCGCGGCGCGGCCAAGCGCTGGCGGATCTGGCATCCGTTCGACGATCCGGCCTGTTGGGGCGATGCGGGCCTTCGCGAAGCCTTGCTGCTGGCATCGGATCATTTTCCGGTCAGTCTTGATTTGGCATGAGGTCTGCCCCCATATTTCCCGCATGAAACATCTATGCGCGATAGCACTTGTTGCCGGAACACTGGGCATGGCCCTGCCTGCGGCGGCACAGGATGACGGCGACCTGTCCGAGGGTCTTGGCCTGTTGGGCGAAGGCACGCGGTTGATCCTTGAAGGCCTGCTGGAGGAAATGCGCCCGATGCTGGAAGAGGCGCGGCCGTATTTCGAGGAAGAGATCCTGCCGTTCCTGAACCGGATGGGCGAGTTGATGGACGACTTCTCGTCCTACGAGTTGCCGGAGCGGTTGCCGAACGGGGATATCATCATCCGCCGTTCGGACGATGCGCCGGAGTTCGTGCCCGACCTTCCGGAAACCGGGCAGGACGGTGCGGTAGACCTCTAGTAGCCGCCCGCGGAATAGCCTCCATCCTCCTCTTCCGCCGCCACCACCGGTGTCGGAGGCACCGCCGCCGCCGCCGCCAAACAGGCTGGATTGCGGCGGGACACAGCCTGAAAGGCTTAGAACGAGGGCGGCCAAGAGGGCCGGTAAAGACACTATCTTCAAAGTGATGTCCTCCTGAGATCGGGGTTCGCGATCCGCAGGCTAGGCGCGTGTCCGCCTTGGCGGAATGGCGGAATACCCGCACCGCGACCGCGTCGGCAAAGTTTCGCCCTGTAGAGATGAAAGAGGGGGCGCTGCCCCCTGGGTGGCCCCAAGGGGCCCCCTACCCCCGGAGTATTTTTGAAAAGATGAAGCCGGGGCGGGGTGAGGTCCGCGAGGGGGATCCGCCTATCTGGAGAGGTCGTCACCTGATAAAGGCTTTCCAATGCGATCGAGGTTTCCGCCCCCGCCCGAGAGGGAGCCCGCGATGGGCGAAGACGGCGCGACGGAATGGGGAACCTGTCGTGTTGTCAGAGCCCCGGTCCGTCCGTCGCGTTACCCATCGCCCTCTCAGTTGATCGCGGTATCGGTTTCGATATCGGGATCGCTCTCCGGATCGGTATCGCTCTCCGGATCACTCTCGCTGTCATCATCTCCGTCCGTATCGGGCGTTTGTTGCTGCGTACCGCTGCCTGCGAAATAACTGGCGCTGCTGGCGGCGAGGTCCGTTGGTAGCCCGAGACACGCGGTCAGACCGGAGACGACAACGACGCTTAGGCATAGGACCTTCAGGGTAGTCCACATGAAACCCGCTCCGATTGATGAAGGTGTTTGCGACGGTGATACCGGCGTCGGAACCCCTTAGATAGCCGGAATCAAGAATTTGCAATGTCCTCGATTTGATGATCGGCCGTGCTTGGTGGGCTTGAGATCGGGCCGCTCTCGGCGCATATCCTTACCCTTCACTTGCCTCAGGAGTAACCCATGCGATTGACCTTCCCAGCTGCCATCCGAGATGCCGCCCACGATGTCGGCGGAGCGCCCTTGGCGGGCTTGCCGGAGTGGGATCTGAGCGATCTGTATACCGGGCAGGATTGCGCCGAGTTGAAGCGGGATCTGGATTGGCTGGAGGAAGCGTGCCGGTCGTTTGCCGGGGATTACGAAGGCAAACTGGCGGGACTGGATGCCGCGGGCCTGCTGGAATGCACCCTGCGCTACGAGAATATCGACCGCGTGTCGGGCCGCATCATGTCCTTCGCGGGGCTGCGGTATTACCAGAAGACCACCGATGGCGCGCGCGCCAAGTTCATGTCCGACATGCAGGACAAGATCACCAACTTCACCACGCCGCTGGTGTTTTTCTCGCTGGAATTCAACCGGATCGAGGATGATGCCTATGACGCCCTGATGGGCGGCAATGCCGATCTGGCCCGCTACAAGCCGGTGTTCGACCGGATGCGCGCGATGAAGCCCTACCAGTTGAGCGACGAGTTGGAGAAGTTTCTGC
>JBBQHZ010000157.1:0-9112 GCA_038324445.1 Rhodobacterales bacterium | reverse complement strand
TGGCCTATGGCCGCGACAAGGGCCTGTCGGACGCGCTGATGGACCGCCTGATGCTGGACGAGGCGCGGATCAGGGGCATCGCCACCGGCCTGCGCGCCGTGGCCGATCAGGCCGATCCGGTGGGGCAGGTGATGGCGGAATGGGACCAGCCTTCGGGGCTGCATATCCGGCGCGTGCGCACGCCCCTTGGCGTGATCGGGGTGATCTACGAGAGCCGCCCCAACGTGACGGCGGATGCCGGGGCGCTGTGCCTGAAATCCGGGAATGCGGTCATTCTTCGCGGCGGCTCGGAAAGCTTTCATTCTTCGCGCCTGCTGGCTGAATGCCTCACCGAGGGCCTGCGCGCGGCGGGCCTGCCCGAAGATGCGGTGCAACTGGTGCCGACCCGCGACCGCGCGGCGGTCAGCGAGATGCTGACCATGACCGGCACCATCGACGTGATCGTGCCCCGCGGCGGCAAGGGCCTGGTCGGACTGGTCAGCCGCGAGGCGCGGGTGCCGGTATTCGCCCATCTGGAGGGGATCTGCCACATCTACCTCGATGCGGCCGCCGATCCCGAAAAGGCGCTGCGCGTGGTGCTGAACGCCAAGACGCGGCGCACTGGGGTCTGCGGCTCGGCCGAATGCCTGCTGATCCACCGCGAGATTGCCGACACCATCGGGCAGGGCGTTGTCCGCGCCTTGATGGATGCGGGCGTGGAAGTGCGCGGCGACGCGACGCTGCAGAAGATCAGCGGCGTTGTGGCGGCGCAGGAGAGCGATTGGGGCAAGGAGTTCCTCGACATGATCATCGCGGCGCGGGTCGTCGACGATATCGACGCCGCCATGTCCCATATCCGCACCCATGGATCGAGCCATACCGAGGCGATTATCACCGAGGATGATGCGGCCGCCGAGCGTTTTTTCCAGCGGCTCGATTCAGCGATCCTGATGCGCAATGCCTCGACCCAGTTCGCCGATGGGGGCGAGTTCGGGATGGGCGCGGAAATCGGCATCGCGACGGGCAAGATGCATGCGCGCGGGCCCGTGGGGGCAGAGCAGTTGACCTCGTTCAAGTATCTTGTCACGGGTGACGGGACGATCCGCGGCTGACACCCGGCGGCGAGGTCTGATCGGGGGGATCGGGGAGGGGGGCGCTGCCCCCGTCTTGCGGACTCCCCCGGGATATTTTTGGCACATGGAAAGTGGGGCGCGCGCGATGGGCGACGGACGAAACGAGAGACCCGGAACATTGGTGCGGCGCGCTGGCCTGCGCGAGGGGGTGAGCCGTCCGGTGGTGACGCCGATCCAGCCCTCGGTGGTCTATGCCTCGCCCTCGATCGAGGTGCTGCACGCCCAGTATGAGGGGCGCGCGGTAGGGTACACCTATGCGCGCGAGGGTCATCCGAACGCGGAATTGCTGGCGCGCAAGATCGACATGCTGGAGGGGGCCGAGGGCGGCATGATCCTGGGTTCAGGCATGGCGGCGGTGACGGCGGCGATCATGGGGCTGATGGGGGCGGGCGATCACATCGTCGGCGGCAATCAGCTTTACGGCCGCTCGCTCCGGCTGATGCATCAGGATCTGGCGCGGTTCGGGATTGCGACATCGCTCGCCGATCCGACGAATGTGGACGCCATGCGCGCCGCGATCCGGCCCGAGACGAAGATGATCCTGGTCGAGGTGATCTCGAACCCGACGCTCCGGGTGGCGGATATGGTGGGCATCGTGGCTTTGGCGCGCGAAAAGGGTGTGATGCTGGCCGTCGACAACACCTTCACCACACCGGTGGCTTACCGCCCGCTGGTCGAAGGCGCCGATATCGTGATCCATTCCGTGACCAAGTTACTCGCCGGCCATTCCGACGTGACGCTGGGATATGTCGCCGCGCGCGATCCCAAGGCGATGAAGGCGATCTATGATTTCGCCGTCACGGTCGGCATGACGCCCGCGCCGCAGGAATGCTGGCTGGCCGAGCGCGGGCTTTACACTTTCCCCCTGCGCTTCGAGAAGGCGCAGGCCAATGCCGGTGTCTTGGCCGATTGGCTGGCAGATCATCCCAAGGTCGGCCGCGTGCTTTATCCCGGGCGCGCCGACCATCCCGACGCGGGCCTGATCGGGCCGCTTCTGGGCAAGACCTTCGGCAACATGCTGAGCTTCGAGTTGGTGGAAAAGACCGAGGCCGCCGCCGACCGGCTGGTCAAGGGTGCGCCCGATCTGCCCTTTGCGCCCACCTTGGGCGATGTCGGCACCACACTCAGCCATCCGGCCTCGTCCAGCCACCGCGGCCTGACAAAAGAGGGGCGCGCGGCCCTTGGCATCTCGGACGGGTTCTTCCGCGTCTCGGTCGGGATCGAGGACGTGGCCCTTCTGATCGCGGATTTCGAGGCGGGGTTGGCGGCGGTCTAGGCCGCCAGTCCCTCAGACCAGATGCAGCACCGACCGCGCGCCAAGCGCCATGATGTCGATGTTCAGGGCACCCGCGACCGCCCGCATTTCGGCGCGGACCCGGGCGATATTCGGCATGGTCGGGGCCAGCACCAGATAGCGTCCGGCAAAGCCCTCCTCTCGCAGGGTGGTCAAAAGGTCCATGCAATCAAAGCCTTGGCAAACCAGTGGCGACAGGACCAGCGACGGCGCGTGGCGGCCGCGCAGATCGCCGGGACGCAGGCGCGCCAAGACCGTGCTGCGCAAGGTGGCGCCCGGCTCGCGCACATGGCGCGGCAGCGCCGACACCTCGGCGCGCGTCAGGTTGACGGTCAGGATCTGGGCCGTCTGCGTGGCAAGGATGCTGGCAATCACAGGCCAGAGAATCGCATCGGGCAGGGGCCGGGGTGGGATATCAGGTGTCATGGTCACGCCAATGAAACTTGGGATATCGGTCAATGCGGTCGTCGAGTGCGCGATGACGTCACAATCCGTCGCCTGTCTGGCCTTCGCCTGTCAGGCATCAGGGTTGCGCTGCCTCGCGCGCCACCAATCTACCGCGAAAACAGGTCCTTGCCAATGCAACCTTTGCGCTTTCAACGGCCAGATCTTCGTTGCGCCGCCGGGCAGAATCTGCGCATGGGCGATGGCATCCGCGCCGGGGCGCGGCGTGAAGGGGACCGTGCATGGCCGCTGATCTGATCCGGAGCGTCATAGACGCCGTGCCAGACGCGATGGTGCATATCGGGGCGGACGGCACGATCAGCCATGCCAACGCCGCCGCCGCGACGCTTTTGGGCGGCTGGATCGTCGGGCGCAGCCATGATGCGGCCCTGCGCCAACCCGCCCTGTTGGACAAGATCGACGCCGTCCTGCGCGGCGAGGCGCAGGCCGAGGCGCTGATCGAGCGGTCCGAGCAGGCCGGTGTCACCCAATACAAGGTCCGCATCACCGCCCTTCAGGCCACCGGCGCGCGCACCTTGCTGCTGCATTTCACCGACATCACGCATCTGAGCGAGGCCGAGGAGATGCGGCGCGATTTCGTCGCCAATGTCAGCCATGAACTGCGCACGCCCCTTACCGCCGTGTTGGGTTTCATCGAGACGCTGAGGGGCCCCGCGCGCAACGATCCCGCGGCGCAGCACCGCTTTCTCGGCATCATGGAGGACGAGGCGCGGCGGATGAACCGGCTGGTCTCGGACCTCCTGTCGCTCAGCCGGGTCGAGGCGCAGGAACGCGTGCGGCCCTCGGAACGGGTCGACCTCGACGTGTTGCTGCGGGGCGTCCTTGCCTCGCTGCGGCCCGGCGCGGAGGAGAAGGGCAATACCCTGACGCTGATCCGCGACGAGTCGATGGGCGATGCCCCGGCGCTGATCCAGGGCGACCGGGATCAGTTGATGCAGGTGTTCCTGAACCTGGCGGAGAATGCGCTGAAATATGGCGGCGCGGGCAAACCCGTGGTGCTGCGATTGAGCCGGGGCGAGGGCAGGGGCCTTCTGCGCGGGCCGGTGCTGCATATCGATGTCATCGACCGCGGGCAGGGCATCGAAAGCCTGCACCTGCCGCGCCTGACCGAGCGATTCTACCGCGTCGACACCCACCGATCGCGCGAGATGGGCGGCACCGGCCTTGGCCTTGCCATCGTCAAGCACATCGTCAACCGCCACCGGGGCCGTTTGCGCATCACCTCGGAAATCGGTGTCGGCTCGACCTTTTCGGTGCAATTTCCGGCGCTTTGACCATCCCGTCGCCTGCGCCCTGCCGAGGCTCCGGGCCCGCCCCCGCGCATGTCATCAAACTGTTACGAACCTGTCACAAAAGCATAGCGCAACGGGTCTAGGCAGCCTCCAAGACACGCACCGGAAGACGCGTGTTGGGATGTCTGAAAAAACCAAGGGAAGAGAGCTTCAATGACTTTCGCAAAATTCAGTGTATCGGTTCTGGCCATGGCCGCCGTTTCCGCCGCCGCGACCGCAACTGCCGTCACGGCGCAAAGCCGCAACAACGTGCAGATCGCCGGTTCCTCGACCGTGCTGCCATATGCAACCATCGTCGCCGAAGCCTTCGGCGAGAACTTCGATTTCCCGACCCCGGTCGTGGAATCCGGCGGTTCCTCCACCGGTCTGCGCCGCTTCTGTGAAGGCGTGGGCGAGAACACCATCGACATCGCGAACTCCTCGCGCTCGATTCGCGACACCGAGATCGCGGAATGCGCCGCCAACGGCGTGACCGACATCATCGAAGTCCGCTTCGGCTATGACGGCATCGTGTTCGCCTCCGACATCAACGGACCGTCCTATGCGTTCACCCCCTCCGACTGGTATCTCGCGCTCGCCGCAGAGATCCCCGTTGATGGTGCGATGGTCCCGAACCCGAACACCAACTGGAACCAGGTCCGTGCCGACCTGCCCGATCAGCCGATCGCGGCCTTCATCCCCGGCACCCGCCACGGCACCCGTGAAGTGTTCGAAGTGAACGTGATCGCGCAGGGCTGCGAAGATACCGGCGCGCTCGAGGCGATGATCGCGATGGGCACGGAAGAGGACGCGGCCGACGAGGCTTGCATCACGATCCGCGCCGATGGCGTCTCCGTCGATATCGACGGCGACTACACCGAGACCCTTGCCCGCATCGAAGCCAACACCGCCGGCATCGGTATCTTCGGTCTGTCCTTCTACGAGAACAACACCTCCGTCCTTCAGGTCGCCACCATGGGCGGCATCGAGCCGAACGTGGAAACCATCGCGACCGGCGAATACCCCGTCTCGCGCCCGCTGTTCTTCTACATCAAGGCGGCGCATCTGGGTGTGATCCCCGGTCTGCAGGAATATGCCGATTTCTTCATCTCCGACGACATGGCAGGCCCCCTCGGCCCGCTCGCGGCATACGGCCTTGTCTCCGATCCGGAACTGGCATCGGTTCAGGCCGCTGTCACGGCCGGCAACCTGATGAGCAACTAAGATCCGACTGCAACAAAGGACGGGGCCGATCATGGCCCCGTCACATCCTTTCTGACCCCCGGGACGCGCTGCCATGCTCTGGATCCTTCTTGCGATTGCCGGCCTCGGGGTTCTGGGCTTCGTGCTTGGCCGCCAGCGCGCCATTGCCAGCGCCGGGGGCGACGCGCGCATCCTGCATTCGCTTCCCGTCTATTACGGCACCTCCGTCACCTTGCTGACCATGGTGCCCGCTCTCATGATCCTCGGATTGTGGCTGATCGTGCAGCCCATCGCCGTCGATCGCATCATTGCCAACCAGATCCCCGAGGATGCCGTGCAGGCATCGACGTCGCCCGGCCTCTTGATGACCGAGGTGCGCCGCCTGGCCGCCGGCATCGATACCGCCGTCGAGCGGGGCGCTTTCAGCGGCGCGGAATCGATCGATCTCGACGCTGCCTCCGACATCCGCGCGGCCTTGGCCGAGGTTGGCGTGGCCCTTGGCACCGATGTGTCGCCCGCCGTGCTGGTCGCCGCACAGCAGTTCCGCGCGGTGTCGGCCGCCAGCAGAACCTGGATGTTGATTATCGTGGGGGCCCTGGCGCTTGCCGGCCTCGTCTATGCCTATCTCCGCGTCCACAAGGACCAACGCGCCCGCAACGTCGTGGAACGCGCGCTTCTTGGCTTGCTGATGCTCTCCTCCACTCTCGCCATCCTGACCACCGTGGGCATCGTCCTGTCGCTGGTCTGGGATACCCGCAGCTTCTTCCAGCTCTACCCCTGGCAGGACTTCTTTTTCGGCCTCGAATGGCGCCCCTCGTTCGAGGGCAATTCCGACCTTGGCCTTATCCCGCTTCTGTGGGGCACGATCTACATCTCGCTGATCGCGCTTCTGGTCGCCGTTCCGATCGGCCTTTTCGCTGCCATCTACATGGCCGAATACGCCACCAACCGCGTCCGCTCGTTCGTGAAGCCGCTGATCGAGGTGCTGGCGGGCATCCCGACGATCGTCTACGGCCTCTTTGCCCTGATCACCGTCGGCCCGCTCCTGCGCGACTACTTCGCCGCCCCCCTTGGCCTTGGCAACTCGTCGTCCAGCGTCATGACGGCGGGCATCGTCATGGGCATCATGCTGATCCCCTTCGTCTCGTCCCTGTCGGACGACATCATCAACGCCGTCCCCCAATCCCTGCGCGATGGCTCCTACGGGCTTGGCGCGACGCAATCCGAGACGGTCAAGCAGGTGATCCTGCCCGCCGCGCTGCCGGGCATCGTCGGCGCCATCCTTCTGGCCGCGTCGCGCGCCATCGGCGAGACGATGATTGTGGTGCTGGGGGCAGGCGCCGCGGCCCGCCTGTCGCTCAACCCGTTCGAGGCGATGACCACCGTCACCGTCAAGATCGTGGGCCAGTTGACCGGCGACACCGACTTTTCCTCACCCGAGGCGCTGGTTGCCTTCGCCCTCGGCCTGACCCTTTTCGTCATCACGCTGGGGCTGAACATCTTCGCCCTCTACATTGTGCGCAAATACCGGGAGCAATACGAATGACCGATATGGCCGCACCCAGCGCCGCACCGGCCCGCGCGCCCCTGCGCTCGCTCTACGTGCAAGATGCTCGCACTTCGCGCCGCAATCGCCAGGAAGCCCGCTTCCGCATCTACGGCATCGCGGCGATCGGCGTCGGCCTGCTGGCGCTGGTGGTGCTTCTGACCACCATCCTCGGCAACGGCCTCAGCTCGTTCCGCCAGACGTACCTCTCGATGCCGATCACCCTGACGGCCGAGCGTGTCGACCCCGAAGGCAACCGCGACCCGAACGAGATGGGGCGCGTCACCACCTTCGGCTACCTTCCGCTTCTGGCCCAGGCCCTCGAGGCGCATCTGGCCGCCGAGGGCATCGAGACAGACATGAGCGTGCAGGAACTTGCCGCCATGCTGTCAGAAGAAGCTCCCGCACAGATCCGCGCCCTTGTTCTGTCCGACCCCGATCTGGTCGGCACCACCATCGATGCCGAGATCCTGCTCGGTGGCCGCATCGACGGCTACTTCAAGGGCCGCGTCACGATGGAAACCGCGGAAATCGATCGCAACGTGACACCAGCGCAACTGACCCTCGCCCAGGCGCTTGCCGACCGTGGCGACATCGTCACCCGCTTCAACTGGGATTTCATCACCGCCCCCGATGCCTCCGACAGCCGGCCCGAGGCCGCAGGCCTTGGCGTCGCCATCATCGGCTCGTTCTACATGATGATCGTCGTGCTGGCTCTGGCTCTGCCCATCGGTGTCGCCGCCTCCATCTATCTGGAAGAATTCGCCAAGAAGAACCGCCTGACGGATCTGATCGAGGTCAATATCTCCAACCTTGCCGCCGTTCCCTCCATCGTGTTCGGCATCCTTGGCCTCGCGGTGTTCATCAACTTCATGGAGTTCAACCAGTCATCGCCCCTTGTCGGCGGACTGGTGCTGACCCTGATGACGCTGCCGACCATCATCATCGCCACCCGCGCCAGCCTGCGCGCCGTGCCCCCCTCGATCCGGCAGGCCGCCCTTGGCCTCGGCGCGTCCAAGATGCAATCGGTGGTCCACCACGTCCTGCCCCTCGCGATGCCCGGCATCCTGACCGGCACCATCATCGGCCTCGCCCAGGCGCTTGGCGAAACCGCACCGCTGCTTCTGATCGGCATGGTCGCCTTCGTCGGCGAATACCCCGAACTGATGTCGGTCCATTCCAACAGCTTTCCGCTGATGGGCGACGGGGCGACCGCGCTGCCGGTGCAGGTCTATAGCTGGACACAACGCTCGGACCCTGCCTTCGTCGAACGGGCGTCGGGCGCGATCATCGTGCTTCTTGTGTTCCTTGTGATAATGAATGCTATCGCCGTCCTGCTGCGCCGCCGCTTCGAGCGGCGCTGGTAGGGGGGAACAGCCATGGAGGACGGACAAATGAACGAGATGCGCACAATCGACCAAGGTATTGCCGTGAAAACTCTCAAGATGCAGGCCCGCAACGTGGACGTGTTCTACGGGGCAGGGGGCGCCACCCGCACCGCCGCCGACATGGCTGCAGACAAGGCCATCGCCCATGCCATCAAGGCCGTCGATGTGGACATCGAGGACAAGACAGTGACCGCCTTCATCGGTCCGTCGGGTTGTGGCAAATCCACCTTCCTGCGCGCCCTGAACCGCATGAACGACACCATCGACGGCTGCAAGGTCACGGGCAACATCACCCTCGAGGGCGAGAACATCTACGACCCCAAGGTCGATCCGGTGCAACTGCGCGCCAAGGTCGGCATGGTGTTCCAGAAGCCCAACCCGTTCCCGAAATCCATCTTCGACAACGTGGCCTACGGTCCCCGCATCCATGGCCTGTCGTCCAGCAAGGCCGACCTTGCCGAAATCGTCGAGAAATCGCTACGCCGCGCCGCGATCTGGAACGAGGTGAAGGACCGCCTCGACCAGCCCGGCACCGGCCTCTCCGGTGGCCAGCAACAGCGCCTGTGCATCGCGCGCGCCGTCGCCACCAACCCCGAAGTGCTGCTGATGGACGAGCCGTGCTCGGCGCTTGACCCCATCGCCACGGCGCAGGTCGAGGAATTGATCGACGAGTTGCGCGCGCAGTATTCCGTCGTCATCGTGACCCACTCGATGCAGCAGGCGGCCCGCGTCAGCCAGAAAACCGCCTTCTTCCACCTCGGCAATCTTGTCGAGTTCGGCGACACCGAAAAGATCTTCACCAACCCCGTCGATCCGCGCACCGAAAGCTATAT
>JBBQHZ010000156.1:0-9226 GCA_038324445.1 Rhodobacterales bacterium | reverse complement strand
CGGCGTCACGGAAGACGCGCTGCGCGCCCATTGCGAGGGCTGCCTCGCAAGTTACAAACGCCCGGAGGAGTATGTCTTTGTCACCGCCGTCCCGAAATCGGCCAGCGGCAAGATCCTGCGGCGGGAATTGCGCGACAAGCTGTAGCGACCGGTGGCGCAGCTGCGGGCCATGCAAGTGGCCCCGCCTTGGTCCGACACGGGAAATTCCGTTTACCGGTTGGCGAATTCGAGGCAGGATGAGCGGGATCGGGTGTAGATGACAGGAAGCCCCATGACACGGCTTTTCGCGACTGCTTTGGTGCTGCTCTGCCTTGCCATACCCGCCTTCGCGCAGGGCACCGGGCGGATGACGATCGAAACCGGTGGAGAAACCCACAAGTTCTCGGCAAGTGGCGCATGGCAGGACACCGAAGGGCTGTCCTCCACGTTCCAGGTGCAGATCGACGGCGCCCATCCCGATGGCAGTTCGATGTTCCTCGATTTCGTCGCGTCGAATGGGCAGGCCTCCGATATCCTGTTCCGCTTCCGCGAGCCGGACACGGCGGATTTCTACGGGCGCGAATGGATCGAGGGGCCGGGGTTTCGTGTCACCCTGTCCGAGTTCCGCCAAGAGGGCGACGTGATCACGGTGGCGGGCCAATATCGTGGCCAGATCCTCGACCCCAACGCGCCCGGCAGTGCCACGCGGGTTCAGGGCAGCTTTTCCGTGGATCTGGTCGAGCCGGTCTATTCGCCAACCTGACCGACGCCGCCGATCCCGCCGCAATCCCACCCACATCAAGCTGGGCCATGCGCGCCGCCCCGATGCTCGACCCGTCCAGCCCCCGGCCGATTGCCGACCCCGCCCCCTTTGCCGCACCTGCCCCCGTTGACCCCTCAGGCGGGTCGGCGTAAACCTCGGCCTATCTTCTGCCCTCTCGGGGATGACCGCCAAGGGCAAGCAGATCAAAGGAATGTCGATGCAAGATCTTCTGTCGAACTACGCGCCGATCCTGATCTTCGTGGCGCTGGCCATCGGGCTTGGCGTTGTCCTGATCCTTGCCGCCGTGGTTCTGGCCGTCTCCAACCCGGACCCGGAGAAGGTCAGCGCCTATGAATGTGGGTTCAACGCCTTCGACGATGCGCGGATGAAGTTCGACGTTCGGTTCTACCTCGTGTCGATCCTGTTCATCATCTTCGATCTGGAAATCGCGTTCCTCTTCCCCTGGGCCACCGCGTTTCCGGGGCTGAGCGATGTGGGCTTCTGGTCGATGATGGTGTTCCTTGCCGTCCTGACCATCGGCTTCGCCTACGAGTGGAAGAAGGGCGCGCTGGACTGGGAATGAGACCGATCAGCCTTGATCGGTCCCGGTTTCGCGGGTCGGAAAGGCTGGCTCAGGCGACCGGCGCGGCGATGAGGCCCTTCTTGCGGGCCCAGTGATCGAGCCACAGCAAAGCGGCCGCGATGGCAACCACAAGGGTCAGGACGATCACCTGCGGTGCGCCCATGATCGCAAAGACGCCTTTGACGATGTCGCCAACATAGAGCACGACATAGGCCGCAAGCGACGCGATCAGCACCGCCTGCGCCCAACCGGCGCGCAGCAGCAATCCCACCGATCCGGCGACACCGCCGAAGACCCCGATGGCGAAGGCGGACGTCATCCACCATGGCAGCGACGACATCAGGACCGCTTGCTCCGGCGTCAGGCCGATGGCCTCCAGCGCCGCCGCGTCGGACGAGACGCTGGTCATGTATTGCATGATTCCAAAGACGTTCCATGCAAGGCCAAGGCCCGCGACGATCCAGAACCAAAGGGGTGGGCGGGGGCCTGTCATGGGCGAAAACTCCTGATGTTGCGGTTGCTTTGTCGGTGAGACAGCATTATTGATAGCAAACACTATCAAAAAGACAAGAGGGTAAATGGTCAGGGTCAGCAACGAGCAGGTAGAGCGGAACCGGCAGGCGATCGTGGCAGCGGCGGACCGCCTGTTGCGCGCCAAGGGGTATGACGGCATGGGCACCCGCGCCGTGGCCGAGGCTGCGGGGCTGACCGAGGGGGCGGTGTTTCGCAACTTCGCCACCAAGGCCGAACTGGGCGCCGCCGCCGTGACGGCGGGCTACGTGCCGATCCTCTCGATGCTGAAGGCCTTGGCCGACCTGCCCGGAGATGCGGGCCGGGTGCGCTATATTGAGGGATATCTGGCCGCCGATCACCGCGATCACTTTCCCTGGGGCTGCCCCGTGGGTGCGTTGTCGGGCGAGATGCATCGCCACCCGCCCGAGATGGTCGCGGCCTATCTGGAAGGACTGGACGAGATGCTGGCTGGCATTGCCCGCCTGACGGGCACGCGGGAGGCGGCGGCGACGCTCCTTGCAACCCTCGCGGGCGCGATCGGCCTTGCCCGCGCACGGCTCGCGGGCGGCGACCAGCCGGGGGCAGATCAGGTGCTGGCCGATGTCAGGACGGCGCTGCTGGTCCCTGGTGCGACCAATCTCCGCAATTGACCCCCGACTGGGTAGGGAATAGCCAAGGGGCCAGACCACGACATTCAGGGGACGCAAGCACATGGGCGTTATGACGGGCACCAACACGGCAGGCGCCGACCGCGAGGTTGCGACGCAATCCCTGAATCGCGAGTTGCAGGACAAGGGGTTTCTCCTCACCGCGTCCGAGGACATCATCAACTGGGCGCGCACCGGCTCGCTGCACTGGATGACCTTCGGGCTGGCCTGCTGCGCGGTGGAGATGATGCACACCTCGATGCCGCGCTACGATGCGGAACGCTTCGGGATCGCGCCCCGCGCGTCCCCGCGCCAGTCCGACGTGATGATCGTGGCGGGCACCCTGACCAACAAGATGGCCCCCGCCCTGCGCAAGGTCTACGACCAGATGCCCGAGCCGCGCTACGTGATCTCGATGGGGTCCTGCGCCAATGGCGGCGGCTATTACCACTACAGCTATTCCGTCGTGCGCGGCTGCGACCGGATCGTGCCGGTCGACATCTACGTGCCCGGCTGCCCGCCGACCGCCGAGGCGCTCCTCTACGGCATCTTGCAGTTGCAGCGCCGAATTCGCCGCACCGGCACCATCACGCGTTGAAGGAACCTGACATGTGGAGGGTCGGAGCGATTGTCAAACTCAACAGCGGCGGACCGGCGATGACCGTGCGGAGCGAGGATGAAAACCAGGATGTTGTCTGCGACTGGTTCTCCGGCGAGGACTCGAAGACTGCGACGTTCCAGCGCGACCAATTGAAGGAGGCTGACGCCCGATGACCGAAGCCCTGCAAGAGCTGGCCGGATACCTGGCCGAAAAGCGCACCGACGAGGTACTGTCCACCGAGATCAACGCCATGGGCGAGTTGAGCGTCGATGTCGCCCCGACGCAGCTGGTGGAGTTTGTCGAGTTCCTGCGCTCCGACCGCACCTGCCGCTTCACGACGCTGATCGACATCACCGCCGTCGATTACCCCTCCCGCGACCGCCGCTTCGATGTCGTCTATCACTTCCTCAGCATGTATCAGAACCACCGCATCCGCCTGCGCGCGACGATCCGGGAAGAGGACATGCTGCCGTCCCTGACCGGCGTGCATCCCAGCGCCGGCTGGTACGAGCGCGAGGTCTACGACATGTTCGGCATCCTCTTCACCGGCCATGCGGACCTGCGCCGGTTGCTGACGGATTACGGCTTTCGCGGCCACCCGCTGCGCAAGGATTTCCCGACCACGGGCTACACCGAGGTGCGCTATGACGAAGTGCTCAAGCGCGTCGTCTACGAGCCGGTGAACCTTGTGCAGGAATACCGTCAGTTCGACTTCATGTCGCCTTGGGAGGGTGCCACCTACATCCTTCCCGGCGACGAAAAGGCCAAGGGAGCCGCGAAATGAGCGGCAGCAGCGCCGCCTGCACCGAGGTGCTGGCGCAGGTCGAAGCCTATGGCGAGGCGGTCTATTACGCCCGTGCCGAGGTGTTCGAGACGCTCTGCCATGACAACTTCCAGATGACGCTGGTGGAGCCCGACGGCACCACCTTCTGGGACAAGGCCGCCTATCTGGAGCGGGTCCGCGGGCGCGACGCGTTCCCGGGCGAGGCGTCCTATGGCATCATCAGTGTCGATGTCGCGGGCGACGAGATCGCGCGCGCGCATCTCTGGGTCGATGTGCCGCCGCTGCGCTACGAGGATCATCTGGGGTTCGTCAGGGAACGGGGGTCGTGGAAACTGCTCACCAAGGTCTTTCGCACCGCGTCCCGGTCGGACAAGCAGGAGGAACGGACATGATGGACGGCGATATCCGCACCAACACCTATGACGACGGCTCGACCGATTTCGAGACCGGCGAGCAGAAGATCCGCAACTTCAACCTGAACTTCGGGCCGCAGCATCCGGCGGCACATGGCGTGTTGCGGCTGGTGCTGGAGCTGGACGGCGAGATCTGCGAACGCTGCGATCCCCATATCGGCCTCCTGCATCGCGGCACCGAGAAACTGATGGAAAGCCGCACCTACTTGCAGAACCTGCCCTATTTTGACCGGCTCGATTACGTCGGCACGATGAACCAGGAACATGCGTGGTGCCTCGCGATCGAGCGCATGACCGGCACCATCGTGCCGCGCCGCGCGCAACTGATCCGCGTGCTTTACTGCGAGATCGGGCGCATCCTGAACCACCTTCTCAACGTCACAACGCAGGCGCTCGACGTGGGCGCGCTGACCCCGCCGCTCTGGGGCTTCGAGGAGCGTGAGAAGCTGATGATCTTCTACGAGCGGGCCAGTGGGGCGCGCCTCCACGCCGCCTATTTCCGCCCCGGTGGCGTGCATCAGGACCTTCCGCCCAAGCTGATCGAGGATATCGACGCCTGGGCAGATGCCTTCCCCAAGGCGCTGGGCGATATCGACACGCTTCTGACGGAAAACCGCATCTTCAAACAGCGCAACGTCGATATCGGCGTGGTGACCGAGCAGGACATTCAGGAGTGGGCGTTTTCGGGCGTCATGGTGCGGGGGTCCGGCTTTGCGTGGGATCTTCGCCGCGCGCAGCCCTATGAGTGCTATGACGAGTTCGACTTCCAGATCCCCGTCGGCACCAATGGCGATTGCTACGACCGCTACCTCTGCCGCATGGCCGAGATGCGTGAATCGACCAAGATCATCAAGCAGGCCTGCGAGAAATTGCGCAACGAGCCGGGTCCGATCATCGCGCGGGGCAAGATGTCGCCGCCGACGCGGGCGGACATGAAGACCTCGATGGAGGCGCTGATCCATCACTTCAAGCTCTACACCGAAGGCTTCCACGTGCCCGCGGGCGAAATCTACGCCTGTGTCGAGGCGCCCAAAGGCGAATTCGGCGTGTTCCTTGTGGCGGACGGCACCAACAAGCCCTACCGCGCCAAACTGCGCGCGCCGGGCTTCCCGCATCTTCAGGCGATGGATTACCTCTGCAAGGGGCATCAACTGGCGGATGTGTCGGCGATCCTCGGCAGCCTCGATATCGTGTTCGGGGAAGTCGACCGCTAGGGCGCTTCGCGCCATTCCCTACCCATAGGCCTGAACGGGCGCGGCATCCTAGCCGCGCCCTTTTGCGTTGCGGTCAGACCAGCGGGAAAGCCGCCCTTTTCGCGGAAATTTGCGAAGCGCCGGGGGAACTTAAGGTTTTCCTCCGTTGTCGAAAATCGCTCCTCGGGTCACGGTCGTGTCACGGCCCTGTGAGGCTTCTGAAACACGACCCGACCCATCCGGCGCCCCTGATACCCCCGGCGCCCGAGGCTCTCCGGGGCGTGCAAGGCGGTCCACGAAGCGATCCACACGCCGCAACGCCGCCCTTGAAACGGGGCGCTGCCGCATCCCGTCAGCCCGGCGGAAAGAAGGGGTCCGGCCCGGGCGGGGGCGCCTTTCCTGTTAGCGCAGGAAAGGCGCCCTACTTGACTTGATGAGTGTGCTGTTTACACTTTTTCGCACTCTAAAGATCGCTTCCCAAACAAGGATTTTGGACGTGGTTTCTTTCCTGCTTCGCTCCGCGCCGGTCCGCGCGCTGGCAATTGCGTCGCCCCTCCTTCTTGTGGCCCTTCCCGCCGCTGCCGAATTGTCGAATGCCGACCACGTTGCCATTTCGTTCCGTTTGCAAAACTGCACCGTGGCCGCCGACAGGATCGGCGGCGTGCTTGCCACCCACCAGATCGAACAGGCCGAATATGATGATATCGTCACCGACATGGTCGCGCGCGGCTTCGCCACCGGCGATCCGGCGACGCCGGGCGGCGTGACGCTGACCCCCGATTTCTGCGGCCCCGCGACCGAGGGCGCCGACCCGCGCCGCGCGCTGGTCCAGCTCCTGCGCTTCCATGGCTGTTCGCTGTCGCGCGCCGACACGCCGAACCTGCTGGTTCCCAGCGGCTTCACCCCCGACAGCGCCGGCCCGATCATCGGCGCGCTGATCCAAGCCGGAGAGGCCACGCCCGAGGGCGATTTCCTGGTCCTCTCCGAAGAGGTCTGCGCCAACGGCGTAGAGTGACCCTCTGCCGGGCGCGCCTCCTTGTCGGGGGAGCACCGGCAACTTTCGTCAGCCAGACGGAAGGCTCCGTCCCGGCCTGCGCGCAGAGGTCTTTCCCTGATGCGGGGAGGGACGTCCTGCCTTTTCGAACAAACCTTGGCGGCGATCTCTTACTTTGGATTCTTTCCTCAAGCCATCCATCCATCCATTCCTCCAGGAAGCGGGGCATTATTGATGCAAAAAGTTGCTCTGCTCGCCGGTCTGGTGCTGTGCGGCGCTATTCCCGCCCACGCCCAGTCACAGGCCGAGCGTCTGGAGGGCCTTGCCGCCCTGATCGCCGGCGATAATTGCCGCGTTCTGCGGTCGGAGGCGGACGCCCTTTTCGGGGACGCTGACTTTGGCGATCCGGCCGAGGTTCTGGAGATGATGTTCACGCTGGTCCTGTCGGGACGCGCCGCGCTGGATGAGGAAGGGATGCGTCTGCTCGATCCCGGCTGTCCGGTCGAAGGTTTCACCCCGCCTGAGGACTTGGCGCAGGTCGCGGCCTATGTCGCGGCACTGGAAGGCAATGCCTGCGAGATGTTGGTGGGTGACGCGCGGCCGGTGCTGGGTGGTGCCGGGGTCACCGACCCCAATACGGCCGGCCGGATCGGCGCGTTGCTTCTCGCGGACGGCCGCCTTGTGGTGCTGACCGATCCCTACCGGCTGCGCGTGGTGTCCGCAGCCTGTCCTGCCCAATAGCGGACCCAATGGGTGGGGCAGGGCAGGGCGCGCATCGCGACGCCCCGTGCCAGCGGGCCAGATACTGCCAAATGGGACGATCCCGAAATGCCTATCGTCCCAAAGAGGGTGCAACTCCCCCCATTTGGGACCATCGGTTTTTGCCGGTTTGTGCCTTGATTGCCGCCCCTGCGCCATCGCGCGCATGGACAATCCGGACGGTTTGGGCGAAACCCTGACCCGACCGCTTACGTTCCAGGAACCATCCCCATGCTCAGACGCCTGCACCCCGAGCAGCCCACCAGCTTCGCCTACACGCCCGCCAACGAGGCTTGGGCTCAGGCGCAGATCACCAAGTATCCCGAGGGTCGGCAGGCGAGCGCGATCATCCCGCTGCTGTGGCGCGCGCAAGAGCAGGAAGGCTGGCTGACGCGCCCCGCGATCGAGCATGTGGCCAATATGTTGGGCCTCGCCCATATCCGCGCCCTAGAGGTAGCGACGTTCTACTTCATGTTCCAGTTGCAGCCGGTGGGCTCGGTCGCCCATGTGCAGATCTGCGGCACGCTGTCGTGCATGATCTGCGGGGCCGAGGATCTGGTGGCGGTGGCGCGCGAAAAGATCGCGCCCAAGGCCCATCAACTCAGCGCCGATGGCAGGTTCAGCTGGGAAGAGGTCGAGTGCCTGGGGGCCTGCGCCAATGCGCCCATGGCCCAGATCGGCAAGGATTATTACGAGGATTTGACGGCCGAAAGCTTCGCCGGCCTGATCGACGCGATGGCGCGCGGCGAAGTGCCGTTGCCCGGCCCGCAGAACGGACGCTACGCGTCGGAACCCGCCGGCGGGCTGACATCGCTGAAGGAACACGAGGCCGGGCGTGACCGCCTGAACGTCTCGGCGCGGTTCGCGGCCGATATCGGCGACACGATCAAGCGCATCGACGGCACCGAAGTACCACTGCTGGCGGGGTGGGGAAGGCAGTCAGGCAACGGGTTGCCCGAAGAACCGGCCCGTCCGGTGCCCGCGAACCGCGCCGACAAGGCCGACCGGTCCGAGGGGCATCCCGTCGACAAGACCGGTGTGACCAAGCAGGAATCGCCTGAAGAGGCCAAAGGATCCCCCGAACCGAGCGCGCCGTCCACGGGCGATGCCCCCTCGCCAGCGCCCGAGGGTCGCCACGCCGCAGCAGGTTCTGCCGCCCCGACCAGCGACGCGCCCGGCAACGAGGGTGAAAGTTCAAGCGGGCCTGCTGTCGCCGAGTCGGCACCCGAAACCCTGTCGGGGCCGCGCGCCGGGCGGACGGCGGACGATCTCAAGCGCATCTCGGGCGTCGGGCCGAAGCTGGAAGGTGTCCTGAACGAACTGGGCTTCTACCATTTCGACCAGATCGCCGCCTGGGGCCCGGCAGAGGTGGCCTGGGTCGATGCGCGACTGAAATTCAAGGGCCGTATCGCGCGCGACAACTGGATCGCGCAGGCGGCGGCGTTGGCGGCCGAGTAGACAGGGATATACGCCCAGATAGGGCCCCCGTGGTGCCTTGGCAGGGTGTGCTTTACGCGCAAGCCTGCGGCAATCTGTCAACTCCATGCAAGACAGGGGCCGATTCCTGCGCTAAAGGTTTTTGGACAAAAAAACCGTGAACTGACTTGGGGGGTCGAACTATGAACAAATCCAGTGGGGTCGAATGCATTGCCTGGACATGGGGCATTTCTGCGTTGGTGGGCCTTTTCACAGCTTCTGGGTTGTGGATTCTGGGGGGCTGGACCTTCATGCAGGGCGCGTTCATGGGGGTTTTGGCCCTTCTGATCGTTGGCGCCTTGCTGACGATCATGATGTGCCGCCCGTCCGCGCCGATGGTCCGGGCGGGGAGTGCCACGCGTGCCGCAGTGCCCGCCCCGCGCGCCGCTGTTGCGCCCCGGGCACCGGCGCCAGTGACTGCTGCGCCCGTGATGGCCCCGGCGCCCGCCGCACCTGCAGCCGCGATGGCCGCCGCACCCGCACCCGCACCTGCCATGGCAGCCCCCGACGCCGTCGCTGCT